>JBAUHR010000423.1:0-9878 GCA_049680385.1 Rubripirellula sp. | reverse complement strand
GTCAAGATTGCACTTGCCGGTGAAATCGATATTGATGGCGACGGTCGCCCTGACAACGATGCGATCAAGGGACAAATCAAAGCAGCGGGTGCCGAAGTCGCCGCCGAAGTATCATCATCGGGTTCAGTCACTGGCAAACTAGACGCCAGCGTTCGATTCATGGTGATTGGCAAAGACCCTGAACTATCCGAATCAGTGTCGGATGATCCTAAGGCCGAAGCTGCACTGCGGGCGATCGCCCGTGTGAAGGATCAAGCCAACGAACTAGGCATCACCGTCATCCCAGCCTGGAAGCTGCAAAGCTACTTGAAGGCAATCGACGATACATTGACGACTCCCCTAGGATCCGCCGTCCGTGGCGACGACTTCCCACCCGAACCGATGAAGGGACGTCCACGTCTGCCGAGCGACATTTCTGAAATGTACAAAGAGCACATGGACGGAAGCCAAAAAGGCAACACGATCAAGCCGTAGTGATCGGCAGTTAGCGATCCTGTTGATGCAGCGAATCGACGAACCAAGTCACCTTTGTTTCCGATTCGCTGGCAACCAACGTCTCAAACAAAGCATTTGCCGCATCGCGGCGAAGCTTTGATTGGTCAGCCAAGTCTTGGAACTGACCTCCGCCGTACTCGTCACGGTGAGACTCGAAGTAACGCTGCAGATTGTCGGGCGTCATTTTGCTCTTCAAGTATTGTGCCCACGCCGACGACCACCGAATGTCGGCGATCATGGCTTCGCTCGTCGATTGCCGTGCCTTGGCCAGTTCGTCGATACTCGTTCCACGCTGTTTGGCTTCGCTGGAATAGCTTGCGACTCGCCGATCGAGGCTATCGGCCAACGATTCGCCGCCCAACTTCATCAGCGCTTTCATCGCTAGGTGTCGACGAACCAACAACAGTGCTGTCGCACGCTTGACGTCTTCGCCGACGCGGTCCAGATCACGTGCACTGATCCGCTGAGTCAGAACCAGATTGATTTCGCCCACATAGATCGCCTCGCCTTGTACTGCGGCGAAAGGATCACTTGGCTCGATGTCGTCTTCGGCAACGTCTTGAGCAACCGATTCACCGGTCAGTGAAACGCAAATGGCGGCGGCAAGAATGAAACGCTGTATGTTCATGGCAACAAGATGTCCTGGATCACAAACGAAACTTCACTCGGCACCACTGCGGTCGGCGAACGATAAACGAGTTTTGATTCGCCAGCCGTATCGCCAAGATCAAACAAGTATCCAATCCCGACACCAGCAGCCGTTTGTCGATAGACCTCGTAACCCAAATGGTCGGCCCGCGATCCGTCTTTACGAAGCACGTGAACTTCGTTCTCGAAAATCCAGTGACGGTGACTTTCCAACGATCGATCCGCGTCCTTCAATTCAATGCCGACGCGCACTTCATGCAGCGGCCCATTGGGGCGAAGCGATTCAATTTCGACAGTCATCGAATCGATCAGTTTCTTTTCGCCAACATTGGCGAGCGGCATCTCGAACGTTTGCTTTTTCCCCGGCAACAATGCCCGAATCAACCCCGACAGCGATTCGATTTTTCCTGGCTGCCCGGCTGGCAACTGCATTGGTAAAAAGAACTCACTGAAGGCAATATCGCTGTTTGTCGCCACATCAATCGTCTCGCCTGATTCTTGCGGCTTCAGCGTTTCGCCGTCATCCAGTTTTCCCGACAACTGGGCGATCGGTAACGTCAATCCGATCGGCGTGACTCGCGGTTGCCAAGCAATCTCGATGCTGATGTTGAGTCCCGATAGAGTCGGATTGTTCAAACTGCGCCGCGACGTCACCGCCGTCGGTTCGATTCGGTAGACCCCAGCGTAGGCAGCCGAATCGACTCGCGACGGACGCTCGGGATCGCGAGAAACAAGTTTTAAAGTTGATTCGTCACCCGCATAAAAGTTGATGTCTAAGTTCGCCTGATCAAGCACAAGGTCGACGGCGTGCCAAAACGAAAGCGGGGTGGCGACCGAGTCGATTGCCAGCGAAACGTCGGCGTCATGATCAAACTCGACACCGCTGTCCCGGCTGATCGCTTCTAAGGCATCGCCCAGCGTCGACACGTCATCAAGAGCCACACGAATCGCTTCGGATTCGGTTTCGCTTTCGGTTCGCTGCTGCATCAAGGTCTTACGAACTCGTGAAAGCCGTTCAACTGCCTCGATCGAGATCCCCGGCTTTGATTTCGGCAGGAACTCCAGCGCCGCTGGCCCCGCATCAATCAGTGCCCGCTCGGCTGCTTTGCGTTTTGACAAACTGTCCGCATCCAATTCGTCGACCCACTGCAGCACATCCGACTTCAAGTCGACGGTTTGCTGCTGGGTAACTTCTTGGCCATTGACAAACGGGACTGAATCAACCACCGCCGGACCGGTCAACAGTACTGCCGCAGCGACAATTCCTCGTATCCGGCGAAGTTTCCAGTTTGGTCGCTTCGTCGTTAAATTCCGCATCATTCGAATATTCCTTCACGTTCGTCCAAGCGAAAATCGTGATTTGCGAGTCATCGGGTCGGGACGGTTCGGGGCAACCGTAATTCTAACCTAGCCTTCGAGGTGGCAAGTCAGGCTCGCTGTGTTTTATCGATGCTGAACTCGACGTCGCACGGCAAGCCGCCACAGTTCTCGTTCGACCACTCTGTGTTACGACTTTCTATCTGGATTGCTTGATGATTCCCGCCCGCCGAACCACTTTGCTGACGATCGCTGCACTAATCCTGGTTTCTTTGACCGGGCGCGACTGTGCAATGGCTCAATCGACCGCGATGGTTGAGTTCTCGGCACTCGGGAAAACCCAAATGGGGCTGCCGCTACTGAAACTGGCGCATGAAACGGTGATCTTAGGGCGTGACGGCTGGATGCACTCGCTCAACCCAAAATCGTCGTCCTCGCAGATTCGTCAAACCAACCAACCCTACGAAGCGATCAGCGTCACCGAGCTTCGCAATGAACTGCGAGCTGAATTTCGACATGGATTCGAAGTGTTAGCTACTAAGAACTTTCTCGTCGTTCAGCCCGTCGGCCGCGGCAACCGTTGGCCGACACTGTTCGAGCAGTCGCACCGCGGCTTTACCGACTACATGACCAAACGCGGTGTCAACGTGCGCGAGGGGCGATTCCCGATGGTCGCAATCGTGCTGCCGGATGAAAACGCGATGTACCGCGAGTTCAACAAGCTGGACATCGAAGTCAGACGCGTCGCCGGGCTGTACTCTGGCGAAAGCAATCGAGTGATGACCCATGACGGTGGCAACCGAGCCCAAACCGCGGCCACCGTTCGGCACGAAGCGGCGCACCAATCCGCCTACAACTCGGGCGTCCACAGTCGCCTGTCCGAAACGCCTCGCTGGATCACCGAAGGAATCGGTCAGATGTTCGAACCAGCCGGCATGACTAACGCACGATCATCAACTCGTCTTAACGATCGCATCAACCAAGAAAGCCTCGGATTTCTCAAGCAAACCTACAGTGGCCGCGATGACCACCGCTTCGCTCAGTCGGTGATGCAACTGATCAGCGACAACACGATGTTCGAGAATCCAAACCAAGTCAGCGAAGCCTATCACGTCGCTTGGTCGATGATGTTCTACCTTGCCGAACGTGAAAGCACGAAGTTTGCGGACCTGCTAAACACCACCGCGACGCGCCCTGCATTCCGCGATTACCCGCGATCCGATCGCGTCAATGACTTTGAACGGATCGTCGGATGCGACGTGATCGAGTTCAGCAAAAAAGTCAGTTGGTGGATCGAGTCGATTTAGGCTGCGAGCAGGCCCGCCGAATCGTTGACGCTTCTCTGGCCGTGACGCAAGTCTGCTTGCGCCGTCACCATGCCATCTTCTTCTCGCGCCGATCCAATCGCGTCGCCACAGGACCACTCGATCCTGGTACGTTTGCCGCTATTGTTCGCAAAAAGTGCGTACGATCGTGCGAGTCTCGTTGGCATTTTTTTCTTTGCATTCTGCCTTTTCTCTGCGGCGGATTTCGATGTTGCTGGCAACCATAGATCCAGAGAGAGCCATGGGCACTCTGTTTCGATCACCAATCCCCCAGAGTTTTCCACATGTTTCAGCGGCCATTCTCAACTCGGGCAAAGATCTGCGTCTGCCTTGTTCCTTTAAGTATTGCGCTGCTCTTGACCGTTGGAGCTCTGCCACCAGAACTTGGAGCTCAGGGATTTGGAGCTCAGGGATTTGGGCCAGGCGGAGGAGGCCCGGGCGGACCCGGAGGACCGCCTAGTGGGCCAGATCGCGAGCTGCTGGAACAATTTGATACCGACAATAACGGCTGGCTCCAGGTTGACGAACGAAAAGAAGCACTTGCTTTTTTGAAGGAAAACCCAGCTTCACAGCAAGGTTTCGGCGGGCCTGGTGGCGGACGGGGCGGGCGAGGTTTTGGTCCACCCGGTGGCGATCGGCCAACACGTGACGGACAGCGACCCAATGAATCCGACCGCGGCGGATTCGGTGGACCAGGTGGCGGTCCCCGCGGTGGCGGACCTGGTGGTGGCGGACCTGGTGGTGGCGGACCTGGTGGCGGTGGACCAGGCGGTGGTGGACCAGGCGGTGGTGGACCTCCGGGAATGGGTGGCAATCGCCCCGAAGCAACTCAAGGAATGTTCATTGAGAAATCGTCTGTTGAACCATTGCAAGCCGATCTCTACGACACCAGCGTTCTGCGAACCATCTTCATCGACTTCGACAATCCCGACTGGGAAAAAGAACTCGAAGCCTTCCACGGCAGTGATGTCGATGTCGCAGCAACTCTGACCGTTGATGGCAACACATACCCGAACGTCGGAATTCATTTCCGGGGTGCGTCGTCCTATGGCATGGTCCCGGCCGGATACAAACGATCACTCAACGTCTCGATGGACATGGCAGACAAGGACCAACGGCTACTCGGCTATAAGACTCTAAACTTGCTAAACGGATCGAGCGATGAGTCGATGATGAGCAGCGTTTTGTATTCGCACATCGCAGGCCAGTTCATGCCGGTCATGAAGGCTAACTTTGTTCGTGTCGTCATCAATGGCGAAAATTGGGGCGTCTACTCGAACGTGCAGCAGTTCAACAAAGAGTTCTTGAAAGAGCATTATACGTCCAGCAAAGGGGCGCGCTGGAAAGTCAGCGGCTCGCCTCGTGGCGGCGGTGGAATGGACTATCGCGGTGAAGATCCCGACAGGTATGGCCATCCGTACGAACAAAAGTCGGGCGGAAAGAAGGCGACGGCTAAGATGATCGAATTCTGTCGCGTGCTCGATGAAACACCGGCCGATGCTTTGCCTGTGGCACTTGAACCCATTGCCGATGTCGACGAACTGCTGTGGTTCCTGGCACTCGACAACGCACTGATCAACTCTGATGGATATTGGGTCCGCGCCAGCGACTTCAACATCTTCTTGGACGAAAACGACAAGTTTCACTTCATCGCCCACGATATGAACGAGGCGTTTCGTGGTGCCGGCGGCGGCCCAGGCGGTCCCGGTGGACGTGGCGGTCGCGGTGGCCCAGGTGGCCGTGGCGAAGCAGGCGGACGCGGTCCTACCGCAATCACTTCGTCACCACTGGAACTAGATCCGCTGATCGGACTCGACGACGCCAGCAAACCGCTACGCAGCAAATTGCTAGCCGTGCCTGTGTACCGCGAAAAGTACCTTGCGAACATTCGCAAAATTGCTGAAACATCACTCGACTGGGACAACATCAGCCCGTTCATCGAATCTCAGACCGCGCTCATTGACGAAGCGATCAAGACTGAAACGCGAAAGCTCGGCACTTACGAAGCGTTTGTCGCGGCAACTCGCCCCAAGACCGACGTAGGGACTGCCCAGCATGCCCAGGAAGTTCGTGGCGGTCACGGCAGCATGAATTTGAAAGAGTTTGCTGATGGACGTCGCAACTTCTTGTTGGAGAAAACGAAATGACCGATAACCAAATCCACGACAAACGCATCGAGTTGAAATATGTGCTTGATGCAAAGCTCTCGCTTGAAGTGCGTCAATGGGCTCGCCAGCACCTTGGCGTCGACGGGCACTGCAACGACGAACTCGGCGACAGCTACGACGTCAACACGCTGTATCTGGATACTGCCGAGCTGGATATTTTCTGTCGATCAAGCGACGTTGGGAAAGCGAAACATCGTATCCGTCGCTACGGCGACGATACGACCCTGTGGCTCGAAACCAAACGTAAAAAAGCAAACGTGGTCAAGAAGAACCGAACGGCGACCAGCGAACAGGAAGTCGGATCTCGACTCTCTGAATTGACAGACCCAACCACTTGGTGCGGCGATTGGTTTTCGGATCGCGTCGCCAAGCGTCGCCTGCAACCCACCGTTCAAGTTCACTATCGCCGTTTCGCGCGAACGTCCACCCTTAATGGCGAGAGCCTGCGGTTAACGATCGACAGCCAACTGCAGGCCAGCCCCATCGACGGTTGGAATGTCGCATCGACCTCGGACGCAGCGAACCATTCCAAGCGAATGGGGATCACGACCGACGAGATCTTAGAATTGAAGTTCCACAACCAAATGCCACACCTGTTCAAAGAACTGCTGCGGACGTTTGCGATTCCCGCGACTGGGTTTTCGAAGTATCGAACGGCAGTCGCAAACATGCTGAACCAGCAACCTGTGATCACGGATAGTCACGCGGGAATCCTATCTCTCGCAGCGGTCGGGGAAACATCGCATGCCTGACTGGCTCAATAGCTTGCCCACGGATGTTGACCCTGCGATTTCGACACTTGTGATTCGCTTAGTCGCCGCCTGGGCTTGCGGGTGGCTGATCGCGATGATCGGTCGCGGGAATCGCCCCCCGGGAACTCGCGACACGCTGTCGTTGACGCTAATCCTGATGAGCATCCTGATTGCGATGGCGACCCAAATCATTGGTGACAATATCGCTCGAGCGTTCAGCCTAGTCGGTGCACTTTCGATCGTCCGATTTCGCACGGCCGTCCCCGAAACTCGTGACGTCGCGTTCGTTCTTGCTGCGGTTGTTGTGGGGATGGCGGTCGGCGCGGGCCAGTACTGGGTATCCGGCATTGGCTTGGTCACGATCAGCCTGGCAACTCGGCTCTATGGAGTTTTCCAACCCCGAACGGACAAGGCTAACACCGACAAATTGGCGAGCAAGAAGAACACCTGGCGGCTAAACCTTCGAGTCGGTTTACACACGGTTGGTGGCTGGGAAGCCGAACTGGATCGAATGACAGAATCCCATGTCCTCGTCAGTGCTGAAACGGCCCGACGCGGCGGATCATTAGAACTCGTCTACCATTGCCAGCCGCACGAAGACTACGACGCCAGCACACTGATCGCATCACTCAATGCAGTTCCCAACGTTGAGTCGGCATCGGCAAAGAGTTTGTCGTAGATAAAAAGCGGCGACGCTATTGAGCTGCTGAACAAACGTTTTGAAGATCGAATGCTTCCGGCCCTGGATCGTGTCGCCCCATCAGTTGTGTGCCGATTTCATAGCACTTGCTGGTGATACGGCGGGCTCGGACCACATGAAGCTGGACCCAGAACGTAGGCAGCACTAATCGTAGTTTCTCTTCGGGAAAAATCTGAAACGGCACCAAAATGCCGGCGCCAATTCGCGAAAAGTCTCGAGTGTAACACACGACCGGATCGGTCGATCGTTTACAGAACGGAAGGGTCCGTTCGAACCACATCAAACCGTGCGTGCGAATTCGCAAGCGTCGGTTGTTGCGAGCATCCTCAATGAACGCCGCTACCTCGCCACGCTCTTCGAAAAAGTCTGTCCATTCGACTGGCAACTCAATGTCACAGTCAGTTGATTGGATCAACTCGCCAAATTGCGTTGGATAATCGATTTCCAACATGCAAGTACCTCCGAATCAAAGTGGGTGCCGCTATCTCGCTGCAACAGGGCAAGTGCCTTACTGCGCGTCATCGGTGTACGGTAAGGACGCTGACTGGTTAACGCTTCAAAAACGTCAACGACTGCACAGATGTTTGCCCATGGGTGAATGTCATCTGCGACACATCCGACGGGATAACCTTTGCCATCCAAACGTTCGTGGTGCTGATACGCCATCATCAACTGACCTTCGTTTAGATCGTCACGATGAGCCAGCTTTTTGAATCCCCATGTGGGATGCAAACGAATGATCCGAAATTCGTCATCAGACAATTTGCCAGGCTTACACAAAATGTGCTCGCCAATTTCCAGTTTGCCCAGGTCGTGAAGCAGTCCGCCGGTTGTGATTTTTTCAACGTCGTCTTTGGAATAGCCAAGTTCATTGGCTAGCAACCCGGAATAGAACGCGACGTTTGCCGAATGCGTGAATGTGGCGTAATCATGATGAAGCACCTGGAACAAGTCGCTTACGGTGAACTCATCTTGCGTGATGAGTTCCGTGGCCAGTGAACCAAGTTTTTTAGCAGCGTTAACGGTCTCAGCGACGTCGTCGCGTTTAAAAGCCGACTCTAGAACATCACGCACGACTTCGTTCAGAGCACCAACTCGAGCCGTCAGCGGGAATGCGTTAGGGCCGGAAGCCGTCGCTACTTTCCGCAAATACGATTGGTAAACCGAGCGTGATGATTTGTTGATGTACAACCGTGTCACGCCGCGGTGTTTGAGACGCGACAGGTCGTCCATCGTCAACGGATAGTCGGCCGCACGATAGAGCTGGCAGTGTTCTGATTCCACCTCTTGCCGGAACAGATCCAACCCCACTACCTCAGTCGGCAGCAGTGTCGAAACACTGATCGGGATTAAGTCGGTGACAATCATTTCGCGGTACTGTCTTGCTGTCGTGTGAGGCGGGGCGGTTGGGTATCCAATAGAAGCTAGGACGCACTTCGTGGCGTGCCCGCTCGCTTCGACCAGATTCGTACCCCGCCGCAGAATTCCAAGTCGCCTAACCCGGATGCGCCGAATACCCCGCACTGGGCACCCCACCTTTGTCGATTCGACTCGTGTCAGGGTTGGTAAGGGCGCCATCAGAACTGCGTCGAGCACAATTGTCGTACTCGCAATCATTCCCCTGCGGCATGCCACGCCGACGCGAATGAACAGCCGTTTGGTCAGCCAGATTCGCCAACAAGTTAAAAAACGGCAATTCTCCCACTTACGGAAGACTCACGGGCAATTTGACGATCCAAAGAACCTGCGGATCGCCAACGGCTTACGGTCGTGAAAGAGACTCGCAAGCCGCGTCAGATGGTCAGCTTGTGCTACGCTTTGGCAGCAACCTTGGCTTCCTCGGATGCAATCATTTGCGTCAGGATGTCTTTCAACGAAACACGGATGTCCCAGTCGGGATAGTCACGTTTCAGTTTCCGCAGATCGCTGATGTAGCAGATGTGGTCGCCCTTGCGATTGTCATCGCCAAGTTTGAAGTCGATCTTATGACCGCCGATTTCTTCAATAAGCGAGATGCATTCCAGAACGCTGGCCGCATTGTCGCGTCCGCCGCCGATGTTATACACCTCACCCGGTCTTGGGTTTTTCGCGAATGCTTCGAACGCCTTAACCACGTCGCTGCACTCGATCTGATCACGAACCTGTTTGCCTTTATAGCCAAAGATGGTGTACGGTTTGCCTACAACGGCAACGTGAACCAGATAGCTCAGAAAACCGTGTAGTTCGACACCACTGTGGCTGGCACCGGTTAAGCAACCGCCACGAAAAACGCCAGTCTTTAACCCAAAGTACTTGCCGTATTCCTGCGCCAACACATCAGCAGCAGTCTTCGATGCGCCAAACAACGAGTGCATCGTCTGGTCGATTCGGCAGGATTCATCGATGCCATGGAAATCGTTTTCATCGGCATATTCCCACCGTGTTTCTAACTCCGACAGAGGCAGTTCGTTCGGTGCGTCGCCATAAACCTTGT
>JBAUHR010000422.1:0-5923 GCA_049680385.1 Rubripirellula sp. | reverse complement strand
AAACAAAAAATCGTTATAGAACCGATTCTTACTGCTTTCGAGTGACTTCCACGCGCACATCGACATCACAAACGTAGCGACGCCTGCAGCGATCACCAATCCGATCGCGATTGCTTGACCGCGCAGTGGATAAAGATCACGCAATAGTTTTCGGTCAAGTTTCAACATGATCCAAACACTACGATTACCACTGCAACTCCTTGGCTGACACCTTTGTCGTGTTCGTCTCGGTCGTGGAAATCCGTCCATCGGAAAGCGAAATGACGCGGTCTGCCATTTTTGCGATGGCGGCATTGTGAGTGATCACGGCGGTCGTCGTCCCCAGTTCGCGATTGATGCGAGCAATAGCTTGCAGCACGACGACACCCGTTTTAACGTCCAACGCGCCGGTTGGTTCGTCGCAAAGTAAGACGTTGGGGTTCTTAGCAATCGCGCGGGCAATGGCGACCCGCTGTTGTTCGCCACCGGAAAGTTGTGCCGGGAAGTGATCCGCACGTTCGCGAAGTTCCACCAAATCCAATGCGTCCAGTGCGTTCATCGGCGACGAAGCTATTTCAGTAATCAGTTCGACGTTTTCTCGCGCGGTCAGGCTAGGAATCAAGTTGTAGAACTGAAACACAAACCCCACGTTGTCACGGCGGTAGCGAGTCAATTGAGCGTCATCGCTGGCCGTCAGTTCGCGATCCAGGTAATGCACTTGGCCGGACGTCGGCGTGTCGAGCCCGCCTAAGATATTCAGCAACGTCGACTTGCCACTGCCCGATGCACCCAGCAAGACCACGAACTCGCCTTGGTGCAATTCCAAGCTAACACCACGCAAAGCATGCACTTCCACTTCGCCCATCTGGTACGTCTTGGTGACGTTTTCGGCGCGAAAGACAGTCGCTGTGGGAGAAGTCGTCATGATCGTCTCGCCAAAACTTCCCATCGAGGATATTTGCTCAGCGATTCATTCTAGCAAACGCCAACGACAGGCGAACGGGCTGTACACAACGAGACAATGCTCCAGTATTGATCATCCCCGTAGTGATGATCATTGCGGGACCGGATCGGATTCGACGTTCAATTGCGTTCCGTCCGTCAAAAGCGGAAAGCCTGCGCAACCAAGTTAAACTCATGTCTTGGTTCTCAATGCTAGTCAGATTAAAAAACCAGGGTGATACCGGACGGCTCGCGCCGTTCCGCTGCGATTTCTAGCGGTAGGGCGCGAGCTCTCCGGTCCTCGGGACCGTAAGATTTAAGCTTGCCCCAGGAACTTGTGCTTGGACAACCTTCAATTTTGGGGTTGGTCTTTCCGTGGCGTAGGCTTCCAGCCTGCGATTTCCGTCATTGCAAATTGGCAGGCAAGATGCCTACCCACTTTTAAATCTGGTCAACGCACTAGCACGCTAACGGTGGCGTGTCCACGCTCGCTGCTCGCTTCCGAATCGCATTTGTGAGTTGCTGATGCCGTAGCCGTGTCGGTTCATCGATTGGTTCCCGGATTTGCGAAAGGGTCGCAGTGGCAGCTTCGGCATCGTTTTGAATCTGCAATTGGATCCTGGCAATTCGCAGACACGCTTGATTGGCACAACTCACGCGTCGCGACACAAGCACTTTCAGGGGGACTAACGAATCCACATGGAAATCATGCTGGCTGAGCAATTTTCCGTAAGCCGCCAGCACTTTGGAATGGATCGCGTGGGTGCCCCAGTGTTCGCAAATATGTTCAAACGCTTTCTTGGCTTCGGACAATTCCTTTTCAAGTATCGCATGTTGCAAAGTTGCGAACGCGACCTGGCGTCGGTCACGCATTCGCGATTGTGTCGCTTGCTGGGCTACGACTGGATCAAATTGGTTAGACGCGTTTGGCACTGAAATCTTGGGTTGGCTTGTGTTGTGTATGGTTGATTTAGATGCGGGCGATTTGGGTGCGGGATTAAAGCGATCGGGATTGGCCAGGATTTCTTGCAGCGCATCGTGCCCATCGGACGACCGTCTTGAATGTCGACCGATTCGCGCGGATTCGGGATGCTGATCGTCGTCGGTCATGCCTTGTAGTATCTTCAGCGGATTCAATGTCAGATCGCCCCATAGTGTTAGCGCATCCCAGCCTTCGCAATCCACCAAGTTCTTTTTCAACATGTAAATCGCAACGGGAAAACCAACCAACATCCCCAGCATATGCAGCATTGGGGTCGACATGTGAAATCCGACCAATGCCAGCGTCAGGATTTCCATGATTGCATACAAAATGCCCAAACCAAAGATCGGCACATCGACGGGGTATGGCATCCACAGCGACCAGGTAAACAGACAGTGCATGTTGTTCTTCGGGGCCCAGCACAGTGCAATCGCGATCAGCCCAAAAATCACACCCGACGCGCCCAGGCATCCGCCCATCGATCCAAGCGAACCACCATGGATTGCAAACATGGGTACTTGAGTGATGGCTCCTTTGCCTAAACACAGGCACAGATAGACCAGCGAGAATCTTCGCCAGCCGATTTTCCCTTCGACAACCAAGCCAAAGCACCACAGGAAAATCATGTTGCCAACCAAGTGGCACCACGACGCGTGCATGAACGCACCGGTGATCCACTGCAGCGGATTGATCCGATCAAATTCGATGATCAACCAGCGGTAGGGAGACTGAGTACTGCCATAGACATGCCCCATCCCGGTCGCCAAGAACATCGCAAAATTGATCACGATGATCGACACCGTCGCGATGGGACGATGGTAAATCGGCGCATCGGTTCCGTACGGAATCAGCATCCCCGTGGTCTACCTTGGCAAGAGTAATCTAGCCAGGCTTTCAATTAGAAACGCCACCGCTGGCAACCAGATCAGCGTCCCAAGCTTAAGAGGCTTACGATCCTCGGTGTCAGGGCGCGCAGCAGGGAAAATCTGTAGCGAAAGCCGTCAAGACTTTCGGACTGAGCACAGGAATCCCCGAAACCGTTGACGAGTTTCGCTACGAAATGGCTACTTGATTCGCTTTGCGGTTTGGCGGACGCCGTTTTGGAAAAGCACCAACGAATTGCATTTGCCATTGTTGTCGACGTCAAACGTCAATGTCGCGTCGACCACTTTATAAAACCACTCCGTGTCGCTTTTGGCAAAGACTTGATGGGTTGGTTGATTGGTGACACCCACCATCAGTTTTCCGTTCTTGACCGAAACATCGAAGATAAATGTGGGTGCCAATTGGTATCGGCCAACCAACCGCTGCATCTTCTCGGGCGTGACCTTCACTGCGGCGTCAAACATGCGTGGTTGCATTTTGGCACCGGCCAACATCCGAATCACGTCGCCGGCCAACTGATCTACTTCCATTGTCGATGTGTTCGTCAGAACCACCACTGCCGACCCCAGCTGTCGATTGACCATCACCATCGAATGGTAGCCACCCGTTTGACCGTTGTGCCACCGCGTGGATCCATCGCCAGCAAAGTGCCAACCAAGTCCCATCTTGGCTTCGCCGCGACCCCCGGCGTAGTGTTCTTTCCAAGCCATCTCGATCGCTTTGCCGGTCGGGTTGTCCGGCGTTTCCAAGCAAGCCTGAGCAAACTTCAACATGTCCGTGGTGGTGCTGCGAATCCCGCCCGCACCTGGCATATCGGCAAATCCCCAATTGGAATCAACACTGCCGCTTGAGTCATGCGGAGTTGCCAAGCGTGATTTCATGGACGCATTCAATTCGACGCGTGTGTCCGCCATTCCCAGTGGCACCGTGATCCGTTCGGCTAACAATTCGTCGTAGCTCTTCCCCGCTTTCTGGCACAGCAATTGACCCAGCAGTGACGCGGCGAAATTGGAATACTCTTGTTTTGCCCCCGGTTCACGTATCAATTGATGGCTATTGAGAAACGCGTAAGCCAACTTGGATGTGTAGTCGGCGTAGGGGTCTTTGCTGGTCAGGCTAGGCATATTGTCTGGCAATCGAGGCAAGCCGGACATGTGAGTCGACAGATCAATCAGCTTGATCTCGCGTTGCTTTCCTTTGGGCATCGTCACGCTAGGCGGTAACAATTCCTGGGCTGCTTGATCCAATTGAACATCACCGCGCACGACTGCATCACCCAGTAATATTCCGGTAAAGACTTTGGACGCTGACCCGATTTCGTAAACCGTATCGGGATCCGGCGTTTCGCCTGAAGCACTCGTTTTGCCTAAATGGACCTGCGTCGTTTGGCCAGCTTTGACAACTCCGACCGAAAGCCCCGTCACGGTCTCGGAATCAACATACGGCTTGGCCAGTGACTCGATCTGTTTCGCGAAGTCCTGGCCAGCGCATTGCGACACAGAAATACTGGCCGAAGCCAACGCTACAAGTACATACGACCGCATCAACATTGTTCGCACTATCATCTTGCTTCTCCTGTGTTTCAGGACAACTCCCAAATTGCTTGAGCGCTGTCAAACGCCAGTGGTGATTCCGTATCAAAAGTCCCGCATTTCCACGCTGTTATAGACCAATCGCCAGTCAAGAGGCTGAAGCGATGACTGGTCAGGGCGAACAATATCACACTATTTTGGTACTTCTCCGTGAACACCACTACAGAAGGCAGTAACTCATTTGATTCATCATTGGTTTCTCGCGACCTAAAACCCGTTCTCTGATACGATGCGTTCAGCACAATTTCACGTTTCGACTCGAGTTCTTGATGACAGTTTTTCTATCTCCAAACCGTTGGGTTCCCAAGGTTGCCGTCATTCTGCTGGCTTTTCTGTGCATTTCGATCATTGGTTGCGGTGACACTCGTAAAGACACCGTCAAATCGCCTGAGACCCCGCCGAAGGAAACGCCAAAAGTCGATGCGATGACATTGGCACGACAGGCGCTAGCTGCAAACGATACTGCCGCTGCGGACGCGTACTTACGTGATCTCTTGTTGGCGGAACCGGACAATGTGCGTGCTCTTGAGATGTGCAGCGAAGTAGCCCTGAAACGCGGTGATGTCAAAGCAGCACTCTCGCTTCTTGATACAGCGATCTCGAAGAGCGATTCGCCTAGCAGAGCCATGTTGTCCAAGGCAGCTGAGGTCGCGATGGCTTGCGGCCAGCCTTTCGAGAGCATTCGTTTTATGGTTCAGGTCAACGAATTGGTTCCACTAGAGATCCAACCCAAGTATGACTTGATTGGTTTGTCCGCGATGGTTGGAATGACGCAAGTAGCTTTGCCACCACTGAAATGGTTGGCTCAAAGAGGTGAGGTTGATTTTGAGTCACTGCAGGTACTAGCGAATCCAATTCGCGTCCAGCCAGATGAGGAGGCTTGCAAGAATTCGTTGGAGCGATGTCCCGATGATCTTCGCGCACACTACGGGTTGGCGGTTTTGGAAGCCACGAAACTTGATTGGCAAGCGGTGCTTGATCGATTGGCACCTGTTCTTGAAAAACACCCCGACTTCGCGCCAGCATTTTCCCTGTACGGTCGTGCTCTTTTGGAGTCGGGTAAATATGAATCGATTCCTGCTTGGCAAAAGACGCTGCCTAAGAACGCGCAAGACAATTCACAGTACTGGGTCGTGGCGGGGCTATGGGCTCAGCACCAGGGCAATCCAGGCGAAGCAGCGCACGCATTTTTGCAGGCGTTAAAGACAGACATGATGGTTGATCCGCGTGGGCTGCAAGGATTGGCGTCAAGTCTTGATCAGCTTGGTCGTACAAAGGAGGCCGAACAAGTATCACAGTACCTTACCGATTTTGCGAAAATGGGTGACGCCTTGGAAACGCATCTCGATCGCGATAGCAGGTCTCAAGCTGCGGCGGCGGCCGTGGCTGAGTTGATGGTTCCATTGGGCCGGATTTGGGAGGCCGAAGCATGGATGCGGCTGGCGGTGCCACTGCCCGAAAACCGCTTGCCAGAAGAGGAGTTTCGCAAGCGATACTTGGCGATTCGCTCGCAGTTGACAGTCAAAACACCCTGGCAGCTTCC
>JBAUHR010000421.1:0-1653 GCA_049680385.1 Rubripirellula sp. | reverse complement strand
GTCAGATCCGTTCAGCAAGAACTCCATGTCTTCATTATCCTTGCATGCACCGCGCAGGCATGTGCCAGTGCAATCCAAGAGGTTTGCTGCGGCAATCTCATTGGGACAGATGCGGTTCGTAACAGGCTCCCCTGCGGCATCGAGAAGCCACCGAAAACACCCTGCTTCGCCATCGACTTTATCGCCGAATCCTTGCGCAAAGCCAACACTTGGAGACAACAACAGACAGAGCAGTATCACTTTTGCAACATGATCTTCACCGTAATTGGAGGGTAAACGGAAGTGAAATATTACCGATCACGACTTTGGCAGTGTGGCGATCAGTTGAGAGAGTTGAGAATGGGTTTTCACCTGACAAAATGAGCGTAGAGCCGCTCTTCGATGCCCTAAAGTCAAGCGGGAATTTTTCGGGACCCACATGAATCTCTGCATGCAGGACATCGTTGTCGATCACCAATGAATCAACATCGCCACGCATGATGAATCGCACGCTTTCGGCATCCGTCCTTACATACATCGTCGATGGAACAATACTTAATTGTCCTGTGTGCATTAACGCAACTCGAAAGGCAGTAAGCTCTCGCCCTTTGAAAATCGGCACCACTCCTAGCTCTCCGACGGAGGTTCCCGCTGGTTCGCGAGAGAAGTCCAGCGTCACAGTGCGATCCACAACCGACTGTTTTACGAGCTTTATGGGACCATCTGCGATTAAGTACTTCAAATCGTCGGGATCGATTCTGGGATCATTAACATTGACCGTCAACTTCGCCGCACCATTTGGCGAGAAGCGGATGCTCTGCTGTATCGGGGCAACAGGTGCTTGAACACGACTCTTTAACAGGACAACCTTCTGCTTGTCCCCCATTGCAAAAGAAAGCGTGCTGTTTTGACTTCCGAGCTTTCGAAGCGAAATTGAGATGACCAAAATCTCAGCTTCGTTGACCGCGATCTCTCCCGAGCCATTCCGCTTGGCAACCATACAACCGCAAGACGAGGTCACGCCAGAAAGCATGACGGGTTCGTCTGAATCATTTTGTATCTGAATCTTCGCCAACGTATTCGTATATCGGTGAAGATGAGTTCCAGCGTCAAACTTGAGCATCCCATCATCCGAAAGCTTCACTGTTCCCAACAACGGAAGCTTAGCAACCGTGGATTCTGGTAACCCTACAGTGGTTTCCGGCTCGTTTGTCTGCTGACCGAGAATTGATGATGGAATCAACCCCAAACAACATGCCAACAATACAGTTTGCGCCGCTCGTTCCATTCCTCTGCTCCTAAGCAGACTGCCCGATGAATAGCTACCATTCGAGATAAATGAATCTCGCGGGCGAATGTTAGCGTAGGGGGGGGGCTTCAAGCGTTTTTTTTGAGAATTCTTAGAATTCTACTTTAAACCCATGCCGTTGGGCGTTCGTGTGACGGCACCGCGGATGCCCAATTGCCTCGGGTCACGAGCAATCTTGTCGCTGAAAATCCGGGCGTCATCCAGAATGGGTTTGATCCTTGAAGACGCTTGTTCGATGTTCTCGATCGTGCGACGGATCTGCCAATAGATCTCGTCGTCCTCCAGAATTCGCTTGACGGTTCCGTTGCTGTTGTTCAGCGATGAACCAAAGGTCTCAACTTGCGCCAGAGCGGCATCGACACTTC
>JBAUHR010000420.1:0-1639 GCA_049680385.1 Rubripirellula sp. | reverse complement strand
AAGTCTGCAAGAGAATCTCGTTCGCACCATTCAGAAACTAGACGGACAACGCAACCGGCTCGTCAACGACCCCGAGCTCGATACGCGGATCGCAGCTTATGAAATGGCGTTTCGCATGCAGATGTCGGTTCCCGAATTGACGGATATGTCCGACGAGCCTCAGCACATCTTGGAAATGTATGGAGCAACTCCCGGTGACGGTTCGTACGCGTCGAACTGCCTGTTGGCTCGTCGCTTGGCCGAACGCGGCGTGCAGTTTATTCAGTTGTACCATCGTGGTTGGGATCACCACGGCGGATTGGAAAAGTACATGGATATCTGCTGTGGTCTGACCGACAAGCCAACATGGGCGCTGGTGCAGGACTTAAAGCAGCGAGGAATGCTGGACGATACGCTGATTATCTGGGGCGGCGAATTCGGACGCACGCCAATGTTTCAAGGCAAAGGTGGCGCTGGCCGTGATCACCACATCAAAGCCTTTTCCATGTGGATGGCAGGCGGCGGGATCAAAGGCGGTACGAGCTACGGTGCTACGGACGAATTGGGTTACAACTCGGTGGAGGACATCGTTCACGTTCGCGATTTGCACGCCACGATGTTGCATATGCTTGGTATCGACCACAATCGGTTTAGCGTGCCCTATCAAGGCTTAGACATGAGACTGACGGGTGTCGAATCGGCGCGAGTCGTCACGGATATCCTCGGCTAGTCCGGTTTCTTTACGCCCCGTGATTTGATTCGCCGCAATTGATTTCAATCACCTGATGTGTGCTGCTTGCCGCTTCTCAGTAGCATTGGCCAATCGTCTTGCGGGCTTGGCGAGCAACCGAGCTTGTAATTGCGAATGAAAGTCTTTATTCGCGAGCGAATCTGAGACGAATAACCCGACTTAGCCGCAATCGAGTGCGTGCTTGGATTCTCGGTTCCCGCCACTATTCGACTTGCTTGCAGGTGTCCGCATTCGCGGATTGGAATACAGTTCGAAAATGTTGGCCCCTCTTGGTCACCGTTGAGCATGAATTCATAGCGAGGCAAGCCTGGCTAGAAACATCAATTCCGAGCAACCCACTTAGGGGATCCAGATATGAGAATCGAAATTGCCGACCCAGCACTAGACGCCCAGTACATTCGACACGCTCGGACCGAAACCCTGAAAGCCGTCTGCATCGATCCGCAATCGGCGAACGTTGAGCCAGTGCCGATTGCCACCTACCTGATCGCATACGACGAGCGAACCGACCAGCCAATCGGAATGGCTGAATCCGCGATGTTGCAAGATGTCTATGGCACGTACGCCAATTCTCCCTACGCATCGGTCACGGACTTAGATGCCTATTGTCCGATTTCTGAAATGGCCGGCATGCGAACGGTATTTGTTGAACCAGAGTATCGCTCCAGTAGTGCATTGTTCCTCGCCCTCACGATTGGATCTGCAAAGTTGTTCTACGGACGTGGTGCTCGTTTTGGCACGGCGTCGACGCGAGCCGACGATCGTTACCTGAATCGTCTGTATCAGAAAATGGGTGGGGATCGCGTTGGCACATTTCATGGGGACTCGACAAGCGAACCTTCATCGTTGTTCGTAATCGAACTGCAAAAGCTGTCGCAGCACCGATGCATGAAACGCGTGATGTCAAGT
>JBAUHR010000419.1:0-3482 GCA_049680385.1 Rubripirellula sp. | reverse complement strand
CCCTGCGGCTCATGATATCAATAATAGGCGCAAAGCGCCCAAATCCTGGTGGTTCCTCTTGCCGATCCTATGCCACCCCCACCCTCGGAAGTACCTAGAACCGGGAGGGTGGGTGCCGGTGCAGCTCCGGCGCATCCTCTCGATTCTTGCCGCTGCCATCTCGCCTGACCTGCTCCAGCCCCGTCAGCTTGTCAGCACATATTGACCAATCTACGCTCAGCCGTTGGGTCAGCGATAGCGTCGCGAAAGCCGGCAAGCATCCCTCGGGCTTGCCAGGGATACGCGAAAGCAAGTTTACCGGACTATCGCCGAGTTCCCGATTTAGCCGAACGAGCATGCATTCGCTTAGGTGCTTTCTTCTCAGGTGAGGATTCTGTGACAGGCGTTTCGCGATGACGGATGCATGCTTTGAAAAGCGACAGAATCGAAAGCCACACTGTGCCAAACCCGCCAGCGGCAAGATGCAGCATGTGGATCGGGTCCATCAAAATCACGACGTTGTCGGGAAGAACAAAATGCTTGCCGTTGGATTCTGCAAAATGAACCAGATTCAACGGGTCATACGCGCAGTACGCTAAGTGAATTCCGGCAGCAAACATTGCTCCCCAAATCCCCGCTTCCATAACGTGCGATGTGTCCGGTTGCGTCTTGAATCGTATGCAACAGAAAAAGTAAATCGTCAAAAACGCGATAAAGCCAACAAACAGACAGGCAACGTAAAACCCGTAGGGTGTCACGGTTCCGTGTTGATGGCCAGCGTCCGCTGCTGCACCTATCAACGAAGTCATTCGTTAGAGATAGCCTTCCTTGAAATCATGCCGCCGATCAAGCCGCCAATCAAAAATAAGGCGATGACCCAGGAAGAATTGCTGGTGAAAGCATTGCAAGCCGTACTCGCAATGATCCCGCCACCAATAAACGTTGCCCCAATACGAACGTAATTTTCGTTCGAGACGTAGGGCGCAGAACCCCCGTTCATCGTGCTTGCCTGAGGGGCATCACGGAATCGTTCATGTTTGTGTTTGTGTTTGTGTTTCACGGCAACATTCCCGGAAGTCCGTTGGCCTTTACCAATATCGATCACACTGGAATCCACAACGAACCCTCTGTTTACCGCGAAACGACCCAAACCTTCAATATCGATTTTCCAGTATGCGCGTGTGTGCGATTCGATACAACGTCCAGTCGAGGGGCAATGTCCTTGAAAGTTAAAAAAACAAGCAAGGAAAGCGCGGGTTGCGAACCTCTTGACACCGAATTGGACGCCGCCACCATCGCGAAAGTTCACATCGACTGGTTCTCTTCCAACTCATTGTTGATTTTACCTCCGTCTTGCGTTTTTCTCTCGTTTTTGTTGCATAGCGTGCACCTGTTGCACGGTGTCGCATGAAATGTTTGACCGGTCGATTTTCACTGCCATGATCCCTGCGTGACAAAAACATTTCGCAAATCGATCCTGCAGGTCGGCACTCATCACAGCCCCGATGGACAAGTGGTTGTCACGCGCGAACGGCTTCGCACCTGGGCCGGAAATCACGCTCGCTTGACCGCTGCCGGCAGTGATGTGCCGATGCACTGGGGTCACTCCAGTGACGTTGAGCAACTCAAGCCCGTCACGATGGATACGTTTGAGAAACGCGAACGGACCGCCGCGAACAGCGTCGGCAGAATGTCCAGCTTCAAAGTCGCTGTCGATGTGCATCGTCTGGCCGTCGATGGTGGTGGCCGTCGAATATGCCGATAGGTCGGCGGGGATCTCAATTCGGTCTCTCATGGGCTTTTCCTTGGGTTGGGTTGGTATACTTAGTCGCCGCGATTGAATTGGTCGAAACCGGATTCGTGGTTTGGCATGTCCTCTGTCGCGACATCGCGAAAAGTGCAAGTCGGGCCATGGAACGTCAACTTAGTTTCGCCACGTTCGCCACCACGCATTTTCTCGACAATCAGGCTGACGGTTCCGTCCGGCTCAGCATGCAGGAAAATAACCGCATCGGCGTCCTGTTCGATCGATCCGCTGGACCGCAAGTGGCTCAACTTCGGTCGTCCGGCCTCTTTGCCGTCCTCACCCTTGCGCGACAGCTGCGATAGCAGGACAACCGGGACCCTCAACTCACGAGAAAGCTGCTTGAACGCGCGTGTCGCCAACGTAACTTTGTCGTATTCGCGCTGCTTCGGATCGGACGGTTCAACGATCTGCAAATAGTCGACAATCAGCACCGACATGTTGCCGCTCGTCGCCTGGACCCTGGCTTCGGCGCAGATCGCTTCAACGGTCGAGAACTTTCCCGATGGTTCGCTAATCGTGAAAGGTAACTCGCAAGACTGCGCTGCTTCTGTGAGTCTTCGCAGCTCGGTTTCGTTAACCAAGTGGTTGGCGATGTACTTACCGTTAATGCCCGTTTTTCTCGCCAGGTAACGCGCCGCGACTTCATCTCGCGACATCTCCAACGATACGAAGTGAGCGCCGCGGTTTGCTGCTGCGATCCCTTCGCCGACTTGCTGGGCGATTGATGACTTACCGGCGCCGGGTCTCGCCGCAACGACGCACAACCGACTCGGTAGCAGCCCGCCATATGTCGCGTCCAGAAAATCAATTCCGGTCTCGACTGCTGGCGACTTACCAGACACCAACGTGGTCGCAACATCGCCGATCAACTTTCGGCAGGCGTCGCCCATCGTGCTGATATGGCTGTCAGTCGATGCTTTGGCTTCGATTGCTTCCAATTCATATCGCATCCATTGCGCCAAGGTCAGCGGGTCATCGCCTTTCATCGTTCGGTGGAGAAACCTTGTCGACAGGGCTGACAATTTTCCAGCAACTGAATCACGCCGAATTTGGTCCGCGTAGACATGGACATTAGGGACGGCTTCGGCGTTCAAGAATGCCTCCTTGAATTTCTTCACGCCACCGATTCGCGAAAGTAAACCGGACTCGCGCAACCTCGCGATAACTAACGCGCCATCCCGTACGCTTTCGCCTGCGTGGTGCATGTTGCAGACCAAGTCAAACAGACCGCCGTGGTTCGCGTCCGTGAAGTCGCCCGACTCAATTTTCGAGCTTACAACCGGGATCAATTGCGGGTCGAGCAACAATCCCGCCAGCAAGCCCTCTGACGCTTCACTCTGGCTGATTTTATTCATCACTTGACTCCTTTGTGGCCTTTGCGTTGCAAGACTCTCTCGTTCGCCTCAAGGACTCTTTTCGGTCTGCCATGCTGATCGGCTTTTCTGTTGTTGGTGGTGGGTCGCCTGCGTTTTCGTTCGCGCGTATCTGATGACGCTGGGCGTCGATCTTCGCGAAGTTTTTGCGCAGCGAGTCGGGGCTGAGGATGTTTGTCGACCAGAAGCTGTGATGGTTTGCCCACTCAAATGTCGAGCGGATTTCGTCTTTAGTGAGCCCGTCACGTTCTCGCATTAGCCGGATAGTGTTCCCCCACTTACAGAAGTCGGCGGGCCTGGCTTTCGGGGAGACCACACGGATG
>JBAUHR010000418.1:0-21994 GCA_049680385.1 Rubripirellula sp. | reverse complement strand
TTGCGTGAGCGCGGCTTCCTGTTCCGGTGTTGGCAGCAAGATTGAAGGGCAGGGCACTTTGTCGGTTCGATCGTAGACACCACTTTCGTCGATCGAATTGAAAAACGCCGACAACGAATAGTACTCGCGCATCGGAATCGGGTCGTACTTGTGGTCGTGGCAACGACAGCACTCCATCGTCAATCCCAAGACGGCCGTACCAAAGGTGTGGACTCGGTCGGCGACATTTTCAATTCGCCACTCCTCGAAGACTGCGCCGCCTTCGTTGTTGAGCCGGTGAATTCGATTGAACGCGGTGGCAAGTCGTTGCTCGCCCGTGGGATTGTCCAACAGATCACCGGCCAACTGCCATGTCAGAAAATCGTCGTACGGCAAATTGTCGTTGAACGCCTTCACCACCCAATCCCGATAGGGCCACTGGGTATTCAGTTTGTCGGATTGATACCCATACGAATCGGCATAGCGAGCAGCGTCCAACCAAGCGACCGCCATGTGCTCACCAAACGCTGGTGAATCAAGCAAACGCTGGACAGCCGCGTCGTAGGCCGCGCCGGTGTTTTCATCCGATGAACTTGCGACCGATTCTTCGAACGTCTTGATCTGGGATGGAGCCGGTGGTAAGCCGGTCAGATCCAAAGTCACTCGTCGGAGCCATCGCAGTGGATCAGCGGGCGAGGCTGGCGTTAAACCGGCTTCTTCGATTCTCGCAAGTACAAACTGGTCGATCGGCCGATCGCTCCAGTCACCGTTATTAACCGTGGGAACCGTCACCGATTCGGGCAGCGGCTCGAACGCCCAGTGACCTTGATACGGTGCACCGGCGTCAATCCACTGACGAAGTGTCTCGCGATCCGCATCCGTCAGCGAAAGGTTCGACTCAGGTGGCGGCATCATCATGTCCGGATCGTCGCTGGAGACCCGGTCCATCAATTCACCCGACTCGATGATGTCGATCGCTGCTTCGCGACCATCCAACCTCAGTCCGGCTTCTTGGTGCGTTTCGTCAGGTCCGTGACAGTAGTAGCACTTGTCCGACAGGATCGGCCGAATGTCACGGTTGAAGTTGACATCGCCGGCATCCGCCGAAGCCGCTAACGCTAAAACAGTGAATAGCACGAACGAAGTTTTGTATCGCATATTGAACAAGCACGATGGGTTCAGTGGATCAGCGGCAACAGCGTGCCGCCGAGTTTCATCAAACCCCATCTTCACCCAAACACGGCATAGAATCTTGCACAACGGCACCCGATCCTGTGTAAAATCCAAGCATGGAAACTACCGCTTTCAAAGATCGTTTTTTTCGGCGTCTGGACTCGCACGAGCAGGTATTCGCGCTGCTGGACCTCTTGCCGGGGCTGTCATTTTTCGTCAAAGACCGCCAGGGCCGGTTTGCGGCCCTGAATCGCCGAGGCTGTGAATACTGTGGCGTGGCGACCGAAGCCGACGCGATTGGCAAGACCGACCACGACTTCTTCCCCAAGCAGCGTGCCGACGAGTACCGGGCCGACGATTTGCTGGTGCTGGAATCCGGCGAACCGATCCTCAACCGGGTCGAAAGTGCCCCTGAATCGGCCGGATCACCGCGGTTGGTCATGACCAGCAAAGTACCGCTACTGGACCAGCGGAAACGAGTGATCGGCGTGGCCGGCTTTTCTCGCCAAGTCGACCAGATTCGTCAGCCTCAGGGCACGGTTGCCGCGTTCGCGGAAGTCATCGAACACATGCACCAGAACTTTGCCGACAACTTGGTCACCGCCGAACTAGCGGTGATGGCCGGACTATCACAGAGCCAATTCGAACGCCGTTTTCGACGGGCGTTCGGGTCGTCGCCGCGACAGTACTTGATGCGAATTCGCGTCGAGCATGCCGCCGAGATGCTTTTGACTCGGTCACACACGGTGGTCAACGTGGCGCTCGACTGCGGCTTCTATGACCACGCTCACTTTAGCCGTAGCTTCCGCCGGATCATGAACTTGACGCCGTCAGAGTACCGCGTGCGCAACCGGCGACCGTCTTCTCACTAAACGGCCCTCACACTGAACGGCGAACTTCCTCACTACGCCGGCTGAGGTTTCCGTAGCGGTGGTAGTCGTGCGAGATTGATTGCTCGTCGAGGTATCGCAAACATTCGATCGATGCTTCGGCCAACACCGGTTCGGCAATCACGGTCACAAAGTGCTCGGCACACGCGGCGGTGGATTCCGACCTCGTCGAAATCGCCGACAGTCTTCGCAATCGTTTGACGTCACCACTAGCGATTCGCGATGCCAGTTCGCTGTCGGTTTCATCGATCGGTTCAATCAAACCTGGAACATAGTCAGCAATCGCATCGAACCACTGGCTCCACTGATCGGGCGTTTCCGGATCGCTGGACAACGTGACCGGCGTACCAACCGAAACCGCAGCAATGACGGCAAACAGTGCGTCGCGAATCGAGTCACCGACTTCGACGCGAATGGTGGTGGCAACCACCGGGCGGTATCGACGCAAATTGTCTTGCCCGAGCAATCGGACGGTGTCGTGGCTGAGCGAAAACTCGCTCTCCATCGCCCAGTGACAATCCGTGACCATCTGGGATAGCGAGTGCAATTGTTTCGCGTCAAAGTCCTCGGTCGACAAACTCGCCAACCAGTCTCGCAGGGCGTTGGAAGGATACGATTCGTCGTTTGCATCATCGACGCCAACCCCGTCCACCGCGGCATCGCCCATGGCTTGCGGTTCCACGTCCGCAATTCGCATCAATGCGAGAACATAGTGCGGACCACCAGCTTTCACGCCTGGCCCGTAAGCGCTAAGTCCGACGCCACCGAACGGTTGTCTAAGCACGATCGCGCCGGTCGTTGTCCGATTGATGTACAGGTTGCCGGCGTGAATGGATTGCTTCCACAATTCGATTTCACGATCGTCCAAACTCTCCAATCCGCTGGTCAATCCGTATCCGGTCGAGCGAACAATGTCGATCGCTTCTTCCAATCGCGAGAACGGCATCACACTGAGCACCGGCCCAAACAATTCGGTCAAGTGCGCGAAGCCACCTGGATTCACATTCCATTTGACACCTGGCTTGAAAAGGTTTGGTTGTCCGACCACATGTTCAGGTGCGACCAACCAAGTCTCGTCGTCTTCGAGCGTCTTCATGCCGCGCGTTAGTGTCGGTCCGGGCGGACCAATCAGCGGCCCCATCTTGGTGGACAAATCCCAAGCCGAACCGACTGGGATGCTCTCGACTGCGTCCGCAAACGTTTCCTGGAACGCAGGATCGTCGAAGAGTTCTTTTTCGAGCAACAGCAGCGATGTCGCGCTGCATTTCTGGCCGCCGTGACCAAACGCCGACTGAATGACATGCTTGATCGCCAAGTCACGATCCGCCATCGCCGTGACAATCGTGGCGTTCTTACCACCGGTTTCCGCCAGCAAGTGTAAGTCGGGACGTACCTCCAACATACGTTTCGCCGTCGACGTGCCGCCCGTCAAGATCACCGTGTCGACTTTGGGATTGGCGACCAAGCCGGCCTCGGCGTCCGCGTCTTCACAAGGAATCATTTGCAACACATCGCGAGGAACGCCGGCGTCCCAGAATGCTTGGCAGACCTGGTCAGCAACCAACACGGTCTCCGACGCCGGCTTCAAGATCACCGTGTTACCCGCCGCGATCGCCGCCGCGATGCCGCCACAGGGAATCGCCAAGGGAAAGTTCCACGGCGTGATCACAGCCACGACACCGCGTGGGCTGGTGGTGACCGATTCACGATCTGCCCAGTCCAACATCGTCAGCGGATAAAACTCGCAAAAGTCGATCGCTTCGCTGACTTCGGGATCTGATTCCAGCACCGTTTTCCCGCCGTCGGCAACCAATGCGCCGATCAGATCGCCGCGTCGCTGACGCAACAACTGGGCGACTTTACGAAGCACATCGTGACGCTTGGCAAGGTCGGTCGACTTCCAATCACTGCGATCGGCCAAAGCGATATCAACAGCTTGTTCGACTTGCGAGCGATCCGCCACTTGATAACGGCACACCACGGTACCCGGACGTGATGGATCAAATGATTCACGCATGCATGTTTCGTCGCGATCGATTTTCTGATCACCGATCCACAGTGGAACCTCGGTCGCGTCCTCGCCGCAGCGAACAATCCAGCGATCCAAGATCTCTTGTGCCCAAACTGAGTTTGCCGGCACGGCCCAGTCCGTATCAGGATCGTTCGTGTACGCCGACCAATGATTCGAGACGCCGGATTCAGGCGGGGCAGGGCAGGGCGGTGGTTCGTGACGATCCACGTTTCGGCGCGGCGCCGAGGAAACCGTGTCCATCATGGCATACGCTTTTTCAAAGTCGCCCGCCAACGAATTAAACTCGGGCGAGTCGGGCTTCAATCGATACGTGTGTCGCAAAAAGTTTTGCGGTCCCGTATTTTCATCCAGCCGACGAATCAGATACCCGATCGCGTTGATAAACTCGTCCTGTCGACACGCAGGCGAGTACAGCAGCATGTTGTCAATGTGTTCGCTGATCGCACGACGCTGATGGTTAGCCATCCCTTCAAGCATCTCGATTTGGATCGCATCGGTGTCCTTGATCGAATCAGCCCAGATCAACCCCAAGGCAACGTCGAACAGGTTGTGCGACGCCAATCCAACACGCAGGGCACCTTCCTTGGCGGCATCGATCATCTCGCGCAGCATCCGCTTGTAATTCGCATCGGTTTCCACTTTTGTGGGATAAGGCGCCTGCGCGCAACCGGCGATCGACGCTTCGACACGTTCGAGTTCCAGGTTCGCGCCCTTGACCAACCGAATCGTCAACGGAGTTCCGCCTTTGGCCACGCGGTCACGCGACCACTCGATCAATCGCTGCATCACCGGGTACGAATCGGGAATGTAAGCCTGCAGGGCAATGCCCGCGCGAGTCTGCTCGAGTCCAGATCGGTCAAGCGTTTCGCAAAGGATGTCAGCCGTCAGGTACAGGTCGCGATACTCTTCCATATCCAAGTAGATGAATTTGCCCTCGCCGGTGACGGGATCGATTTCACGGTCAGCAGTCCGGTACAGCGTTTCCAAACGATCAGAAACTTTGGCGATCGTATGAGGGCGGCTGATCGACGAAATCTGGCTATCGATGGTCGAAACTTTGACCGACAGACACCGAACGTCGGGCAAACGGATCGCTTCGATGCAGCGTCGCATCCGTTTGCGAGTTTCCTCCTCGCCCAAAATCGCTTCGCCCAACAGATTGACATTCATGCCAACCCCCTGACTCTGGCGAGCCCGCAGGTGCTGCGACAGCAGTTCGGGCTCAGCCGGCAAGATCACGTTGGCGGTTTCTCGCCTCATTTTTTCTTTGACCATCGGCACCGCGACGCCTGGCAGATACTCGCCAAACGACTGAAACCCCAACAGCATGGCCTGTTCGACGGGGCTAAAGAACCGTGGAATCCCTTGGACATCCAATAAGTGCGTCAACTGGTCCGCTACGCGTGCGGACGACTGAGTCCGAAAGGCCTGGTCGGTCATCTCGACCAGCGTTGCCTTGTCGGCTTTGTGGCAGATCATCCGATCCAGTTCGGCTTGTTGCCGCCGTTCCTGGGGTGTTTGCAGCTTCGACGCCTCGGCCAGCAATTGGGCAGCCAATCGGATTGCCTGGCGTACGTCGTTGGTATCGTCGGTTTCTTGGGTATCCGCCATTTTGGTGCTCCTTAGCAAACCGGCCGGTTCGCAACCTTCCGCACCCTTGGCGAGAAGCATAGAATCCGGAATCAGAAGCAGCGATGAAACGTCATTTTTTCACCGTGCTTTCCCATGATACCTTTCCAATTAGGAAACTTCGATCCATGAATGCCACCGCGACCACTGAGCGGGTCTTCAATTTTTCGGCCGGCCCTGCCGCCTTGCCCGTTTCGGTGCTTCAGGAGATCCAAGACGAACTTCTGTGCTATCCCGGCGCCGGCGCGTCGGTGATGGAATTGAGCCACCGAGGCAAGGTTTTCGTCCAAATCATGGAAGAAGCCGAAGCATCGATTCGCTCGCTGTTTGGCATTTCGGACGACTACGCTGTGTTGATGCTGCAAGGCGGCGCGGCGCTTCAGTTTTCGATGATCCCTTGCAACTTGCTACGCGATAGCGGCAAGTCGGCGTCGTACCTGCTGACCGGTGCGTGGGGCAAGAAAGCGATCGGCGAAGCCAAGAAAGAAGGCACCGTCGATACGGTCTACTCGGCTGCCGACACGGGGTTTGACCGAGTCCCCAAGGCCGGTGACTACACCGTCAAAGATGATTCGGCGTACCTTTATTACTGCAGCAACGAAACGATCGAAGGCGTTCAGTTTCAATCCGAACCCGAATGCCCGGCCGGTGTGCCGCTGATCAGTGATGCATCGAGCGATTTTCTGTCCCGGCCGCTGGACATCAACAAGTACGGCCTGATCTACGCATGTGCTCAAAAGAACGCCGGCCCGGCTGGCGTCACGGTCGTCGTGATCCGTCGCGATCTGTTGGAAAAGGGCAGCGACCAATTGCCCGGCTACTTGAACTACAAGAACCACGCCAACAACGGGTCGATGTGGAACACGCCCCCGACATTCCCAATTTATGTGCTTGGTAAAGTCGCAAAGTGGTTGTCCAGTGACATCGGTGGCTTGGCCGCGATGGAAAAACAGAACCACGAAAAGTCGAATTTGCTTTATCAAGTCATCGACAAGCACCCCGAGTTTTACTTGGGGCACGCTCAGGCCGATTGCCGATCGAAGATGAACGCTACGTTCAATCTGCCCAGCAGTGATTTACTGGAAGCTTTCGTCAGCGAAGCCAGCAAACATAATCTGCAAAACCTAAAGGGGCACCGCAGCGTCGGCGGCATCCGCGCCAGCGTTTACAACGCGATGCCGCTTGAAGGTGCCCAAGCACTTGCAAGCTTCATGGACGACTTTGCTGCCAAGAACGGCTAGGACTCGGTTAACGGTTAAACGACTAAATCGACAAACCGTTGGCGAGTTTCGCTACTACTGCCGCTCAAAATCGCTTTTCAATTTCCTCTCTAACGCTATTTCATTGTCCATGTTCAAGATCCTGACGCTCAACAACATTTCGCCCCTTGGTCTGCAACGTCTGCCTCGTGAAAAATACGAGATCGGATCTGAGATCAGTCAACCCGA
Source organism: Rubripirellula sp. (assembly GCA_049680385.1). GTDB lineage: Bacteria > Planctomycetota > Planctomycetia > Pirellulales > Pirellulaceae > Rubripirellula. The sequence goes on along the minus strand of JBAUHR010000418.1, from coordinate 14,843 downwards.
CGGCGTCCTGCTGCGTTCGTTCAAAATGCACGACATGGATATCCCAACGTCCGTCAAAGCGATTGGTCGTGCCGGTGCCGGGGTGAACAACATTCCCGTCGACGAAATGACCAAGCGCGGTGTGCCGGTTTTCAATGCACCGGGTGCAAACGCCAATGCGGTCAAGGAGCTCGTGCTGGCGGGCCTGCTGATGGCGTCGCGGAACATCCATGGCGCGATGAAGTTTGCCGCTGGAATCGAGGGCGATGACGCAGCCGTGTCGGTCGCTGTCGAAGCTGGCAAAAAGAACTTTGTTGGATCGGAATTGCCGTCCAAAACGCTCGGCGTGATCGGACTCGGTGCGATCGGTGTTCGCGTTGCCAACGCAGCGTTGTCACTTGGCATGAAAGTGGTTGGTTACGACCCACTGATCTCGGTTCAAAGCGCTTGGCAATTGTCCAGCGGCGTCGAAAAAGCAGTCAGTCTCGATAGCCTGTTTGCCCAGTGCGATGCGATCACGGTTCACGTGCCACTGATTGATGCGACTCGCGGTATCGTCAACGCCGAGCGACTAAAAATGATGCCCAAGGGTGGCATCATCGTGAACCTTGCGCGCGGTGGAATCTGCGATGACAAAGCGGTGCTGGCGTCACTCGACTCGGGACACACAGCCGCCTATGTGATCGATTTCCCAACCGCCGCGTTGATGAAGCACGCCAAAGTGATCTCGTTTCCTCACCTGGGCGCATCAACCAACGAAGCCGAAGAGAACTGCGCCGTGATGGTGGCCGACAGTGTGAGTGGTTACTTGCAAGACGGGACGGTCACCAATGCCGTCAACTTTCCCGAGGCTTTCATGCCACGAAACGGTGGCACTCGGATCACGATCGCCAACGCAAACGTCCCCAACATGGTGGGTCAAATTTCGACGATCCTTGCCAATGCGGGGCTGAACATCGCCGACCTGTTGAATAAGTCTCGCGGCGACATTGCCTACACGATCATTGACTTGGATGGTGATATCGACGATCAAACGCTCGAGTCACTTCGAGGGATCAAAGGCGTTCTTTCGCTGCGAAAACTTCCGCCAGTCGCCTAGCAATGACGAGTCGGCGCTTGATCACTGCCCCGAATGTTCAGTGGTACTGGTCCGAGTGCATTGGAATACCGAATACTGGTCAGGCAGTGAATGGCTAGTACCACAATGGCGTCACGGCCCCCAGATCAAACCGCGGTGGCCACCCCCGCCCCCAATAGAGCCCTGGCATGATGACCATTACCTACAGCGGGGAGAGACTTTCTTAGTGCCGTCACCGCGGATAACCTGAATTCGAATAGAGGCGTCCGAATCATCGCCTCGAGTTGCAAGACGCACCTCTCGGCGAAGGTTTTCTAATCATGCCTGCAAAGGTTCAACACGGCTGGGCGAAAACGCTTGGCAGTTTTATAGGCCGCAAGCACGGCCCAATCGCTCCTGGCATAACGACGTCGCGCGACCAGTTTCTGCAGACCGATGAACTCGAGTTCTTGCATCGCCTGATCGCCGCCATCGGACAGCGAGGCATCGTCTGCCCAAAGACGCGAGCCATCGATGTCGTTCGTTTAACGAAAGCGTCGGCGCATCTGAAAGAGGCTGTGCGTTTGAACTTAAAGCAAATCGACTTTCTGATCATCGAACCCCGGTCCGGAGTTCCAGTCTGTGCGATTCAAACAGAGCTAATCAGAAATCGGCGCATACGACTGCAAGAGGACTTCCTTCGCAACGTACTCCGCTCGGTCGACCTGCCGCTAATTCGAATTTCAATCGCCAAGATGCCCTCGGTTGAATCGATTCGCGACCTTCTGATGCCCATCATCGAAAACCGAGAAAACGAACTCATCCAAACCTCGCAGCTGCTTCACGGCCCACACGAAACCGCCACCCGCCCAACTGGAATCTGAAAGCGAGTGATTTCGGGAAACCCGCATCCAACGCAGACACCCGAAGCTACTCAAGTTGCGACGCTAGCAAAACGCAATCGCGAACTTCTCTGGACCGCAAGCTGCGGTTTCCTGTAACGTCGAACTGGAGTGCTGGCAAAGGGATTGCCGGCTTCGGCGCCCGCAGAAGGATTCCACGATGCAGTTCTTGATGAAGTACCGAGACTTGGTGCTGCCGCTTGGCATCATCGGTTGCTTGGTCGTCATCTTGGTACCGCTTCCGCCGGCGCTGATGGACTTGCTGTTGGCCGCCAATATCACGATCGGAGTGATCGTGTTGGTGACCACAATCTACATCTCAACACCGCTGGAATTCAGCATTTTCCCGTCGCTATTGCTGGCGACCACGCTTGCTCGGCTGGTGCTCAACGTCGCAACGACGCGACTGATTTTGACCGGCGCCGACGGCAAAGGCATGGGCGCCGCCGGTGGTGTGATTCAGCAGTTTGGCGAATTTGTCGCGGGTGATCGTATCGAGGTCGGCGTGATCATCTTTGTGATCATCGTTTTGATCCAGTTCATCGTGATTACCAAAGGTGCAACGCGGATCAGCGAAGTGGCAGCCCGTTTTGCCTTGGACGGAATGCCGGGACGGCAAATGGCGATCGACGCCGATTTGAACGCCGGCCTAATCGATGAAAAACAAGCTCAGGAACGTCGCGAAGAAGTTGCTGGCCAAGCAGACTTCTACGGGGCGATGGACGGTGCCAGTAAGTTCGTACGCGGTGACGCAGTCGCCGGTATCGTGATAACGGTCGTGAATGTGATTGGCGGTCTGTACATCGGCGTGATGCAAGCCGGGATGAGCATCACCGAAGCAGCCGCGCTGTTCACAAAACTGACCATCGGTGACGGACTGGTCAGCCAGGTGCCCGCGCTGCTGATTTCGTTGGCAGCCGGTTTGCTGGTCACGCGAAGTGCCAAGAAGGCAAGCCTGCCAACTCAGTTTCTGCAACAGTTGTTCGGCAACCCTAAGGCGCTCTTTGTTGCCGGCGGATTCTTGTTGCTGTTGATCGTCACGAAGCTGCCCGCAATCCCGATGGCAACGCTGGGGATTGGTTGCATCGGACTAGCGGTCGTCATGAATCGCCAAACGGCCCAGAAAGGTGTTGACGACGCCGCCAGCGCCGAAGCCAAACGAACAGCGGCCGCCGCACCACCCGAAAAACGCGTCGAAGATTTCTTGGCAATCGACCCGATGGAAATCTCCATCGGACTAGGCCTGCTAAGCCTTGCCGACCCGGCCCGCGGCGGCGACTTGATGCAACGGATCACCGGCGTCCGAAACGCAATCGCGACCGACATTGGCGTCATCTTGCCAAAGGTTCGTGTGCGAGACGAAATGACACTCGGCCAATTTGACTACGAAATTCGCATTCAAGGAAATCCCATCGGCAGTGCGTCGGTGCTGCCCGATCGACTGCTGGCGATCGACAGCGGACATACCACCGGTGTGATCGAAGGCGAACCGACTCGTGATCCAACGTTTGGCGAGCCTGCGGTTTGGATTGATCCGATGCGTCGCGAACAAGCCGCAATTTATGGTTACACAACCGTCGAACCGGGTGCCGTTCTAGCAACTCATTTACAAGAAGTCGCGCGCCGTCATGCCGACGAATTGCTATCGCGAGACGCAACCAAACACTTGATCGACGAACTGCGCGAAGCATCACCGACCGTTGTGGACGAACTGGTCCCCACCGTGATGAAAGTCAGCGATGTTCAACAGGTCTTGCACCTGCTGCTACGTGAAGACGTCCCCATTCGCCAACTTGGCATCATCATGGAAACGCTTGGCGACTTTGCTCCGCGTACCAAAGACCCGATCTGGCTTTGCGAGTACGTTCGCCATCGTTTGGCACGCACGATCAGCTCGCGTTATCGCGACGAACAGGGCCAATTGCACGTGATGGCGCTCGACCCAGCCATGGAAGATCGCATCGCGGCGGGCATTGAACACAATGATCGCGGACTATTTATCCGAATGAGCCCAACAGCGATCGACTCGACTTGCGACAAGATCCAACAAGGGATTAAGAAACTAGCAACCGCAGGTCATCAACCGTTGGTTTTGGTCAGCCCAAAAATTCGGCCAGGACTTCGACAAATCACCGCGTCGGCATTGCCGCGACTAAGAGTCCTTTCGTACAACGAAATTACCCAAGACACAAAAATTGAATCTCACGGCGTGATCACAGATCTCTAGGCCTCAAAACCCAGCTCTACCGTTCACGAAACATCGTTCTGTAAGACGTATCCCTTCCCATGATTCCCGACGTTCCCTCCATGCACATTCGCACCTTTCGAGCAGCCAGCTTGCAAGACGCCTTGGAACAGATCCGTCACCAGATGGGACCGGACGCATCGGTGCTGCATACGCGGCAAGTGCGTGACGGTTGGATGGGCTGGCTCGGGCGCACCTACGTTGAAGTCACCGCCGGACTGCGCGACGGCGAATCGGTCGCCGTGAAAGCAGGTCCGCCGGCCGACGCTATCGATTCGCGACACACCACTAGCCATTCGCACCCACCACGTAGCACATCAGCACACGACAATTCAGCCGGCTCGATTCGCATCGCTGACCACGCTTATGACTTCAGCGATGCAGTGTTGCAACGCGACCGAATAGCCCCAAGCGACCGGAGCAGGGAAGGGTACTCGTCCAATTCGGGTTCACTACCAATCGCGTTGCAAACGTATCGCGAGGAACTGATTAGTGCAGGCGTCGGTTCTTCAACCGCTGATCGCTGGTTAACCGCAACCGCCAGTTTTGCAGCCGGCCTTGGTGATGCACCAGGCGGCCAGTTCGTTTCGGGGACGCCATGGATGGAGCACCTGCAGCGTACCATCGGACGCGATCTGCGAATCGGCAGCCCGATCCTGACACAACCTGGCGATCGACGCGTCGTTGCGCTGGTTGGGCCAACCGGCGTCGGCAAAACCACCACCGTCGCCAAGTTGGCTGCTGGCTTTCGAATCGAAGCACGCCGGCGAGTCGGCTTGCTGACGATCGACACATTCCGAATCGCCGCCGTCCAACAATTGAAGGCTTACGCCGAGATCATGGACCTGCCGATGGAAGTCGTCGAAAACGAAAGCCAGATGCAACCGGCGTTGGACCGACTTGGCGATGTCGACTTGGTCCTGATTGACACCGCGGGACGCAGTCCCCGCAGCGATGCACGGATCGACCAATTGGTCGGCATGCTTCATAGCGCTCAACCCGACGAAACCCACTTAGTACTTAGCAGCAACAGTTCCGCCAGTGTGATCCGATCAACGCTTGATGGGTTCGCACCTGTCCAGCCGACGTCGGCCATTCTGACCAAGCTTGACGAGACCCCGCACACCGCAGGCGTCTTGTCGGCAATCGCAGCGAGTGATCACTTCGCCGGCATACCGCTTAGCTACGTCACCAACGGACAACAGGTCCCCGACGATATCGCGGTCGCTGAACCGGAATACTTGTTGTCACGGTTGCTGCCGGCGCGAATGACATTATCGCAAATCGAAGCGGCCTAACAGAAACAAAAAAGAATAACTGATGCCCCAACTGTAGAACGCCGATACTGAAACTGAGGCGTTTCGCAAAACACACAACTAGCTTTAGCAAAACTTTTTGCGACCGAACAACTCACCCAAGAAACTAAATAACTGACTCTGACGAAACCGACTCACCCGTGTCACGAAGCTTTGCTGTATCGCTTGGCACTCTCGCCATGGCCTTGGTGGTCCTGCGAGGGGCCATCGGCGGCGAACTGGCCGGACGAGTTGCCTGCGAATCAATTGTCGCCTTGATAATTTTCGCTGGTGTCGGATACGTTGCCGGATGGATCGCGGACTACTTAGTGCGCGATGCACTTGAACGAAACTTTCGAGCTCGTGTCGATTGGTATCGCGAAGGTTTAACGGATTCAGTTTACGACAAGACAAAATCATCAAAAGACTGAAGGGCACGGATGCTCGCAAAGGTCGCTTGATGATGATGAGGAAGCGGAAAGGATTTACTTTGGCATGGATGCTGGGTGATCCCAACCGCGACCCGTAATGGAACTTTCTCCACTGCGGATTTTTTTGAGACCGGTATGCTCCGGTGAAGACAACTGTCTTTGCCAAGCAAGTGCAGCACGACGCTGCGATACATAACTTTCACGGAGGATTGGATGGCAGCGACAGCCACAGCCGACGACGAGATCCTGCAAGTCTGGCAAGAATTCAAAAAGCTGGAAAAGGATGCTCACGACTACGAAGACCTCCGAAACCGGTTGGTTGAGCGTTACATGCCATTGGTCCGCTATAACGGCGAACGAATCTGGCAACGTCTCCCCGATGGTGTCGAACTTGACGACCTAATCAGCGCCGGCATTTTCGGCTTGATGGACGCCATTGACGCCTACGACATGGAACGTGGCGTCAAGTTCGAAACCTACTGTGTCCCACGGATTCGTGGTGCCATGTTGGACGAACTTCGCACGATGGACTGGGTTCCACGTCTGGTTCGCAGTAAAGCCAGCAAACTGGCCGCCGCGAAGAAGGCACTCGAAACCAAACATGGTCGCGCTCCGACCGTGATCGAGTTGTCCGAACACATGGAACTGCCGGTCGCCGAGATCGAAAAGATGCAGTCCGACGCTAACGCAGTTGGCGTCGTATCGCTTAACAAGAAGTGGTACGAAACGGACAGCTATAAAGACGTTCGTGAAATCGACGTGTTGGAAGACAAGAAGGGCGAAGACCCGACTCGTCGTGTACAGAAGAACGACCTGATGCGATTGGTCACCAAGGGCCTCAATCGCAACGAACGGTTGATCATCATCCTGTATTACTACGAAGAATTGACGATGAAGGAAATCGGCGCAACGCTCGATCTTTCGGAATCTCGCGTCAGCCAGATGCACACGTCCATCGTTAACCGATTGCAACAACAACTCGGCTATCGACGACTAGAGTTTGGCGCCTAGCCGAACTAGCGCATCGACATCGAAACAAAGACGGCGACTCTGCAAAGAGCCGCCGTTTTTTCGTTTTCGCCCGCGACAAATCAATTGCCGGATTTGCGATAACAGATCAGGTCGTAACCCTGAACCGTCTTGACACTTTCACAGTACAAGTTGGGCCAGTTCTGATCTTCGTACTTGTCGGTTTGCTTCGTAACCACCCATACGTCACCGCCGGGCCGAAGGCAATTCGACGCGGTTTGGATGAAGTGTTCTGAGATTGCGAAATTGCCGTAATAGGGCGGGTTCAGCAATGCGATGTCGCACGGCAGAACATCCAACTTGCCATCGTGGTTTAAGATAGCGGTTAAGTTGGTGATCTCATTCGCCGCGACTGCTGATTCAACGCACTCAATCGAACGTGCGTTGCAGTCCACCGCATACACTTGGCCGGTTCGTGATCGCAGCGCCGCGGCTAAGGCAACTGCGCCGTTTCCACATCCCATTTCAAGCACGTTGCTGCCTTCGGGAATGGCGACTTCACGAATCATCACTCGTGCGGCGTTATCGATCGATCGATGCGCAAACATTGACGGACGCGAAAACGTTTTTAAGACTCGATCGTCGGCACGGAAATCAATCTCGGCTGCAAATGAACGAACCTTCTTTAGGTCAGATTTCTTCTTCGCCACATAGGACCAACCAGTGTCGGTTTGCTGGCAGTGGACTTTTGAAAACAACGCTTGCATCTGCGTTAGCAACCACTGGTCCTGCGGTGCATTGACGGCCGCCACGAGATGACCACCGATGCGCAGTCGCTGATAAGCTTGCTGCAACAGGTCGCGGTTCATCTCGGCTTCGCCGTTCTTCAAAACTGGCAGGACGGCGATGTCCACCACGACCTCGGGCAGATCGGCGCCGCAAGTGATCTCTACCCGAGTGCTCGATGTCTGAACCATCGCCAAAGCTTTTGATGATCGGTGGGAATCGACATACCAACTGATCACTCGAGCGTCTGGATAGAGGCGTTCCAGCTCGAATGCTGCTTGCCCCCGTCCGGGTGACATCACCAGACAAGTCTTGATCGTTGGATCTGCGATCGAAGCTAACGCACCGATCGCCAACTCCTCAGACGGGAGCGCGGGGAGTTGCGAATGGTTCAAGCGGTCATTGGCAGAGTCAGTCATGCCGCGATTGTAGACCGACCGATCCGAGATCCAAAGAAGGCAGACTTGTCGAACCCCGCCAAGACTAAATCCGCACCCACGATTCGGCCATGATATCGGCGCGGGGCAGGGCAGGGTGGACTTTCCAAATCGCGAATTTCTAGAGCGGTCGCGATCACCTGGGAAAGCAATTAACATGGCCTCAACGTCCACGTTTTAACGCCCTTTCATCGATACCCCATGTCTGAATCGCAACCCAATCTATTGAACGACACCCCATCTAGTCCTGCGGAAGCGGATTTCGCCGAGGCAGCAACCAGCGATTCAGCGACCGGTGCAAACGACGCCAGCGACCGAGCCCCAGTGGAAAAGCAAACGCCAACGATCAGCAAAAGCCAACGGATCCGCGACTACATTGCAGCGAATCCCGAGGCTCGCAACAAAGACATTGTCACAGCACTCGATTCGTTCGGCATCAAGGTTGGCGATGTGGCGAGCGTCAAGTCAAAACTGAAACAACAAGCCGACAAGCCCGCCGCCAAACGCCGTGGCCGTCCGAAAGGTCCCAAGAAATCAGGATCCAAAGGCGCCTCGGTTTCCAGCCCAACTAAGTCAACGATGAATCCTGCGCGGCCTGCTTCGGCAACGCCGACGGACGCAACCGTTGGGATCGAAGTGCTGGAAGAATGCGTCGAGTTCATTCGCAAAGCCGGCGGCATCAACCAAGCACAAAACGCCCTCGACCTGATTCGTCGTATTCGATCTCTGTAGTCCGCCATCGAATCGAATTCCTTTCCGAAAGTCCATTGCATTGCGAATCGCTCACGTCATCACTCGAATGATCATCGGCGGCGCGCAAGAAAATACGCTGCTGAATTGCCTGGACTTGGTTCGTGACTACGGCGACGACGTTCTATTGATCACTGGCCCTTCGGTTGGCCCCGAAGGAGATCTGCTTAGCCAGGGCAGAGCAGGGGAGTTGCCGGTTCGAATCTTGCCCAATCTGCTGCGTTCGATTCATCCCACTCGCGACTGGTCGGCAAGCCGTTCGATCCGCCAAACGATTCGCGAATTCAAGCCGGACGTTGTCCATACTCATAGCGCAAAAGGCGGAATGCTTGGCCGATATGTTGCCTGGGGTGAACGAGTCCCCGCAGTCATCCATTCAGTTCACGGCGCGCCGTTCCATCCTTATCAATCCGCGGTCGCAAGAGAGTTCTTTCGGCGCTGTGAGAAATGGGCCGCGAAACATTGCCACCGGATGATCAGTGTCGCCGACGCGATGACCGACCTGATGGTCGAAGCCGGCGTCGCGCCACGTGAAAAATTTCACACCATCTACAGCGGCATGGATGTCGAGCCGTTTGCCCGCGCGAATGACCACCGTGACGCAGTGCGGCAAAAATGGGGGTTTGAAAGCCACCATGTTGTGATCGGCAAGATTGCTCGTCTGTTCCATTTGAAAGGGCACGACGACTTGGTAACCGCAGCGGCTGAGGTCGTCCGCCAGAATGCCAACGTTCGCTTTTTGTTGGTCGGCGATGGAATTCTGCGACCCAGCCTGGAAAAGCGAATCGACGAACTCGGGCTCTCGCATCACTTCGTCTTCACAGGTCTGGTCCCGCCGGCAGAGGTTCCGTCTCTGATAGGCGCCATGGATGTGCTGGTCCATACGTCCTACCGCGAAGGCCTGGCGCGAGCCCTGCCGCAGGCCCTGATCGCGGGCAAACCGATCGTCAGCTACGACGTCGATGGGGCCAGAGAAGTCACCATCGACAACCAAACGGGATTTTTGATCCCAGCCCAGGACACAGGCCGGCTGGCCCATTCACTGGTTCAACTTGCCGGCGACGAACCGATGCGACTTCGGATGGGCAGGGAAGGGCAGTCGCGTTTTACCGACCAATTCCGGCATCAAACGATGACGAAAGAAATCAGACATCTGTACAGCACGGTCCTGGCGGGCAGTTCACCCACCCCCGTCTGATCTACCCTGGTGGCGAAATCTTGCGTTATCATGTCGAATTACGCAGACCGTACCGTTTGCCAATTTGCATCCAGCAACCCGCTTCCCCTTAGCATCCTGACAAATGTCGAAATCACGCGACTTTCTCGGCCCCTATCGGCTCGCCCGCTTGATCCGTGGCGGCAGTACCGCTGAAGTCTGGGAAGCGATCGAGGAGAGCACGCAAGACCGCTTCGCCTTGAAAGTGCTGCGTGAAAGCAAAGCAGACAAATCCGAAATCAATTTGCTGAAGCACGAGTACACCGTCGCGAAAGACTTGGCCAGTCCGCGCATCATCAAAGTCCACGAGATGCGTGAAGACAACGGTCGCACGTACTTGGTACTTGAACTGTTCAGCGAACTGAACATGAAACAAGCCCTGCGTCGCGGACCAGAATCCCTTGCGTTCATGCTCGGCAAAATTGTCGAGCAATCCGCCGAGGGGCTCTACTACATGCATACTAAAAATTGGCTACACCTAGATATCAAGCCTGACAACTTTTTGGTCAGCCGCGAAGGTGTTGTAAAGCTGATTGACTTCACGATTTCACAAAAGAAAAAAACCGGACTTAGCAAACTATTCCATAGTGAAAAAGTTGCTAAGGGTACTCGCAGCTACATGGCACCGGAGCAGATTCGTCGCAAGGTTTGCGACGAACGCACCGACATTTATGCGTTTGGATGCGTTCTTTATGAACTGGTAACCGGCAAACCGCCATACACCGGTGACACGCCCAACGACTTGCTTAACAAACACCTGACCGCTTCGATCCCAAGCCCAATCGTTCACAACGACAATGTGACACGGGAATTCGCCGACTTGGTCAAAAGCATGATGGCGAAAAAGCCGGATAGCCGGCCGCCATCGATGTGGGAGTTTTTGAAGGTGTTGCGAGGCATTGAAATTTTCAATAAGCGACCTCGCAAACCAAAGATCAGTGTCTTCGACAATATGCCGGGCATCAAAGGCGCCGACGACATGCTGCTGAAAGATCGCGGCCTCGACGAAGATGACGACGAAGATCAACAAGTAACGGAGGGTCGATAATGAGTGGCGGTCCAGGATTAGAATTTGAATCGAACATCGCAGTCCTTGAAGAACAGATTGCGCAACTCGAACGACGTACCGATCGCACCGACGAAATCGAAGTCGAAATGCGAGGACTGCGTTTAGAACTGGTCAAACAGCTTCGCGAAACGTACAGCTCGCTGAACGCTTGGCAGACCGTTCAAGTTTCGCGGCACAAGAACCGTCCGTACACACGCGACTATTTGAATTTGGCATTCGACGAGTTCGTTGAATTGCACGGTGACAAGCACTTTGGTGATGACCGTGCGATGCTGTCGGGATTCGCCAAACTGGATCGTTTCAAAGTCATGGTGCTTGGCCACCAAAAAGGCCGCACGTACAAAGAACGCGCCGCCTGCCACTTCGGATGCGCCCACCCCGAAGGCTATCGCAAGGCCATGATTCGGATGCGGATTGCCGAGAAGTACAAGCTGCCCCTGATCTGTTTTATCGACACACCCGGCGCTTATCCGGGAATCGGTGCAGAGGAACGTGGCCAGGCCCAAGTGATTGCCGAGAGCATGTTCATGATGAGCCGACTGAAAACGCCAGTCATCTGTGTCGTCATCGGCGAAGGCGGATCGGGCGGCGCACTGGGTATCGGCGTCGGTGACCGAGTGGCCGTTTTGGAGCACGCGTACTACAGCGTCATCAGCCCGGAAGGGTGCGCCGGGATCCTGTGGAAGAGCCACGAACATGCACCGAAAGCAGCAGCCGCTTTGCGGTTCACCAGCGGCGATCTGAAGCGGCTTGGTGTGGTCGACGATGTGCTCGAAGAACCACTCGGCGGCGCTCATCGCGACCATCACCAAATGGCGTCACGGCTGAAGACTTATCTTTCGCGAACGCTGTCGGAACTGGAACAGAAGAGCGACAAAGAACTCGTCGACGAGCGTTACGAAAAGTTCCGCCGCATCGGCGTCTTCATGGAACAGGCTGTTTAAACACAGACGGCCAGGCGGCTGGGCAGAGCGTTATACACGGGCGATTTCAAACCGCCCCGCAACGTCCGATAATGCCTCTTATGTTGTATCAGAGGTGCGGTTTTCCCCGTGTTTGGCGCGTTTTTGATTTCCGGGCTTACCAATGCTCCGACCAATGCACCGCCTTGCTGGGATCACCGACCACGATGCTGACGACCACGATGCTGACGCAGGCGGCAAGCGTTCGTGAATCCACACGAGCAAACGATCACACGATGCCCAGCCGCGTCGATCTTGCTGGCCTAATCGCGACCAGAACCGGCGGCCAATCCGCTTGATAAACCTTCAGCAAACCGACCGATTCGGCGCGCTTGATTCGGTGCAGCAACCGTCACCCGAAACCCGCCCGACGCACTATCGCCGGTACGATCCATCGACCGCTTGTTGAGCTTGTTGAGTGTTCCAAGCGGGTGCCGCTGCGGGCGGTTGCCAGGGCGCCGTTTCGACGAATCCAGCGGCCGCTTGGCCGAGCTCGCGGAGCTGTCGAACTTCACCGCCGGCGAGGCTTGAACCGGCCGATTCAGCGCCATTGAACTCCTGCTCGAACCGATCAATGTACGGACCGATCACTTCGTGGATTTCCGGCGGGATCACGGATTGGCTTTGGTCAAGAACTTTCGCGATATAAATCCCGCTTTTGCTTTGCACGACTTTCTCGCGAACGGTCTGACCCGCCAGCGTCACGGCGAACATGGTGATCAACGTGCAGTACAGCGCTCCCTTCAACAACCCAAACACCGCGCCGATGTGGTTGTCGAACTCCTTCAATTTCATCCGATCAATCGAACTGCTGATCATCCGGAACGCTACCCAGATCAGCAGCGAAGTTCCAATGAACAGAATCAACATTGCCAGAAACTGGTTCCACGGCGGCTCGACGCTGATCGATCGCCCGAACGGCTCACGCAGCTTCAACGCCACAAAATAGCTTCCCAAGATCGAAGCGATCGAGGCAAGTTGCCAAGCGAGTCCTTTGACGGCGCCGAACAACATCGCGCCAATCAAAACGACCAACATCACAATGTCATAGATCTCCATCAAATACATCCATGCAGGTAGGCAGAAGCTGGCGTGTGGAAAGACGCCGGTGGGACAGCAAGCAAAAATCAGGGAAGGGTGTTGATAGCAAAAAAATTGTGCGATCGGCACTCAAACGAACTATAGCGATCGGCGGCATCGGATCGAATACCAATCCGGCGACTGTTTGCTCAGCACGTTGCGGTAGCGTCGCGACCCCGAAAAACGCTATCTAAGAGAGAGTCCGGAAGTTCCCCGTCCACTCCCCTGCCCTGGCTTGTTTACCCGAGTGGCAGATTTCAAATCGCACATTACTGGAAGCACGCTCGTCGGAGTCGCCTATGGCTACTGGGGCGTGGTCAGCCAATCCATGTCGCTGGAAAGCGGAATCTTGGCCGGTGGCGTGTGCGCGGTCAGTGGAATGCTGCCGGACCTGGATAGCGACTCGGGAATTCCGCTTCGCGAGACCAGCATGTTTGTGGCGGCGATCGCACCGATCTTGATGATCGATCGATTCCGCGACCTCGGCCTGTCTCATGAATCGATGGCCCTAGCCGCGATGCTGATCTATGTAGCGATTCGATTCATCGCCGTCGAGTTCTTCAAACGTTACACCGTTCACCGAGGCATGTGGCACAGCATTCCGGCTGCGATGATCGCGGGGATGTTGGCGTACTTGGTCATGCCATGCCCGAGCGAATCCATTCGAGTCTACAAATCGATCGCCGTCGTGCTTGGCTTTATCGTTCATTTGACGATGGACGAAATTTGGGCAATCGACATTGGATTTGGATTTCGTTTGAAAAAGTCGTTTGGAACAGCACTGAAATTCGTTGGCCCCAACATGATGGTCAACGTCGCGATTTACGCACAACTAGGCTTTCTGATTTACCTGGCCATGAGCGACCACGGAATCGTGGACCGAATTCGTTCTCGCACTGACCTGGAACGTCAATACATCGCACAACCCGGACCACCGTTGTTTGATCCTGCACGATGGAATCGACAGCGATATTAAGTCACTATTGAGTCACTGGCGATCGGTCTAAAACAATGGTCACCGGACCATCGTTGACGAGTGAAACTTTCATATCGGCCGCAAAGATTCCTTGCTCGACCGTGATACCTCGCTCGGCAATCATTGCCGCGTAGAGTTGATAGAGTCGCTTTGCGATCGGAGGGTCAGCAGCATCGTTGAATGACGGACGCCGACCCTTTCGGCAATCTGCCAGCAATGTGAACTGACTAACCGCCAGGACTGCGCCGCCAATGTCTTCAACCGATTGGTTCATTTTCCCGAGTTCGTCTTCGAAGATACGAAGCCCGCAAGTCTTATCGGCCAACCAACGGACTTCGTTTTCACGATCGCCCTGCCCTACCCCCACAAGCGCCAACAAACCTTGCTGGATCTGACCAACCACCTTGCCATCCACTCGCACACTTGCCTCGACGACTCGTTGCAGCACGACTCTCATGGGACCACTCTTGCTTGATTCGTTTTGGTAAAATTCATTCGGTAGGTTCGTCCAGTGTGTTTGACTCGCGAAAAACAGAGAGTCCACCGGCGCCTAAAAATAATCGACCCGGACCCTGATCATGCCATTTCTGTTCACTTGCCCCGAATGCAGCACGAAGACCCAGGTCGACGATCGATTCAGCGGCCTAGCGGGACAATGCGTGACGTGCGGTGCTGCGATCGTGATGCCG
>JBAUHR010000417.1:0-2332 GCA_049680385.1 Rubripirellula sp. | reverse complement strand
GCGACGGTGATCGAATTCACTAATCGCAAAGACGCATCGTTGGTTAGGAGTGTGCCGGTGGTGGCGGTGCCATCGGCCGTCCCCAGTCCTCCGCCGGTCTGCACCACCAGCGTACCGCTGGTGACAGAGGTGCTGCCGGTATAGCTGTTATTGGTCGCCAACACCGCTTGGCCGAGACCGCCGAAGCTTAGGTTTCCAGTCCCCGAGATCGCTCCGTTGAACTGGGTCGTACCCGACGGCGTGTTGACCGACAGGTTATTGCCGTTCAAGTCGATCGTGCCGCCGACAATGAACGTGCTGCTTCCGGCTTGGCCGATGGATCCTGCACCAGTCAGTTGCACATTGGGGGCGAAGCTGTTGCCCGTTCCCTGCGACGTGACGCCGCCCACAAGCTTGACCGAGTTCCCGGTGATCGCGTAGTTGCTGCCGGAAATCTGGACGGAGCCAAATTGCGTGCCTGCCGTGAAGTTGTTAACGTTGGCGGCGCGTGCCGCGCCGCTTGGGAAAACCAGATCGTCGTTCGCGCTCGGGGCCACATCGGCAGCCCAGTTGTTGGCCGTTGTCCAGTTATCGTCCGCGCCGCCGCCGTCCCACGTGGCAACCGCCAACAGTCGTCGACTCTCCAGCAGTTCAATCCGAAGCTTGTGTCGTCTAGAATTCCGCGAACGCGAGGACTCGCTGGACTTAAGACGCATCGAAAAACGTTTCAAAACGGCTTTCGTTGATACGGGATACATCTGTTTTAAGTCCTGATTTTCATTAGGTCGTTTCAACGCACGGAAAGCGAAGATGCCTTCCGTTCGTAAGTCGTCCCACGAAGCAAAATCGTTCACAATCTTGAAAAATTCTTCGCAGTGATCCATCTGGCGGAACTGAGCAGACGAACCAGAGTGTTGTTCGTGGTGATTTGATCCCCCTGGCGATTTCCACTGTCACTTCTGTTGAAAGGATCAAAGCGAATTTGGATGATCTAGGCTGAAAATCCTGTACGATCGGTAAACAAATTCACACGTCATTCTCTTGGCGATGTGCAGGAAACCACGAACGTGGCAAGTATTTCCATGCTTTTTGGATGCGAGGCGGGAAGCAGTTGCTGGGGTTTCCCAAAGGCATGTAGACTGATTGTTCACTTAGAATGTGCCCACTTTTGTGCGTTACTTGACATCATGGTTTCCAAGCTACCCGAACTAGCCGAGTGTCAAGACTTTCTCTTGGCGTTTGTAAACTCCAAACTTCCGGCGGGGCTGCGCCGTTATGTAGGAGCGTCCGACATAGTGCAAAATGTGATGTTCGCAGCCACAACCCAGCGAGATCGCTTTCAGGGAACGACCGAAGAGGAGTTTCAAGCGTGGTTGTTGCGAATCGCTCAGGGAAAAATCGTTGACGGAGTTCGCAAATTCCGAGTGCGAAAAATCGACCTTGTTCAACATGCTTTCCCGAGTTGCATCTGCGGCACCGATGGGGTCGAGGAAACGCCGAGCGCTTTGGTCTCCATTGACGAACAGGCCGCTGCGCTGCTCGCCGCGATCCAACGATTGCCCGAGGATATTCGTGAAATCATTTCGTTCCGTTACATTGATTCATTGACGTTTGACCAGATCGGCCAGCGGATGATTCTTCCCGCCTCGACGGTCCGGCGTCGATGGCTCGAAGGCTGCCAGATCCTCAAGCAACAACTCGAGCACTCTCCAACTTGAGTACTCTCTAACATGACGCTAAGCAGTGATGGGTTCGATGACGAGCTATTTCAGAAAGCTGCGGAGGCGTATGACGCAAGTCTTCGCACTGGAGAAACGGTGTCGTTTGATTTTGCCGAGAAACACTCTGATCTCGCGTCTGTGTTTGAGCTGCTCAACGATGTTTTTGGTGGACCAGCCCATTGCTCGGATGGGCAATCCGATTCTTCACCGGCTTCCGATCCCAGCCTGCTGAGCCGATTCCAAATCCGCCAGGAGCTTGGTCGCGGTGGATTTGCGATCGTCTACCGTGCGTTCGATATCTTGTTGCGACGAGAAGTCGCTGTGAAGGTGATTCCGGTCACCGATGAGAAGAGCAGCGAAGCGATTGAAAAGCAGTTAGTCGAAGCTCGCGCGGCCGCCCGCTTGAGCCATCCCAATATCGTGCCTCTGTTTGATGTTCACCGAACTCCCAAAGCGATCTATTTGGTTTCGGAATTTTGTGACGGACCCACGCTGGACGCTTGGATCCAAGGCCAATCGGGCTGGGTCGCCGCCGATGTCGCCGCCACTGTGATCGAAGAACTTGCTCAAGCCGTTGCTCACTCGCATTTCCGGGGTCTCGTGCATCGCGACATTAAACCGAAGAATGTGAT
>JBAUHR010000416.1:0-1630 GCA_049680385.1 Rubripirellula sp. | reverse complement strand
CTGCGTGGAGCAAGCGGATGGATGCTGTTGGCCGAAGCCGCTCAGTGGGCGACCGAAGCTGGCGGTCATCACATCGGACTACGCGACCCCAAGCAACGTCGCAACGCAGGTCGCGCGGTGGGCAGCGTCACCGCCATGAGCTTGGGAGCGATTGGTGGACCAATCGGGATCGCCGTTGCTGGCGGATTGTGGGTCGCCGGAGAATTGGCTGGCGAAGCATCCCATCAGGTTTACAAGCAGGTTCGCCAACAGCGAAATTCGTCGCGATAACGATTCTGATAATCGTGCCGCAAAAACCGAGCGGATTGACCCTCACTGGGCCTGAGAGCCCGACTCTCCCGCAAGCGGGAGAGCAAAGAGAGTGCGTAGTGTCAGGTCTATCGTTAGCCAGCTTGTTGTTGGATCATATCCAACAAGTCCGCCGTTGGCTGGCGGACCGTCATCACTTGCGGCTCACCGGTCGGATTGTTTGGATCACGCACAATCACGATGACTTCGCGGTTGCCTGCTTGTGATGTTGGATGCGTCGCGGTTGACAGACCGAGTGAAGGGGCGTTCTGCTGTCGCTGGGGCTCAATGGCTGAAGCTTGGACAACGGGGTTGTTTCGCGATGTGTCGGAAACGGCGGCGATGCGAGTTGTTGGCTGATTGGAACGCATGTCGTCAGCCATGCTGTTGGGGGCTTGGTAAAGTTTCGACAAGTTCACTCGGTCAAGCTGCCACTGCACACTACCTGGCCCGGTGTAGATTCCAAGGTCGCCTTTGTAATCCGCTGCATTACAAACACCGATCAACCGACCTTGTTCGTCAAACAAACCACCGCCACTGCGACCATCGACCGGTGCGCCGGAAATTTCGATGTTTGATGCACCAAGATGTGAATTGTATTTGTCGACGCCGGTGATGCGCGTATCGCGTCGCGTTGGATCGTCGCCGCGATCGCATCCAAAACTAAATGCGGGCTGGCCGGTTCGCAATGTCTGACCTTCGGCAAGCAACGGCACTGGCTGAACAGGGAAGCCGGGCCGAATCGCGACCAACGCAATGTCACGGTTTTCAGCGTCGTAGTCAACGATTTGACCGAGCACGGTTTTGACCTGCCCGCCGACGAACAGGTCGACTTCGATTTTGCCTTGACCTTTGTTTTCGCGAAACAAGTGGCCGCAAGTCAGCACCAAGGCTTCGTCGCCATGTGTATCGATGATGGTTCCGGTCCCGGCGCCGTAGCCTGTTCCGTCATGTACTTTCAGTCGCACCGTGGCAGCTTCGGCGCGTTGGATCGCGCTGGCGACCGACAAGCTGGGCATGGGTTCGTTGCGAAGTGAATCGTTGCTCGGTGCCGCTGCGAGTGTTTGACCGAAATCGCCACGGCGGAGGGGTGCCAAACGAGTGCGTGGGGCAGAGTCTCTTGCGTTTTCTCGCGGATCTGATTGTAAGTTCGCGCCGGTGGCGAACAGCGGACCTTGCGGATTGATGGCCAGTGCCGAAAGCAGCTCCGAAGCGGACTGCATGCCGACCAAACGGGTGACTTCTTTTCCGCTGCTAACAACGACAAAGGTCGGCGTTTGACGAATGCCGTAACGACGAGCCAGGTTCGGTTCTTCGTTGACATCGACGTGGCGAACCGGAA
>JBAUHR010000415.1:0-1944 GCA_049680385.1 Rubripirellula sp. | reverse complement strand
ACAAGTAACTGATCAAAGGCAAGGCCGATATACAAGCACCGACATACAGTAACGGTCGGCTAAGTTGAGCCGCTACTGGGCTTTGTCCCGTGTCAACTGTAGTCGAAACGGGAGATTGATACGGGTTTTGTGCCAAGTCAGTTCCCCTAAACTTTGCGACAGAACGACCAGCGATCAGCGGGCCGACGAGTGAAAATTTAACGATAAAAACCAGAGCCGACCGGCGGCTCCGTTGCATCGCATGGTTCATCGCCCCGATTGTATCCGCTCGGCTCTACATTGCCAAACAAATTGTCCAGTCACTCACAGTCCAGTTACTCACACCAGCGAACCATCCAGCAGGACCAGCATCAAATCAGTATCGAACCGGTGACGAGACACTAACAATCATGCTCGCCCAGTTCGCCGCTGAGACCTACCGTCACAGACGACAATGCTGGAAACATCAGCCCGATGTTGCCACCAATCACCGACGATGAACGGCACGCGTCACCGTGTACGCGCGAACGATTTTCCATTTCAAAACCGCTCAGCTCGCGTTCTCCGGCTTACGCGATGGTTATTCGTCGCGTTGGGCTCCAGACGGCCAAGTCGTGCGAATATCTCTTAGATGTTTGGGTGGATCGATCTCTGTATCGTCGATAAATCCGTGGTCGGATAGAATCCCATCTTTGACGAGCTTGACAATATAGGCATCAGTCAAGTCTTCAAAGCCATCGATATCGTCAGTCGCCACGTCATGAAACGGCGAAGGTCCGATGTCTGGAACAAATGCAATTCGATCGCCTGGATAGCTGAATACAAATGCGGTCGTCATCGCGGCCGTCACGGGGCAACATGTCAGTTCCGACTGCTTCCAAGCAGGTAAGCGATAGAACGAAAGTTTTACTCGACGGTCAGCGTTCGCCAGTTCGTAACTCACGCCCATCTACGGTCCTCAATCGAATAACGGAACCCGTCAACGGGCCGGGAGAGTTGATTGTCCATTCGTAAAACCGCGCAAGCCCGGCCGCGGCGAACGACATTGATTTCAGAACCCGCGCGGTCCGCGGTTCCGTGTGCAACGGATTGTTCGCATTATTCCTCTGGAGTTAGGACAAACGTCTTCATCCAAGGTGACATCCAGAACTCGTCGATTGTCTTCAGACCACCAGCCCTGAAGGATTTTAGCCACGTTCGATGGGAAAGGAAATGCAGCACGGCCGCTCCAAAGACCAAAAAGTTCCGTGAATCTCTAAGCTGCTCGATAACCACCATTCGTCCCGTTGGCTTCAAGCATCGCTTCGCCTCCTGAAAGAAGATTGCCCGCTCTTGGTCGTTCCGGATTTCATGCGCTGCGCTAATCGCAAAAATCACATCCTGGCTTCCATCATGTACGGGCCATTGGGTCGCCTTGATCTGTATTTCGTCGTTAGCAGGCGGGAACAATTTGCGAGCAGTGCGAATTGACCTCTCTGTCGTTGTTTCCGAATCGAAGAAATCAAGAACAGACCAATGAAGATGTGGATACTTTCGAATCAGCTTTTGTGAGGCCGGATCGAAACCGGCATGTACCAGAGCCGCAGCAGTTGCTCCTTCTGGAATTACTCGATCGGGCCATCGGTCGAGCCTGTAGAGATCCGAGTGATCGTAAACAAAGTACGAGGCAATGACTGAAGCTACGATGAAGTAAATCGCGGACATCACGCCGATGCCAAGAACGACTCGAATCCACGGAATCGGAACCATCGCAAATGCAATGACTCCTGCGACACAAACCAACGCCGCGATTAGAAAAAAGTGCCAGTTGAATAGAACAACCAACTTGGTCATAGGGAAGCGGCTGTTCTCGATGTTCATAGATGTGATTTCATGCGAACGTTACGCGTCACCGGTCGGCGGGAGCACGGCAACCATTTGTAAAAACTCTCTACCGCCGCTCCGTGTGCTCGCGATGGTTACCCG
>JBAUHR010000414.1:0-3650 GCA_049680385.1 Rubripirellula sp. | reverse complement strand
CCGGGACCCACCGGCCAATCCCTGCACCGGCGCGGCCGGGGGGAACCGGCCCTACGCGAAAACGAGGCTGAGCTAGCGGACTGCTAGGCGGTTGCGGTCGCCTTTGTGTGCCTGATTCGGTGGGCTAGGTCGTGTATTCGGAATTGAAACGCACGTAGTCACAGGTCAGATCGCTCGACCAGTACTCGGCTTCGCCTGGTCCCTCGCCGACCACTAATTCGATCGGCACTTCTTTTTGCGCCAGCATCTTTTGGCTTAGCGTCTTGGCGTCGAACGGAACCGGTGTTCCGCCGCGATAGATTTCCGTGTCGCATATTTTCAAGCTGGTTTTCGTCGGCTCAATTTTTGCGTCGGCATAACCTGCCGCCGAAACAATGCGGCCCCAGTTTGGGTCGCCGCCCGTGATGGCGGTCTTGACCAGCGGGCTGGCCGCGACGGTCTTGGCGATCGTTTCGGCCGCCGCGACATCAGCAGCACCGCGAACTCGGATCGCCATCGTGTGAACCGCTCCTTCGCCGTCTTCGACCAATTGTTTGGCCAGCGCGATGGAGACTTCATTGATGTGTGTTTGAAACTGGGCAAGTTCGTCGCCGGCCAGCGGTTCGCCTTGTCCGCTGGCGAGCAACAGGAATGTGTCGTTCGTGCTGGTGTGTCCGTCGACGCTGACGCGGTTGAAACTGCGGTCGGCTGATTCGGTCAGTACCGATTTGATGGAATCGGCCGATAGCGTCGCGTCGGTCATCATCACCGCCAACATGGTTGCCATGTTCGGTGCGATCATACCAGCACCTTTCGCCATCGCAGCGAACTTGATTTTCTTGCCGCCAATCTCGATTTCGCGAGTCACCGTCTTTCGCTCGGCGTCGGTGGTTCGGATCGCTTCGGCAGCTCGTACGAACGCGGGCGTGTCGGCTGCGATTTCTTTGGCCGCTTGTTCGATCCCTACAGTAATCTGGTCCATCGGCAGCGGACGACCGATGACGCCCGTGCTCATCACCAAAACGTCCTCGGGATCACAGCCAACTTGCTTAGCGACTTCGCGGCACATGGTTTCGGCGTCGGTCATGCCTTGGTCGCCGGTGCAGGCGTTGGCGTTTCCGCTGTTGGTGACGACGGCTCGGATGGTGCTGGATGGAGTTCGGCTGCGGCTAAGCGTGACGGGAGCGGCGACGATTTGATTTTTGGTGTAAACGCCGGCGGCGGTGACGGGATGGTCGGTGACGATCAGGGCGAGGTCGCTCTTACCGCTGGCCTTCAACCCACAGGTCACGCCTGCGAAACGAAAACCGGCGGGCAGGTTATTTTCTGAATTGGCCATGGTTCACTTCGAGGGGTTGGATGCGATTTTGATGGGGAGTGGCAAGAAAGTGGTTAGGCGAGACAATGCAGGCTCACCGTCACGAAAAGGTTTGGTTTTGAATTATCCGCAAAGTGTATCGTCTAGCGAGAGGTCTCAAACAGGGACAGCGGCTGGCGGAACCGCCGACTCGGCCGACTCGATTGCTGCGACGACCGAGTTGACCAAGCGATACGGGGACTTCACAGCCCTGTTGAATTGCAGCGTCGAGGTCAAGCGAGGCGAAATTTTTGGATTGCTGGGGCCTAACGGAGCGGGCAAAACAACTTTGATCCGCTCGCTGTTGGGCTTTTTACGTCCCACGTCGGGATGTTGCCGGGTCGACGGATTTGATCCGATGGTCGACGGTGTGGGGCTGCGATCGCGAGTTGCCTACTTGCCGGGCGATGCTCGGTTGCCGCGGCACATGCGAGGCGCGGGCGTGTTGAAGTTTTTCTCGGAAATGCATCCGGGCGGTGACGTTGATCGCAGCCTACGCGTGGCCGATCGTTTGGAATTGAACATCAAGACTCGCGTCGCGTTCATGTCGACTGGAATGCGTCAGAAACTGGCGCTTGCCGTTGTCCTAGGGTTGGACACGCCGCTGTTGATTTTGGATGAACCGACTGCCAACTTGGACCCGACCGTTCGTGCGGCAGTGTTGGATTTGGTGGTCGAGGCGAGGTCGCGTGGTCGCACGGTAATGTTCTCGTCGCACGTGTTAAGCGAGATCGAAGAGACGTGTGATCGAGTTGCGTTTCTGCGCAAAGGTGAACTGGTTCGTGAGTTGATGATGAGCGAATTGTTCCAGCGACATCGAGTTACGGCGAAATCGACGCCGGATTCAACGCCATCGTCGATCAGAGTTCCCGAAACGCTAACTGATCGAGTTCGTGTGTCGACGATCGCGCGTGCGAATCAAGAACTGCTGTGCATCGACACCGACGGTGACTTGGCACCGATGATCGGTTGGCTCGATTCGCTACGTCTTCAGGGAATGCGGGTCGAACCGCTGGGACTGCGTGCGGTTTACGATTCGGTTCACATCGGTGGCGAGGTGGTGGTTTGATCAATCGCATTTTGGTTCGCAAGTACATCGGCCAATCGTTGCTGTTGTTTGCTTCGTGCGGTTTGGCGTTGTTCGCGTTTGCGTGGGTGCGGGTCTGGGTGGTGTGTTTGCTGGACATGGGCCAGTTCACGACGATCTTGGAACAGTTCCGCGAGTTCGAAAAATACGCACCGATCGAATTCGATGCGTTGTTCACTTATCCCGGCCGGGTGGGGATGACGTATGACGAGCCGATTGTGATTTTGTGTACGGTGATCTGGTGTATCTCACGAGGCAGTGATGTGGTCAGTGGCGAACTTGGTCGCGGCACACTGGAGATGTTGTTGGCTCAGCCGATTCGTCGTCGCACTTTGTTGCTTTCCCATGCAACGGTGTCGGTGGTTGGATTAGCGCTGCTGTGCTTGCTGGTTTGGGCGGGAATCGCGGTGGGAGTGATGGTGACGACCGTGACTGAGTCGGTAGCGCCGCCATCATTTCGGATTCCGATCTTCAACTTGGACATTCCGCTTGCCGTTGACGAACCCGTCACGCAGACGTTGCCGCTAAGCGATCGCGTTGACGTCGAAGCTTATGCGGCGTCAACGTTTCACTTGTTCGCGTTCGGTTTTTTTCTGCTCGGTCTGTCGACGATGTTCAGCGCGATCGACCGTTACCGCTGGCGTACCGTCGGTGCAGTGGTCGGTGTCTACGTGATCCAGTTGGTGATGTTCGGGCTGGGGAAAGCGGCCGAGTCACTCGGTTGGTTGCTGTCGCTTAGCTTTTTTAGTTGCTACAAGCCTCAGAAGATGACGTCGATCGTTTCAAAAGAGGGTTTATCGGGGCCTTGGAGTTTGACGGAAACGGTCCCCGACGGCGCACTTCCGCCGCTGGTCTATCCCCTGATCCTGATCGGTCTGGGGCTACTGTTTTACGCGTTCGCCATCCGCCACTTCGGCCGACGAGATTTACCGGCACCGCTGTAGAGTCGTCAGTAACATCAGTGAACGCACCCGTAGAAGCTCTTCGCCACATTCGTCGGCGTGTTCTATCGAGCAAATGGGCTGGTTCTGGTAGGTTGCTCGGTTTCCGATCCTGCGGGTGCGTTTTCGTTCACTTTCGTTTACTGAGAATATGTTGGTTGCTCTAAGCATCGTTGCTGGCCTAGTTTTGTTGGTTGTCGGCGGTGAGCTTTTGGTTCGTGGCGCCGCTTCACTAGCCTCGGCTTTCAAGATTTCGCCCCTGGTCATCGGGCTGACGGTCGTTGCG
>JBAUHR010000413.1:0-1870 GCA_049680385.1 Rubripirellula sp. | reverse complement strand
GATCTCAACGGTCACGTCGAATGTCGTCTTAGCTTCGTAGTTCAGCGAAGCGCCGGCCACAAGCCGAAGTTCAGTCCCCACGATCTCGAACGAACCCGAATCGGCGCCGCTCAACGACAGGTTATTGGTTCCAAGTGCATCGTCACCGATAACGATATCCGCGATTTTCACTCCCGCAGAGGTATCGGTGCCTTCGGAAATCGTAAAGACAACATTGACCAACGAAACCGTCGGAGCCTCATTTAAATCATTCACATCGACGGTCAATGTTTCTTCGAAGAATAGCCCACCGCTATCAGTCGATCGAACCGTTACCTCGTAGCTCGACTGCGTCTCGAAATCCAGTACACCATCGTCCAACAACAATTGATCGCCACTAATCGCAAACACCGCTTGGTCCGCCCCACCCACGATCGAATAGGTAAAGGTCTCACCACTATCGACGTCAGTGGTCGTCAGTGTTCCAACGCTCACCCCACCGCTGGTGTCGGTGTTTTCGTCGATTGAGAAACCGTTCGGCGCGACATCCGTCGGTGCATCGTTGACAGCAGTAACATTGATCGTCATCACGTTTGACGCCGCTGCGAAGCTTTGCCCACCGTTGGCAAAGCCACCGTCGTCGCGAACCGTAAAGTCAAACGTTGTGTAGGCAACACCGTTTTCGTCCAGCGCCGCGATGAACCTGATGGCATTGTTGTCGATATTGGCCCGAAAGACCTGTTGCCCAACGGTTATTTCTTCACCGGCATCAAACTGGTTATTAAGATTGGTGTCGTAGAACAGAACTCCGCTTGCAGGCAATGAGTTGAAGGTCACCGAAAGCAAATCATCGCTTTCGATGTCGGTGAAATTGAAGTCACTGGCTGTGAAAGTGTAAACCGTGTCCTCGATCGCAGTCACGGAACTGTCAATCCCAACAGGCCGGTCATTCACTTCGCCAATATCAATATTGACCGTGCCAAGGATCTGATCCGTTCCCCCGCCGAATCCCGTGTTTCCATTGTCATTAACAACGACCTGGATCGTATCAACATCGTTGCCGAATCGATTCGCGGTGCTGTGCAGGTATTGAACGTTGCTGGCCGTGTTCAGGTAATTGTTGAGGTCGGTCAGCGAGCCTGCGAGCGTGAGTGCCCCGCTACCATTGCCGCCGATCGTGATGCCAGTGCCCAACGTCGCAGTCAAGTTGCCACCGGTCGAGGTGTTTAGTTTGATAAGCAGCGAACCGCTACCTGCATCGACGTCCGAAAGATCGATCGCCGACAAGTCCACGTTGCTCGAGACGTCTTCGATCACCGTGATGTCCGCTGGCAAAGTGCCCGTATTGTTCGGATCATCGTTGACACTGGTGATGGTGATGTCGCGAGTCTGCGTATTACTGTTCGCATCACCGTCGTTGACCGTGAAGCTGACCGTTCGCGTCGCGGTGTTCGGATTCTCGCTGGAGTTGGTGTAGGTGATCGATCGCAACGCCGCTTCGTACTGCGCCAGCGTTGCTGAACCGGTCAGTGTCAAAGTACCCGATCCCGAATCCCACACGCCCGCGATGCCGTTCTGATTGGTGAACGCCAAAACATCTTCACCATCGGTGTAGTTACTGGAGATCGCGATAACCGCTGATTCGATATTGGTGTCGTCGACATCGGTGATCGTAATCGCCGCCGTGATCGCCACCGCACCGTCGTTCTCGCTGTAGGCGAGCGCTGTGCCTTCAAGTGAGGCCATGACCGGTGCATCGTTGACGTTGGTAATGGTGAAGTTAAACGTGCCTGTTGCTGGTGTCGAGCTATCTTCGCCACCATCGGACAAGCTAAAGTCGAAACGGTCGCTGCCGGTCTGAGTGCCGTCATGAACAAAAATCACTCGGTTG
>JBAUHR010000412.1:0-1564 GCA_049680385.1 Rubripirellula sp. | reverse complement strand
CGCCTCTACACTGCGCGCCCCTACACTGCTCGTTTTCAACTGTTGATTCGATTCCAACGACTGAGTTGGCAAGTTTGGCAGCGTTGCATTCGGTAGTTCTGCGCTGAGTGGTTCACTATTGAGTGGTTCAGAACTGGGAAGTTCCGCAGTGGGCAGTGTTGGAAGTGGTTGGTTGGAAGTAGTGGCCGCGTCAGTTGCGTTTAGCTGTGGGGCGCTCGGTAAATCCAGAGTGGTAGGATCGCTCGTCGACGCGTTCGCGGACTCTCGCTCCATTTTTGGAACACGCGCGACTTGAGTCGGAACGGTAACACCACCCTGAGAGTCGTCACCGATGCTGCTCGAAGCGGTCCCGTTCAATGCAGGGGATGGGGTGTTCGGGGTCGCTACGCGTTGCGGAGTGTTAGATTGCGGTGGTGCCCGAAGGCTTAACGACGTCGGATCGGGCGACTGTGGATGTAGCCGGTTTTCGCCTGTGATAGATGTTGTAGACGGGCGACCAGGCAGCGGGACTCGCGAAACTCGCGGCGTGACCAGAGTGGCCGGCTCGGTCCCGGGCTCGGATGAGGACTTCGAAGTTAGACCTGAGGTCAATTCAGTCCGTGGCCCAGACTGGCTCGCTCGCTGTCGGTTCAATTCGGCAGGTGAGCGGAACGAGTCGCGGACAGCTTGCGGAATCTGGCTCTCGACGTGGACTCTCGTTTCACCGCCAACTTGTTCGAGCTGGCCGATCGTCTTCTCAGCTCTAGTTTGCAGCTGATTCGCCATGATTTCTTCTGGGCGAACAACTTCGGGAAGTGGTCGAGCAGGTGCAACTGGCTGTGGACTAGCAAGCTGTTGACGCTCCACCCAAGGGGATGAATGCGTGCGCTGGAGCGTTGACCGACCGGTCGGCTGCGGAGGCAATTCGACTGGCGCGGTTTCTGGTTGGGCTTCTCGCGACGCAGCGGAACGGCTCCTCGGCGGTCGCGAGACGCGTGGAGGAGATAGATCGCTGGTCCCAGAAGGCGTACGCTGCCGGGCGCTATCCAAGGCGCTCTTGGCATCTTCGGTTAGCGATCGCAATTGGTGAACGAACCCCCCGCTCAGACGTTCCGGAGCCGATTCGGATTCCCCCTGTGCTCGCGCACTGGATGCGAATGATGTTAATGTTAACAGGGTGGCAACACTTAAGTAGGCGCCGGCGCGTCGCAAATTCATCCCCGTCTCGCTCCCGTTAGTGGTCGACGTCGGTCCGCATAAAAAGCGAACGTACTCAAACTGGACTATCGACTTGGAAGGTTGTAGGGGTTAAACCAATTTTTCAGGAAGCGCAAGATGTAGGCGAAACGCGCCGCTTTTCGCCCGGGTGTTGCAAAATGCAGCGCTCTTCGGCCAAGCTTCGGGGCGGGCCGTCCAAACGGGAAAGTTGAAAAGACGCAACACTTCCGTCCACAAAACACCACTCCAGAGTTGCTTGCTATTGGGTTAATGGTCGTTTTCAGCTCGGTGGAAGCGAAAACAGCTGCGCAAAAGGGCTCATTTCCTGGCATGGCAGCCAGCTTGGGCAATTTGGCATGGTACTTGC
>JBAUHR010000411.1:0-9434 GCA_049680385.1 Rubripirellula sp. | reverse complement strand
AACTCTGTAGCACAGGCTGCCAGCCTGTTTTTACTCTGCCAATCGCGACAGGCTGGCAGCCTATCCTACGAAAACATCTCGCACTGCCCCCGCTCCGTGACCAAGATCGACCGCTACATCCTGACGCTATTCCTCCGCACGGTGCTGGTTTGCTTCTGCTCCATCGCGGGGATTTTCGTCGTCTTTCATGCTTTCGCCAGCATGGAAGAATTGGTCAAACAGGGGCACGAACAGGGCGGACTGCTGCCCGTCATGGCCCGATATTACGGGCCCTATCTGTTGCTGTTGTTTGACTGGACCGGTGCGATCATCACGTTGATGGCGTTCCTGTTCACGGTCGGCTGGCTGCGCCGCACCGGCGAATTGACGTCCACACTGGCCGCCGGAATCTCTCACGGACGCTTGCTGCGGCCAATGATTATCGCCTCGCTGTTGATCATTTCGGTGCAATTGCTAAGCCGCGAACTGCTGTTGCCCGGTTACCGCGACGCATTGTCGATGAAGGCCAAGGATATCACTGGCGAATCCGAACAGCCTGTGTCGCCCCAGTACGACAAAGTCAACCGAGTCCTGATCGACGGCCGAGTCTTGATCGCCCAGGCTCGATTGGTCAAAGACGCAAGTTTTCGGCTAGACGGTGATTTTCCCGGTTTTGGCGAGCTGTTGCTAGCACCGACGTGTCGCTGGATCGACGCTGACGAAAAACATAGCGGCGGGTATCTGCTGGAAGACGTCGAGTATCCGGAAAATATCGACGAATTGCCGTCCGTCGGCGTCGCCAATCGCCCGATAATCTACACCTCGCACGACCAGTCGTGGCTGGGACCGCGGCAATGTTTCTTTGCCACCACGGTGCATTTGAATCTGTTGCAAACCAAGTCGTCGGCAACACGAATGGCCTCGGTGGCCGAATTGATCGGCCGAGTCCGGAATCCGGCCGTCCACAGCAGTCTGAGTTTGCAGGTGTTGATGCATGAGCGGATCATTCGTCCGGCACTCGACTTCACGCTGATCCTGTTGGGGTTGCCGCTGGTCGTCAATCGTCGCGGGCGAAACCTGTTCGTCCTGATCGCCGTCGCGATTGGGACCGTCCTGGCGTTCTTTATGCTGAAAATGCTCTGCGGCGCTCTGGGCGGAAACGGCTACTGGCTCTCCCCCGCCATCGCCGCCTGGACACCCCTGATCGTCCTGGGTCCCCTAGCCTACGTCCGCTACCGAGACGTCCAAATCCAATAGGCCGTCATCCCAAATACCGGTCACGAAAAATACAAGCAAGAAGCGCCAGTTTTGATGTTGCGCAAAACTTTACCCTCCCGCTTGCGGGAGGGTCGGACGCAGTAGCGGCCGGGGAGGGAAATACGCTGTGAGTCGTTTCTGACGACTGAAGACCGAATTGCTCTCTCTCCTCGCCAAACCAAGCACCGAATGAGTGTTCGATCAGCGAAGGTTAGCGATCGGCGCAGCCCAAGTTTTGAGGAACACTGATCTTCACTAATCGCACACTAATCAGTAAGCAAACCAGCCCGGCGACCACCCAAATACAAGCACGAAACGCCAACGAGTGAACCAGTCAAGCAGCGTCCGTTGTTGGCCGCCCCATCGAGTCCCAGCTATCAACTTCAACGCTCATTCGCGAACTTGACGGGCAGAAAACCACATCCGCAAAGCTTCCCCACCCAACCCAATTCACACCACCCAATCCGCCCAACCGGCATAAATAACCATCAGTGGCGTTAACCAGTGCATTCGCCCAAGCAAACCTTGCCATCAGGGTGCAGATAGATCATTCTCTGAGAAATCCACATTGCCGGCATTCGGTGACGTGCCTACATTCGGCGTGATCACACCGCCCACCCGCGGTACACGCCATCCAATCAATAAAACGAAATGGGCTGCCACCCAAGCGGACGAAGTCCGCGCTGACCAAGCCGGTTTCCCCTATTTCCTGTCACCTGTCACCTGTTACCTGTTACCTACTCACTACTCACTACTCACTTCCCATCCCCATTCTGCCCCCCGAACCGGACTGTCACCCCGAACACCTGTTTGGCGGCAACGCGCTGGATTCCGATTCAGCGGAAACCGATTCGTTAGCATCCAGCGAGTGGTGGTTGGTGTACACGCGCAGCAGGCAAGAAAAGCAGTTGATGCGTCATTTGCGGAAGCTTGAAATTTCGCATTACGCACCTCAAATCGGCAATCGCCGTCGTTCGCCAGCCGGTCGAATTCGAATCACGTATCAGCCGCTGTTCAGCAACTACGTCTTCATGTGTGGCGGCGAAGAAGCCCGCTACAAAGCCGTCTGCACCGGCTGCGTCCAGCAAGTCGCCAAGATCGAAGACACGCACCAGTTTGTGGCCGACCTGCGACAGATCCATACGCTAATCGCGATGGATGTCCCGCTAACGATCGAAGACCGGATCCAGCCCGGTCAACAAGTAAGAGTCAAAAGCGGCGTCTTCGCCGGCTACGAAGGCACCGTGCTGCAAAGAACCCAAGAAACCAGGCTACTAGTAGCAGTCCATTTCATGGAACGAGGAGTCAGCGTCAAGCTAGACGACTGCCAGCTAGAAGTCCTCTCCCGCGAAGTAGAGAAGAAGTAGGTAGTAGGTAGTAGGTAACAGGTTTTAGGTCACAGCTAGCAGGAAAACCCTAACACCTAACACCTAACACCTTTCACCTGTCACCTGTCACCTGTCACCTGTTTCTCATCACCTGCTGAAATGTCCACTGAGCTCAAGCCGTTTTCCTGGGAAAGGATGATCAGCGCCATGGAAGCCGTTCGTGAAAGAGCCCTTCGAGCCACAAAAGCACTTCGAGAAGCAGGAGTCCCCCACGGTATTGCCGGTGGCAACGCCGTCGCCGCCTGGGTCGCCCGGGTCGATGAAGCCGCCGTGCGAAACACCCGCGATGTAGACATCCTGGTCCGCCGAGCCGACTTTGGCCGCATCCAGCTTGCCCTCGAATCGGTCGGTTTCCATTACCATCAAGTCATGGGCGTCGACCGTTTCATCGATGGCCCCGACGGCAGCCCCAGTGACGCGGTTTATCTGCTCTATGCCGCTGAAAAAGTTCGCCCCGAATACATCCTCCCCTCCGCCGACGTCACCGAAATCGAGCCCGCCGACGACTATGACATTGTCGACTTGCCCGCACTGCTGACAATGAAATTGAATTCGTACCGGCGGAAAGACCAAATGCACCTGCTCGACATGCTCAGCGTCGGTCTCATCGACGAAACCTGGCTGGAAAAGCTCCCCCCCGTCCACGCCGAACGACTGCAACAACTCATCAGTGACCCCGACGGCTAGGAGGTCATGCAGTTTTAAGACATTGTTTCACAAGCGTTAACCTCACTCTCCCTCCGGGCATTGGTATCTACACAAGTCTGGCGAATTCAATTCACCCTCCCTTGGGCATTGGTGTCTACACAAGTCTGGCGAATTCAATTCACCCTCCCTCTGGGCATTGGTGTCTACACAAGTCTGGCGAATTCAATTCACCCTCCCTTGGGAGGGTCGCCGAGGAGCTTGCGACGACGCGGGGAGGGGTGTCTGGCAAGACGGGAGTATTGGCCCGTCCCAAATCCCCTACCCGAAACCTGTCACCTGTCACCTAACACCTAACACCTAACACCTCTTTCCAATCTCCGTGCTAACCCCCGAAGTACGATCGCAGCTCATTCGCGAGCGAATGGAGGCTAGGTATCCTGGCCAAACCGATTTCAGCCACGATGATCCCGTTCCCGGCTCACCGATGGGGCATGCGGCGGGGTATCGAATTGCATCCGACATCGTTCGCCATTATCGCCGCACTCATCGTCCCGAATCGATGTTCATCACTCCCGACGAATTGATTGAAGCGATCGTTGCTGCGGGCGTGGATCGTTGGGTCTTGATGGGGCTGTACGGATACGTCGGCTACCTGCCGCAACCGCGAGCAACGCAGGACGTCGATGTCTTGATCGACAACGAACAAATCGATGCCGCACTGGAAGCCGTCCTAAAGCGGTGGCCAAGGCTGGTGCCCGACAGCGGCCCGGTCGTGATCCGTTTGCGTGATCCCGGTGAAATCGGAGTCGACGGTGAAGTCAAAGTGGTGATCGACCTGATGCGACCGACCGATTCGCTGTACGAAGCAATTTTGAACCAACACCACATCACCGACAGCGACACCGGCCATCGGCTCCCCATCATCGAAGCCGCCCTAGCCGCCAAGTATTCCGCGATCGTCTCGCCATACCGACTCTTTGAACGCAAGGTACAAGACGCGGTTGACTTTCGCAGTATCGCCAAAGGCAACCAAACCCGGATCAACCGAAAAACCGCCCACCAACTCGCCGAACTGATCTACCCCGGCGGCGGCCTAGAAATCCTAGAATTCATCGACCTAGCCCAAAACGACCAACCCTTCCCGGTCTAAAAGAAATAGGTAACAGCAATCAGGTAACAGGTAACAGGTAACAGGTAACAGGTAACAGGTAACAGGCAACAACCAACAACCAACAACCAACAACCAGCAACCAGCAACCAGCAACCAACAACCAACAACCAACAACCAACAACCAACAACCTGTTCGCTGTCACCTAAAACCTGTTACCTGTTACCTACTACCGCCACCTGTTCCCTAAAAAATGCCCACCCTTTCAACCGCCTCGACTGTCACCGCCGAGGATCTATTTCGCTTTCCGGCGGATGGGTTCCGGTATGAGTTGGTTAACGGGAGTCTTCGGATGATGTCACCGGCGGGAGGGCGGCATGGCCGCATCGCAGTGCAGATTGCCTGGCTGCTGAAGAATCATGTTCATGCAGACCAAGTGGGTGTCGTTTTCGCTGCCGAGACAGGATTTCGTATTTCGAGCGACCCGGACACGGTTCTCGCCCCCGACGTCGCCTATGTCGAGCGATCCCGTTACGAAGCGCTGGACGAAACCACGTCCTACTTGCCGATCGCTCCCGACCTGGTGATCGAAGTGTTGTCCCCCTTCGTCAATCAACCGAGCGATCGTTTCGCGGCAGTTGAATCAAAGGCACTCGCCTGGCTCGACGCCAGCAGCAAGTTGGTGTTGTTGGTTGACCCCGACAGCGAAGTCGTCCATGCCTACCGATCACGAAAGCAAATCGAAATTTTCCAAGCTCACGAAACCATCGACTGCAGCGACGCCGTCGCCGGATGGACGCTGGTCGTAGCCGACGTTTTCAAACTGTATTAACTAGCAAGGTCACAGCAATCAGGTGACAGGTCACAGGTAAGAACCAGCAACCCGAAATCCAAAACCTGTCACCTGTCACCTGTCACCTGTCACCTGTTGCCTGTTGCCTGTTGCCTGTTACCTGTTGCCTGTCACCTGTTACCTGTCACCTGTTACCTGTTGCCTAAAACCTGTCACCTGTTACCTACTGACGCCACCTGTCACCTGCTAACGCCACCTGTCACCGACCAAATCCCCGTGTCAAAACAAGTCAATCAAATCGCACTCGCTGAAAAACTAACCGCCGGCACCGCAAATGTCGGAGTCGTCGGGCTCGGCTACGTCGGTCTTCCGCTGGTGCTCGCTTATTCGTCAGCCAAGCACAGCACGATTGGTTTTGATATCGATGACACCAAGGTCGACGCGATCAACCGCAGCGAAAGCTATATCAAGCACATCACTTCCGACTGCATCAAAGCGTCAGTCGAATCTGGGAAGCTAGCAGCGACGACCGATTTTGCTCGGATCAGCGAAGTGGATGCGATCATTTTGTGCGTGCCCACGCCGCTCGACGAACATTTCGAACCCGATCTGTCGTACGTCGTCAGCACGATCGAAGCCATCATTCCGCACTTGCGACCCGGTCAAACGGTCAGCTTGGAAAGCACCACCTATCCCGGCACCACCGAAGAAGAGCTCGTCAGTCGCATCGAAGCGGCGGGCTTCAAAGTCGGCACTGACATCTTCGTTGTCTACTCACCCGAACGCGAAGATCCCGGCAACCCCGAGTTCGCCGCGACCAACATCCCGAAGGTCGTCGGCGGCCACACGCCCGCCTGCCTAGCCGCTGGCGAAGCCTTGTATGGCAGCGTCTTTGATCAAGTCGTCCCGGTCAGCAGCACGTCCGTCGCCGAGCTAACCAAACTGCTCGAAAATATCTATCGCAGCGTCAACATTGGCTTGGTCAACGAGTTGAAACTCGTTGCCGACAAAATGGGAATCGACATCTGGGAAGTGATCCAAGCCGCCAGCACCAAGCCGTTCGGTTTCAAAGCGTTCTATCCCGGCCCGGGCCTCGGTGGACACTGCATCCCCATCGACCCGTTCTACTTGACCTGGAAAGCCCGTGAATTCGGCGTCCACACCCGCTTCATCGAACTGGCCGGCGAAATCAACCGAGCCATGCCGGCTCATGTGATCCGGCGTTGTTCCGATGCTCTGAACCAGCACAAGAAATCAGTCAACGGCAGTAAGGCTCTTGTGATCGGTTTGGCATACAAGCCGAATGTCGACGACGCCCGTGAATCACCAAGTTACGAGCTAATGGATCGATTGGTTGAGATGGGAGCGGAGGTGGACTACCACGATCCCTATCTGCCAGTGATTCCGCCTTCTCGTGAACACGGACATTGGACCGGGCACGCCAGTGTGGCCTGGGACAAAAATACCATTGCACAGTATGACCTTGTGCTCATTTCAACTTGGCACGATTGCCTTGATATTGGTCAACTTGCCGATTGGGCAGCGTTAATCGTTGATACACGAAACGCCACGGCATCGCTCTCGCCCGAATTGCGGCTTGCAAAGACGTTGAAGGCTTGATCGTTAGATCGCTTTTGTTAATCGATATTCTACGACTATTTTTTTAAACCATGCAATTCATTGATCTTCAAACCCAGTACCAAACCTACCAGTCTGCCATTGACGGGCGGATGAGGGCGGTGATGGACCACGGCCGATTCATCATGGGGCCAGAGATCCAAGAGTGTGAGGCAGAACTCGCCAAATTCACGGGATCGAAGCACTGCGTCACTGTATCGAGTGGTACCGCCAGTCTCGAAATCGCTCTTCGTGCGATGGGCATCGGTCCTGGTGACGAGGTGATCACGGTTCCCTTCACTTGGATCAGTAGTAGCGAAGTTATTTTGCTAGTCGGAGCGACGCCGGTTTTTGTTGATATCGACACGACGACTTTCAATATCAATCTGGACCAATTGGAAGACGCGATCACGCCAAAGACAAAGGCAATTCTGCCGGTCTGCCTGTTTGGCCAGTTGCCTGACTTTGGACGTCTCAACGCGATCGCCGCGAAGCATGGCATTCCCGTTCTTGAAGATGCAGCCCAAAGTTTCGGCGCAACTCAAAATGGCAAACAGAGTTGCAACATTTCAACGGTTGGTAGCACCAGCTTTTTTCCAGCCAAACCACTCGGCTGCTTTGGCGATGGCGGTGCATTGTTTACGAATGATGATCAGCTCGCGCACGACATGCGTGCAATCCGGACACACGGCGGAACCAAGCGGCACCATCACACGCTCGTGGGAACCAACGGTCGGTTCGACACCCTGCAAGCAGCTGTGATCCTTGCGAAATTGCCACACTTTCAGGACGAAGTGGATGCCCGCGGACGGATCGGAGCACGCTACTCTGACCTGCTTCGTGATGTTTGTGATGTGCCGGACGTCGCTGATGGCAACACCCATGTCTATGCTCAGTACACGATTCGTCTGCCCGGCCGAGACGCTGTGGCAGCGAAGTTGAAGGGTGCCGGTATTCCCACCGCCGTTTACTATCCTAAATGTCTGCACGAGCAACCTGTGTTCGAACACTTGGGTTACCAGTACGGCGACTTCCCGGCATCGGAATCCGCGTCGAAAGAGGTGCTCAGCTTGCCAATGCACCCGTTCTTGAAAGACGAAGAGCAAGACGCAATCGTTGCTGCGGTGAAGTCCGCCATCGCAACCTAAGCTGCCAGACTGTCGTCTTTCGAACTGCCAATTCTTCCCGCAACTGACCATGACACAACCTAATCTCGCACTCGTCGGCGCCGGCTACTGGGGTAAAAACCTAGCCCGCAATTTCAATGCTCTCGGCGTGTTGCACACGCTCTGTGACCCCAGTCCAGAAACGCTTGCAAGCTACGATGAGGACTACCGGTCAGTCGCCAAAGAGCCGTTGTTCGACGCCGTCCTGGCCAACGGTGCAATTCAGTCCGTTGCCATTGCTGCACCAGCGGCGCTGCATTACCAGCTTGCTAGTAGAGCCATCGCCGCAGGCAAAGATGTCTACGTTGAAAAACCACTTTGCCTCGACGTCACCGATGCGGAAAAGCTGATCGCCCAAGCGGCCGCTGCTGGGCGCATCCTGATGGTTGGGCACTTGCTTCAGTATCACGGTTTCGTCCAAAAGCTCGGTCAAATGATCAAGGCGGGTGAACTCGGACGTTTGCTATACATCACGTCTAACCGGCTTAACCTCGGTAAAGTCCGTCAGGAAGAAAATGCCTTGTGGAGCTTCGCTCCCCACGACATTTCGGTCATTTTGGGTTTTGCGGGCGAACTACCCGAATCTGTCAGTTGCCAAGGCGGCAGCTATCTGACGGACGGCGTCGCTGACACGACGCTGACACAGATGCGATTCAAGAGTGGGCTTCGCGCCCACATCCACGTCAGTTGGCTCAATCCATTCAAAGAACAAAAGCTGACGGTCGTAGGCAGCGAAGGTATGGCTGTCTTTGACGACACCAAACCGTGGAATGAAAAGCTGCGTGTGTACCGCAAGTATCTGACATGGTCCGAGGGCAATTTTCCCAACGTGACCAAGAACGACGGCGAACCGATCGTCGTCGATCAATCCGAGCCGCTCAAAAGTGAATGTCAACACTTTCTCGATTGCTGCGAAACCCGTACGTCTCCACGCACTGACGGTGCTGAAGGAATGCGAGTACTGCAAGTCCTGCATGCGGCCCAGCAGAGCCTCGACCAAGACGGCAAAAACGTATCTCCATCTGCCAACCGCCAACTGCCAAATGACGACTTCACGGCCCACTCCACCGCGACCATTGATGCCAGGGCAAGAATCGGATCAGGAACCAGCGTTTGGCACTACTCTCACGTCAGCGACGACGCCGAACTAGGCGAGCGATGCAATCTGGGCCAAAACGTCTTCATCGCGCCAAAGGTGAAAATCGGCAACAACGTAAAAATTCAGAACAACGTCTCGATCTATACCGGAACCACGATTGAAGACGACGTCTTCCTGGGGCCATCCTGCGTGCTAACCAACGTCAGCAATCCACGCAGTCAAGTCGTTCGCCGTGGCATCTATGAAGAAACTACCATTCGCCGCGGTGCGACCGTTGGCGCCAACGCAACGATCGTTTGCGGCGTCACGATCGGCCGCTACGCATTAATTGCCGCTGGTGCCGTGGTAACGAAAGACGTTCCGGACTATGGCTACGTG
>JBAUHR010000410.1:0-4144 GCA_049680385.1 Rubripirellula sp. | reverse complement strand
GGAAAAATCCTGGCTGACCGGACTCGGTAAACCGACGAAGCTGTCGTCGTTAGTTGCTGCCATCGGTGCTGGCGTTTTCGATCCAGCGGATCAGCGTTCGCACCATCACGCCCGTGGCACCGGCGTCGCGATGCGGTTTTGCGCTGTCTGCGAATGCGGGGCCGGCGATATCGATATGGACCCATGGCACATCGCCGACGAAGTTTTCTAGGAACTTTGCCGCGGTGATCGCGCCACCCCAGCGGCCTTCACCAACGTTCTTGATGTCGGCGATTTTGCTTTTGACCTTTTCGTCGTATAGATCGAACATTGGCAACTGCCAAACCAGCTCGCCTTCCTGTTCGGCGGCAACTTCGACGGTCTCACACAACGGTGCATCGTTCGGCATCAGTCCCGCAACTTCATTGCCAAGGGCGACCATGCAAGCACCGGTCAGTGTTGCCAAATCGACCATCGATCGTGGTGAATGCCCAATCGCGACATCAAGCGTGTCCGCCAACACGACGCGGCCTTCGGCGTCGGTGTTCAGAATCTCGATTGTCTTGCCACTGCGAGTTTCGATCACGTCGCCTAGCTTGTAGCACGAACCGCTGATCATGTTTTCAGCCAAGCCACAGAAACCGATGACGTTTTGTTTGACACCTAACTCGGCAATCGCCCGCATGGTTCCGACGACTGTTGCGGCGCCTGCCATGTCGCACTTCATGTCGATCATGCCTTCGCTCGGTTTAAGCGACAGACCACCGCTGTCAAACGTGACTCCCTTTCCGACGATCGCGATCGGTGCTTCGTTGCCACCGCCGTTGTGTTTCAAGATCACCAATCGCGGTTTCGCAGACGACCCGGCGCCAACGGCCAAGATTCCACGGCAACCTTCGGCTTCCAACTTGGCCTCGTCCCAAACTTCAATTTGCAGTCCCGATTCCTTGGCGATCTCCGTGGTTCGGGTGGCGAAGCTTTCGGGATAGATCATCGCGGGTGGTTCGTTCACCAAACGGCGTGTGTGGTTGATCGACTTGCCGATGATCTCGCCGCGTGTGATCGCGGTCTGCTGGATTCCCGCGAACGCAATTTCGGTCGGCACACTGGCCGACGGTTCCGCCTGATAGATCGCTTGCCCCTCGCAGCCAAAGATCGATCCGGCAACGATCGAGTCGTGCATGTCGTCGGGGAATGACTGGCCAAGGGCGATGACGATCCGTCCGCGATTACGGTCCGACAATTTGCGAATCGCAGCCGACGTAAGATCAAAAGCGGTCGACCGGGTAGGCGTCTTTTTGCCAAGTCCAACAACCAGCAGCATCGTTGGGCCGAAGGCTAGTGGCGAGGCCAAGAGCGTCATTTCCCCTTGCTTGGCGCGAATCTGTCCTGTTTTGATCAACTTAGCGATCCAGCCGTTGCTGGCTTTGTCAATCTCCGCAAGCGAGTTCGTGTCGGATGTCGACTCGAGCGAGCCGTCGCCGGTCAATCCGACAACGATCACGTCGGCAGCGTCTGGAACTGGATTGGCAGCGAGAGTCAGTTTGGGCGACGGCAGGGGCAAGCTTTCGAGCATTCGATTACGCTTTGATAGGTTGACGGATTCGGTGTGTTGACGGGACATTCCCGTGCGTTAGTTTAGCGCCGCGATCGCGGTTATCCTACCCTCCGCGATTTCGACTCGGGATTCGTCGGATCGCCGATGCCTTTTATTTCTGGTAACCGAATCAGTGAAACACCGTAGCACTCGAGACGTCGTCGAAGACTTGCGCCGAGGCGGTCGTTTGATTCAGATCGACGACGAGGTTGATCCCAATCTTGAAATGGCCGAGATTCAACGGCGCGTTTATCTCAATGGTGGGCCGGGATTGCTGTTCACTCGTGTTCGTGGTTCCAAGTTTCCGGCAGCGTCAAATCTGTTTGCGTCGCTGGAACAGGCACGGTATTTGTTTCGTGATACGTTAGAGTCGGTTCGGCGTTTGATCGAAGTCAAACTGGATCCTTCGGCGCTTCCCAAGCATCCGCTGCGATATGCAGGCGTGCCCCTGACGGCGCTGCGGATGTTGCCTCGCGGTGTTCGCAGCGGCGCGGTTCAAGCGAACCAATGTCAGATCTCGGACTTGCCCCCGATCAAGTGTTGGCCGGATGATGGCGGTGCGTTTGTGACGTTGCCCCAGGTTCTTAGTGACGATCCAACCGCGGTGGGTGTATCGAACCAAGGCCGTTTGATGCGAGTCAATCTTGGGATGTACCGCATTCAATTGACAGGCAATGACTATGTGCCAGATCAAGAGATTGGATTGCATTATCAAATTCACCGTGGCATCGGTGTTCACCATCGGGCGGCACTTGACCGCGGTGAACCACTTCGCGTCTGCATTACCGTCGGCGGTTCACCAGCGATGTCGTTAGCGGCCGTGATGCCGCTGCCCGAAGGGTTGACCGAGCTGACCTTTGGTGGGGCTCTGGCAGGACGCCGAATCACCATGGTCAAAGGATCGCACGCGCCAATCTACGCGGATGCAGACTTTGCGATTGTCGGGACGATTGATCCGGCGGCGGCGAAGCCGGAGGGACCGTTTGGCGATCACTTGGGTTACTACAGTTTGCAGCACCCGTTTCCTTTGATGAATGTCGAAAAGGTGTATCACCGCAATGATGCGATTTGGCCTTTCACCGTGGTGGGCCGACCCCCGCAAGAGGATACGACGTTTGGGCAGTTGATCCACGAATTGACGGACCCGATCATTCCATCGGTAATCCCTGGCGTGAAGGCTGTTCACGCAGTCGATGCAGCAGGCGTTCATCCGTTGCTGTTGGCGATTGGCAGCGAACGCTACATGCCGTATTTGGAACGAGCGCAGCCACAAGAGTTGCTGACCCAGGCGAATGCGATTCTTGGAAACGGTCAGTTGTCGCTGGCAAAATATCTTTGGATCACCGATGACCCCGACGGTGAAACGGACATTCACGACGAGTCGGCCTTTTTCAGGCACGTACTTTCACGTGTCGATTGGCGACGCGACTTGCATTTTCAAACTCGCACGACGATCGATACGCTTGACTACAGCGGGACTGGTCTGAATCAAGGATCCAAAGTGGTTGTTGCGGCCACGGGATCACCTATTCGCAGTTTGCCCACCGACGTGCCGTCGGGTTTGGCATTACCGGATGGTTTCCGCAACCCGCGGATTGTGATTCCGGGTGTGCTGGCCATTGAAGGACCAGCTTGCAAGACCGACGATGATCGCCAAGCTCTCGTTCGGTTCGTGTGTGCCTTCACGGCGGGGTCGCCGCTGGACCCGTTTCCGTTGGTGACGCTGGTCGATGACAGTGATTTCGTGGCTCGTAGTTTTTCGAACTGGTTGTGGGTTACTTTCACTCGCAGCAATCCGGCTGTTGATGTCGACGGCATCGAAGCATCGACCCACCAAAAACATTGGGGGTGTCGCGGTTCGCTTGTGATTGATGCAAGAATCAAGCCGCACCATGCACCACCGTTGATCGAAGATCCCGAAGTCACTGCCAAAGTCGACGCCCGTGCGACTCGCGGCGATGCCCTTGCCAAGTACCTTTGACTTATGCCGAACCTACGAGAAGTTTTTGATTGTGATTCGCCCGTTGCGTTGGTCACCGGTAGCGGCGCGCCGCGAGTCGGTCGAGCGATTGCCGGCCACTTGGCTTCACTCGGTTGCCGCATTGCATTGCACGCTAACACATCAGTGGATCAAGCACACCAAGCCGCCACGAAAATGCGATCCGAACATGGTGTGGATGTCATCGTGACCGCGGGAGCGCTGGATGACGATCGAGTTCCCGATCGATTGGTGGCTCAGACGCATGACCATTTCAAGCGAATCGATATCCTGGTCAATAGCGCTGCGATTTGGCGTCCGACGCCATTGGCGCAGGTGACGGCCGACGAGCTGCGGCGCTACTTCGAAATCAACACAATCGCGTCATTCTTGTGCGCTCGGGCGGCCGCCATGTTGATGGAGGCGCAAGCCTGCGGTGGCTCGATCATCAATATCGGCGACTGGGCGACCGGACGACCGTACTTGGATCACGCAGCGTATTTCCCCAGCAAGGGAGGCGTCGAGGTGATGACGCGATCCTTGGCGGTCGAGTTTGCCGAACTCAATCGCCGCATTCGAGTCAACTGCAT
>JBAUHR010000409.1:0-30030 GCA_049680385.1 Rubripirellula sp. | reverse complement strand
GCCTTATGGTCCCTTTGGTGAACAAGCCAATCAAGCGATTTGGCAGACACGAAACAAGCCTGGGATCGACGACACCGCACTGGCCGAACTGATCGATCCGATGCCGCCGATGATCCCGCTGCTGTTGGCCGTTCACCCAAGCTTTTCGGCCGTCCGATTGCTTGACCGAGCGGCCGAGATTCTGCCGCCGGGGATTTAACAGGTTCGTGCGGAAAAAGGGTCATCCAAGACAGTGCTTTGTGGCCCTGTGACTCCGCTCGCAGGGTGTACTTTGTGTTTCATCAACTGCTTTGCAGTTGAGATCCCGCGAGCGGAGTCGCGGCTCCACTTGGGGTGCCCGGTTTTGGATGGGCGCAGAGCCGGGACGGTTAGAACAGGAGCAAACAAGTGCTTTGGCTAGCGGTTAGTAATCATCGGTTCGGTGATCGCCGCGTAGACTCGGTCGCCCGCACGACTGATCCAAAGCGTGATAGGACGTTCGCCGGTTGATCGATACCGCCGCGTCAGTGCGAGGGGGTCATGCTCGCTGCCGCGCACTTTGATCGTTTCGGGGTACACATTGCGGCTACGAAACTCGCGGCGCAGCTTACGGTCGTCGGCCGAACCGCTCCATAGAACACGGCCAACCGAACCCATTCCCGAATCGGCAATCAATGCAGCAACCGATTCGTCACCGGTTAGAAACCCGGACGGCTTGCCGAGTAGCCGCAATTGGTTTTGATTGGCAAACGCAATCGTTAGACCGGCTGCACGGATCGCCCCATCGGGATCAACCAAGCACTCGCCGATGGACTTAGCACCGTTGGCTTTTCCCCGGAATTCCGAAACTTCGTCAACTTGGTCGTGCGAAACCACGAATCGAGACCAGTCTCCGTCTTGTCCAGAGCGATACGCGGCACGGTGCCCCGCTTGCAAACCCGATTCTCCGATCGCCTCGCCCAACAACAAGGACTGTTCGCGAACCGATCCAGACAAAGAAATCCAAACCCTCGCGGTGTTCATCGTTGGCGGAATTTCAGGCATCGCGGCGGGCGCCAATTTGATAATCGCCGATGGAACGGGCTCGATCATCCGCAACACTTCCGACCAATCAGGTTCGTATTGATCGGGATCGGATGTCCTTCGTCCTGCCGCGCGGCGATCAGGGTCGATATGAATTGCGGCGTCCGCCGGTACGTCAACTTTCGTCACGTCATCACAGCAAACCGATGCGGCTGCAGCATCACCATGGCGACGAAGATTCACCTTCGCCATCGCAGCGACAGTTTCATCTCGATCAACCGCGACAACCGAACCTCGCCGAGCCAACTGAATCGCATCGCCACCAACGCCACAACACAAATCGTAAACCGTTCGATCACCCATCCACTGTGATTTCAACTGAGCGACCTGCCATGGAGTCGACTGCTGCAACGACTTTTCGCTGACCCACCACGGCCCAGGGCCCAGCTTCGATTCGGCTTTCGATTGCAGCACCGCCGACGTCGTCATCAATTGGGCCAGTTCGTCGCCCCACTCGCGTCGCAGCCGAGTGATCGTTTTCGCGTCGGGCGTGACGCCGGCTAGACCCTGCATCGCCTGTTCGCATTGAACCAGTCGGTCGTACAAAGTCATGGTCAAGATATTCGGGGTTAGAACGATTGGCAGTTGGCCGCGGATTGTAAGCGATGATCCGGTACTTCGGGCGCGGGGGAAGGCGACAGGATCAATCAAGGTTGACGGCGCGCACGTGCCGATAAAACAACGACAGCTATCTCTCGCTCGTTTCTGCTTTCGAAACCAAGCCATCATCATGCTTTCACGAATCCAAACTGCCGCGCTGCTAGCCGCTGCTGCGGGCGGCCCCTACGTCGCTTCGGAAACGGATTGGGGACGCAGCGCGATGAGCATCCTGGGCGACACGACCAACGTGTCCTATCACGGCGGAACCACCGACCCGGCGTACAACGGCGCAGCACACGCGCACCACGAAGTCGAAACGTTGCGTGGGTCCGACGCCAGCCGCTATCGGTTAGACGAAGACCTTGCCCGCAAACTTGGGGCAATCCCGACCGACCCGGCTGCCGCTCCGACGCTGGCCGGAACTCGCGTCAATGACCTACGTGAAGTCATCCGATTCGACATTTCGCCAGACTGGGTCATCCAGCGGTTCTCGCGTGTCAGCACAGTGCTGGCCGATCTGAAACTAGAAGGCCTGCGAGTTCCGATTGTCACCGGAATTCGCGCCGACGATATCGCCGGCACACTGACCTACTACTTTGACCATCAAGGCAAATTACAACGGTGTTCCTTTCACGGTTTCACCGGCGATCCGAACAAACTGGTTCAGACCATGACCGCAAACTATGGTCTGGCTGCCGAGCCTGCGCTCGAGGCAGGCGTTTTCACAAAACGGTGGAAC
Source organism: Rubripirellula sp. (assembly GCA_049680385.1). Taxonomy (GTDB): domain Bacteria; phylum Planctomycetota; class Planctomycetia; order Pirellulales; family Pirellulaceae; genus Rubripirellula. The sequence continues at coordinate 27,629 of JBAUHR010000409.1, read as the reverse complement.
GGCATTCCTGTCCACTTCCTGCGATTGACGCACGCACCGGTCGTGTATTCCAACGCAGTGCATCAGAAATACACCGTTTTCATGGAACTGAATCAGCCAAGTTTGGTCTACGGCATCAGCGCCGAGGCTCGCCGAATCGTCGATGCCGACCGTCATAGCGGTCGCTGGTAGGGGGGCACGGATTGCCCGAGAACGCCCCCAACAAGCACGAAAACCACTTAAATCGGTCTCAATTCGTATCCAATCATCACAATTACCTTCCAATGACGCCCCCAATCACTGTAAAGTGAGAGATGAGGTTTGTCGGATTTCTGGGAGAATTTACGATGAGTGCAGGATGGTATTACATGGCAAGCGGTTGGCTCCGCAAAGGCCGAAGATTAGGTCCAATCACCGAACACGATTTGCTACTGCGAATTGATAGCGGCAAAATCATGCCTCAGACGCTTTTACAAAGCGCCAAGACCAAGGGAAAATGGGTGCCAATGAAGTCGATCGGCCCCGCGATGGAGCGGTGGCGTAAGCAGCACCCCGAATTGAACGAGTAGCGAAAGATCGAAACGTCTCAATCGCCTCATTCACGATCGGCGCCTTCCCAACCGCTACCCGCCAAGACAACGTCAGACTACGCGGCCATCGCCGTTGCACCGATTCTGATCTTTTTGATGATCAGCAGTCTGGCAAACTTCTTGATGCTTGTGCTGTATCACGGCGGCCACCCTGGCCGGGTGTCGTGGACGTTGTTGATGTTCACCATGGGCGCCGTCGGTATCGCCCGAGTCGCGATCGAAAAAGACCGTGCATACTCACTTGGTTATGCCGGTATCTTGGGCTTGGTCACGTTCGCGTCGATGCTGAAGTTCGTGGACTCGCCAATTTTCTCAGCCGTCATCCTGGTCGTGATTGCGTACCTAGCGGACCGCATTGTTCGCGACTGCACGTTGATCGACGACAATGTTGACGCCAGCGGCCAAGGCTTGATCGACTCAGGACGACTATTCGTTCGCAAAAAAGCCCAGACACCCGAAGTCGCCGTCGTCGGCTTTGAAGGCGCCGGTGAATCGGGCCGCAAGCCAGTCCATCAGCCCGGACGGACGGTGATGTATCTGGCATTAGCCGCCTTGCCATTGTTTGGCTTGGGACAGTTCTTTCTTCGTGACGATCCAGCGACATGGGATCGCGCCCAAAAACTGTTAGCGTTCTATTTGTTCGCTAGCCTGTCGCTGCTGGTCACGACCAGCTTCTTAGGACTTCGGCGATACCTTCGTCAACGCAAAGTCGAAATGCCCGCTGATGTTTCGGTCGCCTGGTTGGCGGGCGGACTTGCGCTCGTCGCCTTGATCCTGTTTATCGCATTCATGGCCCCTGTGCCGGGCGAGCTTCTAGCGTCGTTCGAATTGCCTAATTTCTTGGATTCGCCAGGTGACACCGTCGCTAGCAAGAGCGGCAGCGGTGACGAAGCCGCCGACAAGACCAGCGAAGGAGCGGCAACGACGTCCGAAGATAGGAACAGCGCCGAAAAAGAAGTCGAAGATATCACCGCTGGCGAAAATGCACCGCCCGGTGACGTTGGCGACGGCAACCGCGACGATGGACCGACTGGGAAACAAAAAGGTGATAAGCCGTCACAGTCTGGTCCCCCCGAGTCGGGCGAGCCCAAGAACCAACCATCCGAACAACAGTCGGATCAATCCAAACCGGATGGTTCCAAGCCAGATGAATCGAAGCCACCCGGTGAGTCACCAAAGTCAGATTCAAACAGCGAACCCAAGCCGAACGATGGCGACGAAACCAGCCCTGACAAAACCAACTCTGACAAAACCAACTCTGACAAAACCGATTCGAACAACGATCCGAAATCAGAAGCGGAACCACAAACCGATCAGCCTGAACAAGAACCCGACGCAGCCGAATCGAAACAGGATTCAAAACCACCGGCGAACAAATCCAACAACTCGAATTCAGCAACGGGTAAACCAAAATCATCTGGGTCGCCGCCGCCAAATCCAGCCGAGTCCATCGCCAACTCGCTGCCCGGCCTTTCGGATCTGCTGAAGTTCGTCATCTTCGTTGCACTGGCAGTGATCGTTGGATTTTTCGTGTGGGTCCACCGGCACGCCATCTCGCTTTGGTGGAGCCAACTGTTTGAACGCGACGCACCAGAAACCGAAACCACGTTTGATGAGTTTCTTGCCGCCGAGACTCGAGTGCCGCCGCGGTCGTTTTCGTCGTTCACCAATCCGATCGGCCGCGAAAACGATCCACGACGAGTCATCGTGATTACGTTTGCCGCCTGGGAAGCATGGTGCCGTGAACAGGGAATCAGCCGATCACGGGAAGAAACGCCCAGCGAGTTCTTGGCTCGAACAGCCAAAGCATCCGGAGCGGCCTCGGCACCGGCCCGACGATTGGTCGACGCGTACAACCGAATCGTCTATGGCCGAGGCAACGCGTCAAAGGACGACGTCACCGCCGCCGGCGAAGTCTGGGCGGCAATGCGATAAGTATTTAGCTGCGTCGACACCAATGCGTAGTGCAGGCGGCTAGGCGTGCAAAACAGGCTGGGTAAAACTGGCTGGTAAAACAGGCTGGCAGCCTGTGCTACGAATAAACCAAGTCGCACTCCCGATCACTGCTTCTTCTTCACGGGTTTCTTGTTGCTTTTATTGCCTCGTTTCATGTGATCCAGGGCTGCCATTTCCGTGGCTTGCCCTTGGTCACCGCAGCGGTTCATCCAGTCGTCAAGTTCGCGTCTTAGGTTTGCCTTGATGTCGTCGTACTGCGGATCATCGGCGATGTTGTTCAGTTCGAGTGGGTCACTGACAACATCGTAAAGTTCGACTTCGGGCCGGAACTGATACCGTCGCACTTTCGCCGCGGCATCCTCATCGCCTGACTTGGCTTGTGCGATCCAACTGCGAAATTCGGGCGATCCCGTGCAGGCATTCTTGAACCGTTCATCCGGCGTCAAGTTCCAGATGTATTTGAACTTGTCCGATCGGACCGACCGAATCCCAAAGTGATCCGAGCCATTGTTGATACCGCGTGTCGTCATGATGCCGAACACATGTTGTTTATGATTCTGTTTGCCCGCAAAGACCGACAGCAAACTTTTTCCTTGCAGTGATGCGTCCGGCGTGCCGCCCGCGGCTTCGATGAAGGTCGGCAACAAGTCGATGTACTCGACCATTGCCGGGTTTACCGTGCTGGCTTCGATGTGACCGGGCCAACGAGCGATCATGCCCGACTGTAAACCGTTGTCATAGCAAGTCCATTTCGCAAACGGGAACGAACTTCCCTGTTCACTTACCACGACCAACAATGTGTCATCCGACAGTCCGTGCTTTTCGATTAAACCAACAGCCTGTCCAACTTGATCGTCGTAATAAGTAATCTCGGCCAAGTACTTCGACATGCTTTCGCGGGTCTGTTCGGTGTCAACGAAGTACGGCGGCAACTTGATCTCGCTAGGCGGATATCGCGACGCATCACCTTTGTTCCAAGGCGTGTGCGGTTCATTCGAACACAGCAACAAACAAAACGGTTGTTTGGCATTAGCACAGTCACCGATGAAGGTATCGACTTTGTCAAAATCAGGATTTTTTGATCCCGGAATTTCCTCCCAATCAAACACGGCCGTCGGTGAGACATGGCTCTTGCCGCTATGGGCAACTCGGTATCCGAATTCTTTCATGTACTGCGACACACATCGCGTTTCACTTTCGACGAAAGTGTGATTGGGGTACGCGCCGCTGGTGACCGGAAATAGCCCCGTGTAAATATTGTGGCGAGTGGGCGAACACATCGGCGCGGACTGAAAGCAACGTGTAAACCGCATCCCTTGATCAGCCAATGCGTCGATGTTGGGTGTGTGAGCTTGCCCGCCGTAACAACCCAAATCTCGAAACGTGCAATCATCGGCAATCATGAACACGATGTTCGGCTTCGCGGAATCAGCCACGGCCGAATTCCAACTTGCCTGGCTAAACAGACAACTTGCAAAGAGGAGTGTGGGCAGAATCAATCGAGTCATAAAACAAACTTTTCAAAAAGGATCGTCACGCTAAGAAATCACTCGAAGGAGGGCTGCGTTCAATGAACAGTCCTTCGGACGGAGTATTCTACGCGACAGCGACAGCGTCGACCAAAGCAAAGTGGACGAACCAGTAACACCGTTTACCGCTCGCCACCATCTTCCCGATTCCGCATCGAGCGTTCATCGGAGTTCCATTGCCCATCTTCGTTTCATTCGCAGTGCAGAGGGGTAGCATTCACCAAGAAGTGTCGCAAAGACGACGAGAGTCGTTTTGGCAGGATTGAGTGCTTTTCTTAGGTACTGAACTTTGATTCGGGCACCCGTATTTGCCCCGGGCACCGTTTATCCGACCGCACAATTTTGGCATGGTGCGGCGAACCCAAATGAGTTCAGTGAATTTGTCACGCTATTTAGCGACCGCCGCACGGTCGATTCTAATCTGGATGCTGAACCGACTGGCTTAGCCCAAATACGCATCATGACCGCGACTGTGGTTCCCGAACCCACGTCGGTTGCATTCGCAACTGCAATCGGCTCTTTCTATCTGATCCGCCGGGGACACAGATGAAATCAAAGCTACCCACGAATGTCCTCCCCAAGACCGTCGCCTTCGGTATAATCAATGATCGTCTTCCCTCCACCATTCCTACCGATAGGACATTCCATGAACCGACTATTCCTAACCACGCTCTTCGCATCGATGCTGGTCTTAAGCTTGACCGGTTGCGGTACTGAAGCCAACACCAGCATTGTTGAAAATGCGGACCAGACTGCGATCGAGAAGTACCAAGCTGCCGAGGCTGCTGAACAAGCTGCGCTAGCTGGCACGATGGAAGAAGGAAGCAAGTAATTCTTGCATCAAAACACTCGGACTTCAAAAGAAAGAAGCTCGCTTTCCCTTGGGAAGCGAGCTTCTTTACGTTTCAGAAATAGCGGCCGTTCCAAGGAACGGCCACTCAAATTTCTATGATCAGAATTCTTCGCTAATCACTTCTTTGCTAGCCTTGGTTCCGAGCGATCCCCAAAGCCCGTAAGGGCTGGCGGATCCTGGTGGCGTTGTGGTGTTGTTTTGCCAAACCATTTCCGCCCGTTGGTTACCGGCTTCGATCGAGTCGGTGATGAACTTGATCGCTCCGTCACCCATCAAGATGTGAGCACCACCTTGGTGTCGACTTGACGGTGGCATCATTCCGGTTTGCCCCGAATTGTTACCGCCGCCCAGTGCCGCGTTCGGAGGCGCAATCGTGTGAATTGCCGAGTAGTAAGGACGGAAGTCGGCCCACTTGTAACCACGACCGTTGTTCGCGTTCTCGGTGTTGGTGCCCGGCGCCCAGAAACGTGGACGAAGCGGGTCGATTTGGTTGTCATCGATACAGAACGAGGGGTTCGAACGAATTTCGTTCGGTGGGTTCCCGTTGATCGACTGAGTCCCGCGAGTATCACGGTCGCCAAGGTCAGTGATCAGCTCGCCCATCACGATCGTGTTGGATAGTCCGTCCAGGATGTCACGGAACTTAGCATCGCCGTGAGGCACGAAAACACCACGGTCGGCGGCGCGTGAACGCTGAGCCCAACCACTGTGGTATTGCCATTTCCAGTTTGGCGTCGCACCACCACCGGTTCGAGCCGGGTTGTTTCGTGGACCGCGAACCGACCAATCGATCGAGTCCCCCATGCACAGACCGTAATTAGTACGCCCTTGTGCAGGCAAACCTTGACCAGGGTCGCTCGGACAACGCAGCGTAGGCAGGTTTGTCACCCAAGGTTGGTACTGAAGAAACTGGACCGTTGGCCCCATCGCAGGCCACGGAGTCGTCAGTGGAGTGGCAGGATCGAGTGCGTTGACAACACTTGGGTTACTGATCTGTTCCCACAACGCCTGCTGTTCCATGAACGGAGTCAAGCCGACCAACGCACTCAAACGCCAGGCGTTCATACTGCCGTAGTTGGTCCACCAATTGGTCGACGCACCGGCGTTGCCGAACGGCGCCGCAGCCCCAGGACCATCGGTACCAGCACCGTGCATTGGCAGTTGCTTGTAGGCACTGTGGTAATTGTGCATTGCCAAGCCAAGTTGCTTGAAATTATTGCTGCAGCTCATTCGGCGAGCCGCCTCGCGTGCGGCTTGGACTGCGGGTAGCAGCAAGCCCACCAGGACGCCAATGATGGCGATGACAACCAGCAATTCCACCAATGTGAAACCGCGGGATGCGTTTGAACGCTGTCTCATACTTCGATACCTCAAAAACAAGAAAAACAACCCTTTTCATAATATGTGAAAAGGCCTGAGTCTATTGTTAGCGAATACGGGCAACGATTGCCAGCGAAAAGTGATTTCCAGACAGATTTGCGGGATATTCGTCGCCGCTAGAAAGCGAAAATGAGAAATCGATAAGGGATCCGGACGGCAACCTGGTAAAGAATCTCAATCCCGCTTTTGCCCGCCATCGGCCTGCCATCCGCCCAACAGACGCGTGCCAAGCGGATTGCCACGTCGGGTTAGGAGATCGTGCGGTCGTTAAGTCCCTATTAGCCAAGCATTTACAGGCTCTAGCCCTTTGCCTTTCCGCGCGCGTGAGGGTCAAACACGGCAGCAGATTTTTAAACCAGAAACCAAGGCTTTCTGAGCCGACGGCGCGAGCCGCGGGTACCGAGACCATGCGCGTGAGGTATCAAAAGACCGCGGCTGGCGTCGCCAGCTCAGTTGTAGAGTCCGCTACGGCTCGTCGATTTATGCGTTGGTCAGGAACAACGATCAGTTAACGTCGCAGAACCGGACGCTTGCGCGTTCCGGCTGATTTAGCTGATTTAATCGACAAACTCGCTAGGACGCCCGCCCAAAGTGAGAGTGACGTAAACGCCTATGAATCAACCACTTAACAACCGCACGACCTGTTAGGGAAGCAGGAAAGCGGTTTCGTCCAATTGGGTTACCCAGTAGGACGCGTCAACAGGCAGCCCGGTGTGCACTTGGCGTGTTCCATCAGGCCACTGGACGGTTACATCGCATACAGGCACATCGTACGCGGGGGCATTATCCTGATCGGCTAGCCCTAAACCAACGTGCAGCCCCCGTTGGTTGCTGCACATGTATCCGTCGCCAGCCGATTGGAAGGCCGTTCGAGTCTGGTTGCCAAACGCGACAGTGACGGTGGCCCCGATAGCGTCACGGCCACAATTCCGTCCGCTCAGTCGAACATCAATCCAATGCCCGCCCGGTTCGCAGCGATTGACGAGCAACGACACCGGCTCGGTTTGATGCGTCACGACCAAATCCATTCGCCCGTCACGATCCGCATCGATCGTCCAGAGGGCTCGTCCGACGTGCGATTTCCGAAGATAGTTGCCGGCCACACTCGTTTCGGTTGCCACCAGGATCCCGGACTCGAGTCGCTGGAAAATCTGCATCGGCTGAGCGTACAACGCACGATCTTCGCCTCGTGAAAAGAGATCGACGTGACCATTGGATACTACCAGTTCCAAATTGCCGTCGTTATCAAGGTTGATAGCTTCGGTTCCAAATCCAACCAACGGCATAGTCGGCTTGACCAAACCGCGACTCGATGTCTGGTCTTGCCACATTCCGGCACTCCGTTGCTCGTGCAGAATGTTGTACTCGTTGTCAAAGTTAGTGACGTAAAAATCGGCATCACCATCAAGGTCGAAATCACCGGTTGCGATTCCCATCGATCCTTGGGCCAACGATCGGTCGTTGGCGCCGACGCCACGCAACATTGCCGACTCGGTCATGACCATCTCGGATACTGCTGCGGATGATTTGTCCGGGTTTGTCTTGCTGAATGACCAGTAATGATTGTTGGTCATGTCATTGGTGATCAGCACGTCGATACCCGCGGTCGCATCAAGTTGCCCGACAACGACTCCCAAGCCACGACCGACAACATCGGGCGTCATCGACCAGGCTTCGGTTTGATTGACAAAGCTTCCGTCGGCGCGAGTTTTCAAGATCCAGTCAACATGGCCTGGAAACTTCACCGGCGTACACGAACGAAAGGTTTCCGAGTCAGCCATCGGACAAGTCTCGGTCGATGGTTCCAGCCCGGCGCAGTAGTTGACCACCACGACATCCGACAACCCGTCGCCGTCAACGTCGGCGATCGCACCACTGGTGGACCAAGTAATTTGCGTGTCCGCATCGAAGTTCAAATTCCACCGATCGGTTTGGTCGCTAAACGAACCATCGCCATTGTTGATCAACAAGGCGTTAGGGCCGTAATTCAGCAGCAGCAAATCGGGGAACCCGTCTTCGTTGATATCGCCGACCGCGACGCCTTGCCCGAACCCGCGATGTCCGGTTTGAGACGGGCCAGTGACCTCGCCGAATTGCCCCGCGTGATTGCGAACCAGCGCATTGGCGGCTGAGTCCATTTGGCCGGGCTTTCCACCGGCTGCCATCAAATACAGATCGCTCCATCCATCCAGATCAAAGTCGATGGTTCCACCACCACAGCCAAGAGTTTCGTGCAACATGATGCCAGCTTGGTCCAGGTGGTCGCTGGTGCGGCCAAAGAAATCCAAACCACGCTCAGCCGCTTCGTCGTCAAGTCGCCACGCACGGTTCAGCGGATTATCATCGCCAGACGATTGAGGCGCCGATCCATTGGAACCGGCCACTTTGGTGCTCCGTTCCGAGTCGATTCGGGCGATGCTCGGAGCGCTAAAACGAGTCAAATCGAGTTGCAATTCGGGGTGATCGGTGACCGTTTGCCATGGTGTGTCGTTGGTCAATTGGCGGATGATCGAATCCCGCAGTTCGGCGATCGGCACATCATCATTTTCGGGTAACGACATGGCCACCGACGCCCACGCTTCGGCTTCCCAAAGTCGTCCGAGATCGACCAGAATACGAATGATGTCGGCAACAATTTCTCGCGATATGCTGCCGGTCCGTTCGAATCGGCTCTTTAGTTGATTGAATTTACTAAGCAACGCGTTGCGTCGCTGGATCGCATCGAAGGCTTCGTCGGAAATCGATGATGCGGCGTCCGAATCGAGGTCTCGCAGTTGGGCGATCGACGTGCTTAGTTTGGACCACGCTTCCATCGCATCGGGATCAAGGCGAGCCGCTTCCCAGTAAGCACGCGTGGCCGGTTGGATCAAATCTTTGCCACGAGCCCAATCGCCCAGCGCGATCCAGTACCCAGGCGTGTTCTCGGTACCCGGCGGCGGCGAGGCCGCCCACGATTCGAGCTCAGCGAGACGGTTGGATGCCGCGTAGGATCGCCCCAGCAAAGTCTGGGCCGGAACATAGTCAGGGTGTCGCTGGGTGATCCGTTTCAGTTCGTCAATGGCGGCTTGATAGTCGCCCTCGTCAAACTTCGTTTTCGCGCTGCCAACCAAAGGCCGAAGATCGTCAGCGTTTCGCGACGTCATCGCTTCCAGGGGAGCCGCTTCCAACGTCCGCCGCTCGGTATTGCTAAGTGCCTTCAGCAGTTCCAAATCAAACTGTCGCTGTCGTACCAAGACGCGGCCATGTTTGAGCCCCCGCAGCCGTTCTTCGGTTCCCATCGTCAAATCGAACAGCAGTCGTCGGGTTTTCTGTTGATCGGGATTTTCTTCAACGGTCGTTTCCAACAACTGCATCGCATCATGCAGCCGGCCGACGCCGACAAACGCGATCATTGTCTGATGAACACGCGCGGGGTTTGCATAAGCTTCGGCTTCACACGCCTGAGCTAACAAGTCGGCGGACTCGTTCGGTTTCTGCATCTCGTACGCCAACTTCGCGATGCTGGCGATCACGTTGGCATCGTCACCGTGAATCTTCAAGACTTCGGGCGAAATCTGCCAAGCCTGTTCGTAGAGACCGCGTTTGATCAACGACTGCATTTTTCGCAGCGGTCGCTCGGGCAACTTTTGCGTTTTGCTCTGACCACCACAGCCAACGACACAGAACGTGGCGACGGTGACCATCACGACCATCCATGAAGAAGCGAAACGAACCACGAGGCAATTCTCTTTCCGATTGTTGGGAAGCTCGAACGACTGAACCAAACCGATGCTAGAATCGGCACGTAACTTACCGTCACTTATCGTCGTGCGAACGTTTGACGACGAACTCGTCTACGGTTTGTTGATTGAAGCGATTTCGCCGACGCAAGGGAACAGACGCAAGGGACCAATGGTAACCCGACGAGCGAGAGAGCGTCCGGCTTAGGCGATTGAGTTTTTGCCGTGCATCACTGGAAACGCCGCCTGCGCTTCATTGTAGAACAAAGCCGCAATCCAGATGGCAAAGCCGAACGTTCTCGTAAGCGAATGGCCGGTTCGGGGCCTCGCTCACGCGTTTTGAAGTTGCGCATTGGCTTGGCGCTTGTTGGATTCGTAGCCTGACTCTCCCGAGTCGGGCGAAAAACTCTCTGAAATACTCGACTCAGAGAGTCGAGCTACGAAAAATCGCAACTTCAAAAATCACGCGTTGGGTTACCCAATCGACAAACCGTCGAGTCGTTCCACAATACTAACGCGAAACGTGGCGGTGTGACGAACCGGCAAACGGCTGACCAAACGACTCGGTTGCGTTATGTCGTTGCCCAGCGGGCTGTGGTATGGGGCTGTCGTGTGCTCGGGTGGCCAAAACGGAACTCAAAATCCGAACCCCGATTGATCTTTTTCGTTCATCAACGATAGTCGAAGGACAGAATTCGACTCCAATGCCAACCAGGCCCCGCGATGACCACTCCCCCCCCCACTGTGACGACTGATGACCTGCGTATTCGGGCCATGAAGCCAGTAATGCCTCCGATGGAGCTGATGGCCGAGATTCCAGTCGAAGCGGAGATCGCTGAAACCGTCGCCAACGCTCGCGATGGGATCCAAAAAGTCCTTCGCGACGAGGACGATCGGTTGGTCGTCGTCATCGGCCCCTGCTCGATCCACGACCCCGAAGCGGCGATGGAATACGCTAAATTGCTGGCCGCGGAACAGAAAAAGCACCAGGGCGAACTGCTGATCGTCATGCGGGTTTACTTCGAAAAGCCTCGGACCACGGTCGGTTGGAAAGGATTGATCAACGATCCGGGCCTGGACGACAGCTTTGAAATCAACCGAGGACTTCGGACGGCGCGAGGCCTGCTGCGAGACATCACTCGCATGGGATTGCCAACCGGAACCGAGTTCTTGGACCTGATCAGCCCCCAATACATCGCCGACTTGGTCGGATGGGGCGCGATCGGTGCTCGCACGACCGAGAGCCAAGGGCATCGCGAACTGGCATCGGGACTGTCATGTCCGGTCGGATTCAAGAACGGCACCAGCGGAAACGTTCAAATCGCCGTCGACGCCATTTGTTCAGCCCAACGTCCGCACCATTTCTTGTCGGTCACCAAAGAAGGCACGTCGGCCATTTTTGCGACCACCGGAAACAGCGATTGTCACGTCATCATGCGGGGCGGCACGCACACCAATTACGACGCAGCCAGCATCGACGCAGCATCCGCAATGCTTGAGAAAGCGGGCCTGAAGCCGCGAATCATGATCGACACGTCACACGCCAACAGTTGCAAGAAACACACGCGCCAACATTACGTGTGCCGCGATGTCTGCAGCCAAGTTGCCGATGGCGATTCCCGCATCATGGGCGTGATGGTGGAAAGCAATTTGGTCGAAGGCAACCAGTCACTTGGCAACGCCGAATTAGTTCGCGGCAAAAGCATCACTGACGCCTGCATCGGATGGGACGAGACGGTTGTCATCCTGCAAGATCTCAGCGACGCGGTTACTGCTCGCCGGTCAAAATAGCTGCTAACGCAGCAACGATTCCAAACCCTGCATTTCATGGCGAAAGTCGAACTGCAGGTCGGGATGGACTTTGTCGATCGCTTTCTCGATCTTCTTCATTTGCGCCGCATACATGTTGGCGCTGACGCGGCAATTGCCGAATCGAATCCCGCGATCGACAAACTCGCGACAGAAATGGATTCGCACGTGCAGCTCCGTTTCCTTGTCGCCCGAATAACGCAAACACTTTTCCATCGAACGTACGATCTTTCGCATCGTTTTTTTGTGAATGGATCGTGCATGCGGAAGCTGTTCATCAATGTCATCACAGACTTCGCGAGCGTAGGCCTGTTCGTCGGCTGACTTCATCAGCAGGTACGTCAACAGTTCTTTGTTGTCGACTTTGAACTTGGCCAAACGCAAGCAGGCGTCTAACAGATCGTCGTGATTGAGACGAACGAGAGATTTCTTCAACTCGCTGACGGTGGCCGCTTTCATGATGTGTCTGCAACAATTCGATTGGGGGCTTTAAGGTGACGTAAAATTCCAGCTTGCGATTCCCTTCATCGCAAGGCTGGAAGCTTACGTCACTTATTGCCTGCTCGGCACTATGGCTTCGGCACGTATCGGTACTGGCCTTGGTTTTGTTTGGCGATTCGCTGCATTCGACTTTCCCCCACTTCGCTGTGGTAGGCGATCGTGTGAACGATGCTGATGGGATTGCTTTCGCCGAACAGATTGGTGACTTTGTTCTCTTCTTTTAGCAAGTCTTCGATGCCTTGCGGGAACTCGCCATCGGACAACAAAAAGATCACATCGGGGCGAAGGTTCAACGCGAAACGCAGCGGATCGTAGGGAGCCTTGCCGCGGTCTTCGGTGATTCGCATCGCCCAACGTTTTAGCGCAGCCTTGTTTTCGGTGGTCGCAAACACACTGCGCGGCTCGTCCTGGTTGGCGTTACTTAGCCGCATGTAATCCGAATTGGCATCGAAGAACACAACGTAAAACCGCTGCTCGGGGGTCAACAAGTCGATCGATGAAAGCAGTGCCGCGCGAGCCGACTGGAAACCGTCGCCCATACTGCCCGAACTGTCGACCAAGTAAACGAAGTGATTGCCGCCACCTTCGACGCCACAAAATTCCATCTTCTTGTTCGAAACCGACTTCATCGACATCGCGGACGCGGCGCTGGTGGCACTGCTGGACATAACGGCGGCCATTGCCGTGGGCGGCGTGGCTGGCGCATCGGGCGAGAACTTTGTGGCCGCTAGTTCGCCAATCGGGCTTAACTCGTATTCGGTTTCACTTGGCACGGGTTCAGTCACTTCGACTTCTGGCATCGACTCGCTGGTCTCGATTTCGAACGTCTCGACGCTCTCTTCGTTTGCTGATGCGGCGGATGCCGACAACGCGACTTGGTCTTTGGGAACATGAGTCGAAAAACCGATACCGGCTAACAGAATCAGCACCACAACATGAACCACGGCACTCACCAGAAAAGCGGCCGGCCGACGACGCTGTGTCTCGTCCGCCCGCGTCTCGTCATCGTCTTCGTCGATCAAGACTGGCGATGCACCGAGTGCTGACCGCGTCTCGCCATCAACCACAAAGGGCAACTCGGCGGGCGATTCTAATTCGGGCGGCTGATCATCATTGGTTTCCTCTTCAACACTGGACAAAAACCGCGGCCGTCGAACGCTCGTCGAACCTGCGTCGTGTCGGACGATCGGCGGATTCGATTCCCGTTGCGTTTTACTTGGCAACGATGGCAAGACCGGCACAGCGACATCATCCCCAGCCGCAGGTGCGAGCGGCGAATCCGATTTCGGCGAACCGGTAGGATGCGAGGTAGCCGATGTCGTCGATGCGATCGATTGGCCACGTGCCGCGCGGACAGCATTCCAGCTTTCAAACCGCCGCGGCGCGGGCACTTGCATCGCGGATGAATCGATCCGGTGCGTGGGCGCCGGCACTGGGGCAGGAACCGACGAATCGCCGGCAGGTTGTTTCGGGCGTAAACGCTGGATCATCAACTCAATTTCAGCGGCTCGGGCATCCAACCGTGCGGCCGACGCTTCGCCACGAATTTTGACAAGCTGTAACTCGAGCATCCGACGCAATTCTTCACCCGACATTGAACCTTCATCTTGGGCAGGGACGTCCAGCGGTTCGGGGTTCAGATCTTCAGACATGCAAACACGACGGTTCATTTCGGATGCGGGCGAAATGCGATTATAGGGGTGCGCCACGCCGCGTGCAGGAAATCACACCACCGTTTCAAAACGGCTCGGTTTCCGACGCAAATACACCCAGCACAAACCGGCCAGCACCGCTTCGACGGCGATAAACATCAATCGGGCGGCGATCGCGGCGAGCAACCCGTGGGCCGTTCCGATCGCGATACCCAGCACCGTTGTCAGCACCAGTTCGCGCACGCCCGCGCCACCCGGCAAGAGCGAGGCGAAACCGATCACCATCGCCAAACTGATCGCCGCAGTCGCGATCGGATACAGCGTCATGATCGGCGGCAACGGATCAGCCGACGGAACCGCGGTGATCAGCACCGTGAACGAAGCGCCAATGAAAAGCCACGACAACAACGACCACGCCCAACCGGCAAAAAACAACCGCCAATCGATGTCGGCCGCCAAGGTCGCGGGATCAACCTTGGTTACTTTCGCCGCTACGAAACGCAAGATCGGCGGCAACGTCGGCCCGCCTGCGGCCACGCCCATCGCCACGGCGGCAATCGTGATCCAAGTCGGCACCGGCAAACCCGCGGTCGCGATCGCGGCGACCACCGCACCAACGGCCATCATCAAGAACGTTTCCAAGAAAACACTGATCGTTGACGTCATCGGCTTAACCCCATCGCGTGCCAGCACGCCGCCGCGCAGCACCAACACCATCGCTTTGCCCGGCACATACTTACCGACATGCCCGATCGTTTGAGCCGCGATGGCGGTCGACCACCGTGGACGTCCACCGAACGAAAGCACTGCCCGCCGCAGCAGCATTGCCGACGGCAACAAACCGATCGCGTACAAAACGGCAGCCATTGCCATTCGCGACCAACGCAGGTTTCGAGGGTAGGGCAGGGCGGACCGCAACACCGCTTGCTCGTTCAATATCGATTCGCGAAGTGGCCCATCGGCCACTGACAGTTCTCTTCCGAGTGCCTCGATTTGCGATTCGATCTTCCCCGTTTCGGTCTGCCACTGCTTGATCGCTGTCTTCCCAGCCAAACACAGCCCCACCACCACCACGATTGAAATGACCAGCTTGGCCAATCGGATCCCAATCGACGCACCGGAGCGGCGGCGGACGGAATCATCGGAAATCGGTTCCGGATCGGCAGTCAATTCAGATTCCTTGGCAAGAATTTCGGTTGGCGGTTAGCGGGCCGACAAAGGCTGGTCAAAAACGGGCCGATCCGCCACAATCCGTGCGAATCCATCCTGATACTTCAGCCCCGTTTCTTACGTCCCGAGTTCGCCCCGATGACCAACCGACGACGCAAGAAATCGCCCGAAACAACAACGCCTGCATCAACAACGCCCGCATCACCGCCACTGCCAACCCAAACGCCGGAATCGCACGCGACCACCGATTCAACCAGCGGCCCGAACGCACCGAAGCTAATCGACCAGCTTCCATCGCTATCACGAATTTTGTCCGTCGTGATGTTGATCCTGGGGATCATAGCGGTCGGTGCGTTGTTCTACAAAGTGATGGCAGGTTTCTTTGTCCCGCTGTTCCTTGCCGCTCTCTTGGTTGTGATCTTTCGCCCGGTCCACCAGTGGATCCTGATGAAGACCGGCCGGCGGTCGCGAGTTTCGGCTTTGGCGACGACCACATTGGTGCTGGCCGTCGTTCTGATGCCGCTGATCTTGATCATCTCGGTCGCCACCAGCCAGTTCACGGCGATGGTTAGCCAGGTGAACTTCCAAGATTTGCAGAAGGCCTTGGATCGTGGCCGCGAACAGTTGGGGATTTCGCTGCCGCATGCCGAGCAGTTCAGACGTCTGGATGAACTGAGCGATTCGCTGGACACGGCGGACGAATCGAAAGCCGTGCTTCTGAACATCAAAGAAGCGTCCACGTTGGTTAATTTTCTGCAAACCGAAGTCGAAGGCCCGGTCACCGCAGACGCATTCGCCGACAACGCCAAAGATCGACTCAATGAACTGGCCGCATCGGTCAACCAACAACTCAGCCCGGCCGAGGAGGGCGTGGTCGATCAATTGGACGCCGAAGAAACGTTCCATCAGCAGAGCTTGAATGCGTCAGCAGCGATTCGCAGTTGGATGCGTGCCAAACTGGGCGGCACCTTCATCAGCCAAATGCGTTTGCTGGCCAATCCCAGCGCCGAGGACTTGAAGAATCTGTCATCGCGAATTCGCGAGACTCTGCAGCCACGTTTCGTCAGCTTGACCAGCGCCACGGGCAGTTACTTGATTCAGATCTTGGTTGGCTTGGCCGTGTTGGTGATCGCCGTTTACTTCTTTTTGATCGACGGTCCGGCGATGATTCAAACGCTGATGCGACTGAGCCCGCTGGACGATGCGTACGAAGAACGACTGTTGATGGAGTTCGATCGGACCAGCCGTGCGGTCGTATTGGCGAGCGTTTTAAGTGCGTTGGTTCAGGGCGTCTTATCGGCGATCGCATTTTGGTTTTGCGGATTCGAATCGATCATCTTGTTGTTTCTGATCACGTCATTGATGGCACTGGTTCCGTTTCTCGGTGCCGCTTCGGTGTGGGTTCCCTGCGCCATCTTTTTGGGCGCCGTCGACCAACGCTGGACCGCCGCGATCCTATTGGCGATCTACGGCGCGGCGATCGTGTCATCGATCGACAATGTGATCAAGATGTATGTGTTGCACGGTCGCTCGACGCTCCACCCGCTGTTTGCACTGCTCAGTGTGCTAGGTGGCGTGACGGTGTTCGGCCCGATTGGGATTCTGGTTGGCCCTATGGTCGTGGTGTTCCTGCAAACGTTGCTAGAGATCCTGAACCACGAACTGGCCGGCCGAGACTCGAAAGTAGCACTCGAACCAGCACCGGACTCGGATAACCCGAACACCACCACCTAAACTGGCACGATCGTGCTAACAATCGGCCCTATCGTTAAGGTCTGAGGGCATCGACCGGCCTACTATTGGCGAACTAGGCGGAATTACCGCCCATTCCTCAAGTCCTTTTAGGTGGCATTTATGAAACGGTATCGAGACCGATCTGCGTTCACACTGGTCGAGTTGCTGGTCGTGATCGCGATCATTGGCGTTCTAGTTGGGCTGCTGTTGCCCGCTGTTCAAGCGGCTCGCGAAGCGGCTCGGCGAATGAGCTGCAGCAATAACTTCAAGCAAATCGGCTTGGCGGTTCACAACTATCACTCGGCCTACAAGCAGTTGCCGCGACAAGGCACGGGAACGCCAAACCTTGGTGGCCAACCGGACGGCCAAACCGTTGGCGGGGCGCCGACCGCAAACAGTCGATTGGAATTGAGCTGGCTGGTTGGCCTGACTCCGTTCATCGAACAACAAGCCATTTGGGAACAGATCAGCAATCCGTTCCAAGACCCGGTTTCGGGCGCGATTTTCCCGCCGATGGGTCCTGGTCCACGTCGTTGGTTGGCCCATCACGCAGTGACGCGTTACGACCCCTGGTTGACGGAAATCCCTGGCTTCCGCTGCCCCAGCGATCCCGGTGTCGGCTTGCCTGGCCAAGGGCGAACCAACTACGTTGCCTGCCAAGGTGACTCGGCCCAGCAAATCAACGGCAGCATCGGTGACAACGGAAATACGGCCAGCACCCAGGCCGCAATCAATCGCCAGGCCTCGTGCCGCGGCGTATTTGTCCCTCGCGAGAAAGCAGCTTTTCGTGACATCTTGGACGGTTTGTCGAACACCATCATGGCCGGCGAAATCGCATCGGACCTCGGTGACAACGATGTCCGAACCCGCGGTGCACACTCGCAAGGAAACGTTCGCATCGCGAACGGAAACTTGCTGTGCGATGACGAGGTGGATCCGCTACGACCACGATTCTGGCGTCCCGGCTTCACCGTTGTGCCACTGCAAGGCGGCGGAACCGATGCTGAACAGCGCCGTGGTTTGAAGTGGGCGATGAGCCGCTCGATCTGGGGCGTTTTCAACACAATCTTGCCGCCCAACGGTTTGATTTGCATGGATACGAACAACTTCAACACCGGATTGTTGCCACCTAGCAGTCGCCACCAAGGCGGTGTCCATGTCCTGATGGGCGACGGTGCGGTCAAGTTTGTTACCGACTCGATCGAAGCCGGAGACCGCAGCAGCGCCCATGTTGGTACTCCGGCCAATATGCTACCGCCTGGATCGATGAGCCCATTTGGACTTTGGGGTGCTCTTGGTACCCGAGACAGCAAAGAAACCGATGTGACCATCGAGTAACACCGAACAGCTCGGTGAATCACGCCGAGTGACATCCAAGCGCGGCTGGCCGCTTTCCGCAGCCAGCCGTGATTTTTTCTTGATCCAATCTGATTCCAATTTCTCTCTTGATCGAAAAAACAAAATGAAACAAGCCACTTTCCTAGCGTTGTTCCTGCTGTCACTTTCCACCATCGCCGGCTGTGGTGGAACTCCAGAGGCAGCGCCCGCGGCCGCGCAAGACGAGCTAAGCCAATGGGTCGACGATAATCCTGCGCCGGAAGCAACCGAACTAGAAGAGTAGGGCGGTTACGCCGTTTCTTGCCGCGCCGTCGGACCGGCGGCGCGGAATCGGTCAACCAGGATTCCTCGCTCGGGACCAATCAACATCGCGACCAACATCTGCAAGGTCGCCGTGATCACGATCGCACCCGCTGTCGTCACACTTTCGACTTGCGGCAGCCCCAGCGACCGAGTGATCGGCCCCGGCAACGAGATCGCCGCCAAGTGGCCCAACACGCATGCCGACACTCCGGCCCCCATCGAAACCAAGATCATCGGGCGCAGCCGGCGACTGATGAAAAACGCCGTCGACGGTGGAATCACCAGCATGCCGATCGCCAAGATGCTGCCCACCACTTCGAACGCGGTCACGATTGTTGCCGTCGTGACGGTCATCAATCCATAGTGCATCCACTTGGGACGCAGCCCCAAGGTTCCGGCCAATTGAGGATCAAAGGTTGTCAGCAATAACTCTTTGAACAACACGATCACCAAGACAATGTTGACCACCAAGATCAACGCACACGTGATCGCTTCGGGCGGAATCCCGCGTGCCAGCCCAATCGTGTCGAGCTGTCCATAGAGCACGCATTCCAGATCAACGTCGCTCTTGTCCGCAAACTGTCGCAGCAAGATCAGCCCGATCGCAAACAGAGTCGTGAAGACCACACCCATCGCTGCGTCGCCGCGAATCCATCCCGACGCGGCAACCCATTCGGTCAGGTAGGCCGTCAATAAGCCCGCCACCATCGCGCCGCCAAACATCATCGACTGGCGAAACGCCCAACTGCCGTCGCCGGCAAAAACGCCGAACGTTTGAAAATACCCGGCCAAGATGAACGCGACCACGACGCCGGGCAACGCCGCGTGGGTCAGCGCATCGGCGATCATGCTTTGCTTTCGCAAAAACAAAAAGCAACCAGGGATCGCGCTGGCGGCCGCGACCAACGACGATGTCAAAATGATCCAGGTATCAATCGACGACCAAACAGGCATCTGACCAATCATTTCTGTGCCGATCATTTCAGTGCTTGCCCGTAATTGGCCACGAACAAGAACAAGTGAACCGACAACAACCCCATCGAGGTGAACCGGTACACCGAAAACATGCCAAAAATGGACAGCCCGCATCCCAACGCGGCGATCGCCGCGCCGCCGGCCGGAAACCATCCCCAAGCCGCAGCGGCAAAACCGACGACCATCGCTGATGCCGCGGTCGCTCCCATCGCCGTGTAACGCAGCGGGCCGACATCCATCACCGGTTCGATCACCGCCGGTGCCATCGGATCGCCCGAAATTGCATCTGCGGCGACCGGATCAACTGCGAACGGCGAACCGATGCGAATGGATTCGCCAGATTCAGAAGATGTCATACGCGAACGGTCGTGGGGCTAGGGCCAAAGGATCAATAAAGTTCGTTGTCAATCGGATCGAAAGCCGACTATCCTAAGATGGTTGTTAGGGACCAAGGCGGTGCGTTTGATTTTAACTCACTCGGACACACTTCGGTGGCGTCTTCACCCATCCCGCGATGTCGCCGATACTACCGCCCAAGTTTCCAAAGCCCCAGTGTCCCAAGTCCCAGCGCAGTGCCCCGCTGCACCATGCCCCTGCACCATGCCCCTGCACCATGCCCCAGTGGCACCCGCAGCCAACTGAATGAATCAAACAGGATCGATTGAATGCCGAAACCCACGTTCGGACACCACCTAATTCGTCTCGCGAGCCTGCATGCGGCGTTTTCTCTGTGTGCTGCTTCTCTGTGTGCTGCGGTTTCGGTGGGCGTCTGTTTCGCTGCGGACTTCAAACAACCCTCACCGCTTGACCCTGACGTGGCTGACGCTTCGGCAGAAGCCACCGAGTCGATGGCTGGGATTCGCATCCCCAAAGGCTGGTCGATCAAACTCTATGCAGCCGAGCCTGATGTTGCCAACGTCGTGGCGTTTGACATCGACAATCGCGGCCGCATGTTTGTTTGCGAAACTTTCCGCCAAGACCGTGGCGTGACCGACAATCGTGCTCACGACGATGCCTGGTTGCTAGCCGATTTGGCGGCTGAAACGGTCCAGGACCGGATCGATTTTCACAAACGATTGCTCGGCGATGCGGCGGTGACGTACGCCCAGCATGACGACCGAATCCGCCGCCTGGAAGACACCGATGGCGATGGGCGAGTCGATAAAGTGTCGATCTTGGCCAGCGGGTTCAACGGCATCGAAGAAGGCACCGGCGCGGGCGTTTTGGCTCGCGGCGACGACATTTACTACACCTGCATTCCCAAACTTTGGAAACTGGTGGACCAGGACGACGACGGAGTTGCCGACGAGCGAATCGTCCTTTCCGATGGCTATGGCGTTCACGTTGCGTTCCGCGGCCACGACATGCACGGGCTAATCATCGGTCCCGACGGACGGCTTTATTTCAGCATCGGTGACCGTGGTTATCACGTCACGACCGCCAGTGGCGACGTGCTTGCCGATCCTCAGTCCGGCGCCGTGTTTCGTTGCGAAATGGACGGATCGGGGCTAGAGGTCTTTGCAACGGGACTGCGGAACACCCAAGAACTTGCGTTCAACGACTACGGCGACCTGTTCTCGGTCGACAACAACAGCGACAGCGGCGACAAGGCTCGCGTCGTCAACATTCTCGAAGGCGGCGATTCGGGATGGCGGATGCATT
The DNA here is from genome assembly GCA_049680385.1 of Rubripirellula sp. Classification (GTDB taxonomy): domain Bacteria; phylum Planctomycetota; class Planctomycetia; order Pirellulales; family Pirellulaceae; genus Rubripirellula. The sequence goes on along the minus strand of JBAUHR010000409.1, from coordinate 6,479 downwards.
ACCAGTACTTGCCCGACCGTGGTCCATTCAATCGCGAGCGAATCTGGGAACCGTTCCACAACGAACAACCCGCCTACATCGTTCCGCCGATCACGAACTTTACCGACGGCCCCAGCGGCTTGGCGTTCTATCCGGGGACCGGCTTCGGCGATCAACTCAAAGACACATTCCTGATCAGCGACTTTCGTGGCGGCCCCGCCAACAGCGGCATTCGCTCGTTCAAACTCGAAGCCGATGGTGCGTTCTATAAGTTTGGCGAAGACTCGGACCCAATCTGGACCGTCCTGGCCACCGACATTGCCTTCGGCCCCGACGGGAAACTGTACGTCAGCGACTGGGTTGATGGTTGGGTAGGTCTGGGCAAAGGCCGCGTTTATCAAATCAGCGACGCGAAAGAGCAGGGCAATCCGATCGTCGCCGAAGTCCAATCGCTGTTGGCAAGCAATTGGAGCGAGCACGACGCAGCCAAACTGGGTCAATTGCTCAGCCATGTCGACCGCCGAGTTCGATTCGAATCGCAGTGGGAATTGGCCAAACGGGGCGACGCAGAAACACTGCTGTCGATCGCCGGCGAAACCGAATCCCAAACGACCACTCGCTTGCACGGCATCTGGGGTGCCAGCCAAATTGCCCGCCAAAACCCTGACACGGCCGATGCGATCGTCCAGTCCGTGCTAAAGCTTGCGGGTGATGCCGACGCCATCGTGCGTTCAAGCGTTGCCAAAGTGCTCGGCGATCGTCGCGCCGCGGCGACTGCCGGACAACTTCGCGACATGTTGACCGATGAATCGGACCGAGTCCGGTATGCGGCGATGATCGCGCTGGGCAAATTGAAAGACGCCGAAGCGATCGGCGCGATTGTCGGAATCTTGGCCTCTAGCGATAACGCAGATCCGGCCCTGCGTCATGCCGGGGCCAGCTACTTGGCCAGCTCGATTCCAAGCAAATCGATCGGCGAATTGACGACGCATCCAAACGAATCGGTCCGCCGCGCGGCCGTCGTCGCGTTACGCCGTCAAAAGAGCGGTGTTTTGTCCCGATTCCTCGCCGACGCCAGCCCACTGGTCGTGCTGGAAGCGGCGCGTGCGATCCACGATCAGCCCGTGCCGATGGCCCTGCAAGCGCTCGCATCCTTGATCGAAAAAGACACAGCCGACGCCGAACTGACTCGCCGCGTCTTGAACGCAAACTACCGACTCGGCAATGCCGGTAACGCAATCGCATTGGCCCAATATGCCGGTCGTGTTTCGGCACCGGCCGAGATGCGAATCGAGGCCCTCGACATGCTGGCGAATTGGGAACAACCCGACCCGCGAGACCGAGTCACGGGTGCCTACCGTGCAAGCGATGCTCGGCCCCGTGCCGACGCGGCGGCTGCCTTAACGCCGCAAATCGACATTCTGATGACGTCGCAAGAATCCGTGCGAGAAAAGGCAATCGAAGTCGCATCCGGCTTGGGCATCAGCAAGATTGCACCGATGTTGATCCAGCGAATTGCTGACAACAAACAACGCGCGGCGAACCGAGCAACCGCACTGACGGCGTTGGCCCGTCTTGCGCCCGCAACGTCGGTGAAACTGGCTAGCGAGGTTCCGATGAATCCGGCAAACGAACTAGTCCAAGCGGCACTGGGCGTCCTGGCCAAACTTGACGCAACCAATTCGACCGGGAAGTTCATCGAAGCCACCAACAGCCGCAGCGTCGAAGTCCGCCAATTGGGATGGGACATCCTGGGCAACAGCACCACCCCCGAAGCGGTTGCCGCGATCAAGGCGGGCGTGAACAGCTATCTCGAAGGCTCGGTGCCTGCCGATGTGCAACTGAACCTGCTGGAAGCAGCACAGGCAAGCAAAGGCGCTCTGGACGACGAACTCAGCAAGCGATTGTCCGATCACCAGAGCTCGTTGGCCGAAACCGATCCGCTGGCCCAGTGGCTGACGTCGCTCGAAGGCGGTGACTCGGTTCGTGGCGGCAAACTGTTTTTTGAAAAGACTGAATTGTCGTGCTTACGTTGCCACAAAGTTGACCGAGCCGGTGGCGAAGTTGGTCCGAACCTGACCGTTATCGGAAAGACACGTGACCGTCGCTATCTGTTGGAAGCGATCTGTATCCCTGACGCGAAAATCGCCGAAGGCTTTGAAACCGCCGTGGTCGCCAACGATTCGGGACAAGTCTTTTCGGGCGTCGTCAAATCAGAAAACGATGACTTTATCGAGCTGATTCAAAATGACGGCAGCCAAATCAAGATCCCGACCGAAGAAATCGAGGCTCGCCGAAAGGGCAAGAGCTCGATGCCAGACGACTTGATCAAACACATGACAGCCCGCGATTTACGGGATTTAGTCGCCTATTTGGCCAGTTTGCAAATTGATCCGCGAGCCGCCACCGACGTCGAGTAGCCCCTCGGTCCGTGAGGCCGCTTGGGACGCGTACGAATTTCGCAGGTGATTTTTGGCACGACACGGAATTGCAACCTAGAGTTTTGGACAGAGACCTTTTCTTATCCACTGCCTAGGGCGCCATCCGTCCTCCGGCCCACTCAAACACGAGTGGCCGGGGAAAGCTGTAATCGCTGCCAATGACTTGTCACGAACTAGCCGAACGACTTCTCGCGCTGCAACCGACGTTGTCGTCGACAGACGTTGCGCGGCTATCGCTGATGATCCTGACCCAGGCGACCAGCCCGGACGAACTTTACGATCCGGCAACACTGACCGCAGCTTGGAAGCACGCCAGCTTTCGATTGGAAGCCGCCTCGGACCAACACGCTGCGGTTGCCGAAGAACTAGACGCACTATGCGGCGATGGCCCAGTGCAATTCTCACCAGACCAGCTCTGGATCTTGCTGCGTGCCGTCAAAGTGCAGAGCCAAATCCTAGAACTCTACACCGACCAACCCGCCCTGGCCTAAGGCCAACCGAGCAACCGCAAACCACGGCCACGATCCGCTGATATCGGCTACCGCGTAGGCCAAGACGTTAGCCGGGATTATCATTGAGACTCGTTTTCAAACCGAGTCTCTTTATCGATCGATCGCTCATGGCCAAGTCCGACATTGTTTGGCACCAACAAACCGTCACCCGCCAGTCTCGCGAGTCCCGCTTGAACCAGAAAGGCGTCGTTGTCTGGTTCACCGGCTTAAGCGGATGCGGCAAAAGCACGATCGCCAACGAACTAGACCGACAACTCAGCGAGCTTGGTCGCGCCACGATGCTGCTTGATGGCGACAACATCCGCCACGGGCTCTGCGCGCCGCCCGAACGACTATCCGAAGAACACTCGGCCGAATTCGCCGACCGCTTTGGGCTTGGGTTTGGCGAAACTGACCGGGAAGAAAACATTCGCCGGATCGGATCGCTGGCAGCCCTGATGGCATCGGCGGGCCTGATCACCCTGACCGCCTTCGTCAGCCCCTATGTTCGCGACCGCGACCGAGTTCGCCGCATCATCGAAGCGGGCAGGGAAGGGGACTTCATCGAAGTCTTCGTCGACACGCCGCTGGAAATTTGCGAAACCCGCGACCCCAAGGGCCTCTACAAAAAGGCACGAGCGGGCGAGATCAAGAACTTCACCGGAATCAGCGATCCGTACGAAGCCCCAAAATCTCCTGAAATTCATCTCGACGGCGGCAACGGCCAAACCCCGGCCCAGCAAGCCGCCGAAGTGCTCGAAAACCTTAAAAATCGCGGCATTTTGGCTTCTTAGGTCGACTCGCCCGACACTCTGGCCACGAAACCCTACCCCCAACGGCCGCCTTATTTCCGCCGACTTGCGCGAGTTTGATATTTGCGGTTGCCAAAACTTCCCCCGTCGGTAAACTACGCCCCATTCATGTGCGAGTAAGAACGACGTAACAGACAAAAAACGAATGACGATCTCGAAAGAGCGAAAAACCGAGGCTATCAGCGAACACCGCAAATCGGATGCTGATACCGGCTCACCTGAGGTGCAAATTGCCATCTTGACTGAGCGGATTAACGGGCTAACCGAACATATGCGGACTCACCGCAAAGACTTTGCCTCACGGCGTGGTCTTTTGGGGCTAGTCAGCCGTCGTCGGCGTTTGCTCGACTACGTACGTGGCGAGGATCCTCAGCGATACCTCGACATCATCGGAAAACTGGGCATCCGTAAATAGCCTCTCCGAGCCGCGACCAAGCGAAGATGGCATCAGCCAAATCGCCTGTAACGGGCGGCTCGGGTGCTTTCCCACTCTCGCTATTAGCGGCCCGGTTGGCCAGCGGTGCCGGCAAATCATTGCCGGCACGCCTCTTCTGACGTACCTGGTTGGGTTATACGTTTCCCTCGAACAAGTTCACGCGATTTTCGCGTTAAAGTTTCGGTGGAACGTCTCTTCTTGCGTGGTTGCCTGCTGTGATGGGCCGCCACTTGCATGCCATTTATCCACGGCTCCGCGCCCTCGTTGCCAAGCCCGTGGATGCTATCCAATGTAGTTTTTGTAGGTTGTAAGGAAAATAGAAAGTGACTGAAAAGAAAATTCGAGTCGAAAAGCAAATCGGACAACACACGTTGTCGTTCGAAACCGGCCAATTGGCCAAACAAGCCGCCGGTGCGGTCTTGGTCCAGTACGGCGAAACCGTCGTCCTGGTCGCCACAGCAAGCAGCGACCCTCGCCCAGGTCTGGACTTCTTTCCGCTGACTTGTGATTACCGCGAACGATTGGCTGCGGCCGGTAAGTTCCCCGGCGGTTTCCTAAAACGCGAAGGTCGCCCAAGCACCAAAGAAATTCTTAGCTCGCGTTTGATGGATCGCCCGATCCGCCCGCTATGGCCAACCGGTTTTAAAGACGAAGTTCAAGTCCAAGCGGTCGTCATCGCAAGCGACTTGCAAAACGACGGCGATGTCCTTGCCATGAACGGTGCCAGCGCTGCCCTGCATTGCAGCGAACTGCCATTCCAAGGCCCGATCGCTTCGGTCCGCGTCGGCAAGGTTGACGGAAAATTGATTGCGTTCCCGACCCACGATGATCTGGAACAAAGCGAACTGGACATGATCGTCAGCGGATCGAAAGATCAAGTGGCGATGATCGAAGGCTTTGCCAACGAGATGCCCGAAGACGAAATGATGGAAGCCATCAAGTTCGCTCACGGCGCAATCCGCGAAGTCATCGACCTGATGGAAGAGCTTTACCAAAAGGTAAACCCCGTCAAGAAAGAATGGATCGCACCAGCCGACGACGGACTCTTCAAGCGACTCAACGACGGCTACTACGACCGCTACCGCGCAGCAATGCAAACTTCGGGCAAAGCCGCTCGAGGCACCGCATGCAGCGAAGTTCGCGACCAAGCCATCGCTGATGTGATCCCCGATCCAAAAGCCGATGATGCAGTTTGCATCAAACGCTTCAAATCAGTTTGGCACGACTTGGAAGAAAAGGTCGTTCGCGATCTGATCACCGCTGGCACCCGTCCCGACGGTCGCGACAACCAATCGCTGCGAGCGATCTACTGCGAAACCGACTTGCTGCCACGCGTCCACGGTTCGGCATTGTTCCAACGTGGCGAAACTCAGGCTCTCGTAACGATCGCCTTAGGTACCTCGCGTGACGAACAACGCGTCGATGGATTGGCGCAAGAGTACAGCAAGAAGTTCATGCTGGACTACAACTTCCCATCCTTCTCGGTCGGCGAATGCCGTCCGATTCGTGGCCCAGGTCGTCGCGAAATCGGCCACGGCTGCTTGGCCGAACGAAGCGTTGCACCTGTGCTGCCATCGGCCGACGACTTCCCGTACACGATCCGCGTGATCAGCGACATTCTTGAATCGAATGGTTCATCGTCGATGGCATCGGTTTGCGGTGCGACGCTTGCCCTGATGGCATCGGGCGTTCCAATCAGCAACCCCGTTGCTGGTATCTCGATCGGCCTAGTTCGCAAAAGCGAATCCGATTGGTGCTTGCTGACTGACATCCTGGGAACCGAAGACCACTTCGGCGACATGGACTTCAAGATCGCCGGTACGCAAAACGGAATCACTGGTATCCAACTGGACCTAAAGGTCACCGGCATCAGCGAAGACATCATCCGTGCAACGCTAAAGCAATCACGCGAAGCTCGCATCGAGATCCTTCGCAAGATGCTGACCACGATCTCGCGTCCTCGTCGCGAAATCGCTGCAACCGCACCACGATTGCTCCGTACCAAGATCGCATCCGACAAGATCGGCGCTCTGATCGGTCCCGGCGGCAAGAACATCCGCGGTATCCAAGAACGCACCGGTGCGATCATCGAAGTCGATGATGACGGTACTGTCTTGATCGCCAGCAGCAACAAGGAAACGGCCGAAGAAGCTCTGCGAGCCGTCGAAGCCTGCACCGCAACCGTTCAGATCGGCAAGATCTATGACGGCATTGTCAGCAGCATCAAGGAATTCGGCGCGTTTGTCGAAATCATGCCTGGCCGCGACGGACTTTGCCACATCAGCGAAATCAGCAGCGGCTATGTCAGCAGCATGGACAA
>JBAUHR010000408.1:0-7000 GCA_049680385.1 Rubripirellula sp. | reverse complement strand
GCGCCACAGCAATCGAAAGCAACAAGTCGGAATAGGAAAGCACAGTGCCCCCGCTATTCATCCGGATGAAGATGTTGAGAACCTTTTCTAGATCCTGACTCTTCTCTTCATAGAAAGAAATCAGGTGCTGATCATGAATGACACGATGTAGTTGATGCAAAACCTTGAACGCCGGTGTCGTTTGGCTCGGCTGCAATCTTTCACCGAGCCATTCCAGCATCGGTGGTCCGCTCTGCATCCCGAGGATTTCAGCGACCTTGAACCAACACTCCGTCTCGCTAATAGTCCCAGCACGCTCCTCGGTAAGAAACTCGAAACGGTACTTCTCGCCGTCTTCGTCCGCATCGCTACGATCGGTCAATAGATCGACGTACAGGAACCGTTCCGGGTAGGCGTTGGGGTTATTTTTCCATTTGTACGGGATCCGCCATGCCATCGAACCACAGAGCCCGATGTTCAAAGCAGTCAATCTTTGCTGGCCGTCCAGGACCGCAGTGAGATCCTTTTGATGGAATGTTGCCAGCGGCAAGCAATGTGCCTGATCTCGTTCGTGATAGTTGCAAACAAACGAATAAAATTTGTACTTGTGGCTGTTCCCGCTATCCACCTTCCAAAACAGAAACGTTCCAAACGGATAGCCTTGCATCAGGCTGTCGAACAACCGTGAAATTTGTTTGGGCTTCCAAACGAACTCGCGTTGAATCGCCGGCAGAACGTACTTCGAGTTTTGGACTGCCTCGAGCGTTTCTTTGATCGTTCCGCCTGTCTGATACATGCTGCTTGTCCGTTCGATGAATACTTGGGGAGAGGAATGCCGCGAGTCAGATGCTGTTTACCAGCCGAGCGAGCGTTTTATGATCGAGTTGTGCCAAACGTCGAAACTCGGCGGGCTGTTCCCGAATCCGCTTACGTATCGTCGGTGGCACCTTGTCGGCCAACAGCAACAACTCGTCCTCGTCCGCCTTCAGCTCAACGGCCAACTTGTGGATGAACTTCTCCGACGGATAATCGCCGAAGTGCAGCTTTTCGTTCTCGACTTTACTGATGTACGAAACACTGACGTTCATGCGAGACGCCAAATCCGTTTGGGTCAACGAACGAAGTGAACGCCATTGCCGGACACGCTGGCCAAAGCCTGCGTCGGCGTCGCCGGGCCGGTCCTTCGTTGTGCGTTTGCTTGGAGTCATCGTTCTGTACACGATCCACAAGAATCATTGGGTTCAACAGTGCTGTAGACGTATCGGGAGCACTGGCTTCAACAACAGTGGCTCCGTCAATCAGAGCCCCGACATCACTGACCACGTCTGTCAAAGGGGGTGGGCTGGTTGTGACCCCAATCGCAAGAGCTTATGCTGCTGTCACTTTCCGGTCAAACCGGGGACGCAACACTACGCACGTGCGGGAACTTTGCAGCGATGGAGCTGATCGACAACATTAATTCGCTGCTTGGCGACGATCTTCGGCGCACGATTCGTCCCGGAGCCAAGCTGCGCATTGCTGCCTCGTGCTTTTCGATTTACGCGTTCGAGGCACTCCGGGCCGAGCTCGAAAAAATTGACTCTCTCCAGTTCATCTTCACGTCGCCAACATTCATCCCGAACGAAGTCACCGACAGCGGCAAAAAGGTGGCGAGAGAGTACTTCATCCCGAAAGCGGAACGGGAACGCAACGTCTACGGCACCGAATTTGAGATTCAGCTCAAGAACAAGCTGACCCAACGTGCGATCGCGAAAGAATGTGCCGAGTGGATGCGGCGGAAGGCTCAGTTCCGATCTAACCGGACGAAGGCTCCGATGCAGCAATTCGCCTGCGTCTCGGGCACGTCGCAAGACGCAGCCAGTGATGCCGTCTACATGCCGCTGCATGGATTCACGGCAGTCGACCTGGGTTATCAAAAAGGCGATGCCGTCTCGAACTTTATCAACAAGGGCGAAGAAGATTCGTTCACCCAAACCTTCATCGGTCTGTTTGATCAAATCTGGAATGACTCGCAGCGTATCGACGAGGTGACCGATCGGCTTTGCGACCACATCGCGTCGATCTACCAGGAAAACGCTCCCGAACGCATCTACTTCCAGATGCTGTACAACATCTTCGCGGAATTCCTCGAAGACGTTTCGGGCGACACGCTACCCAACGACATGACGGGATACCAAGACACACTTGTCTGGAACAAACTCTTCAACTTCCAGCATGATGCTGCAACGGGAATCATCAACAAGCTTGAAACCTTCAACGGTTGCATCCTCGCGGACAGTGTTGGCCTTGGCAAAACTTTCACCGCCCTCGCCGTCATCAAGTACTACGAACTTCGCAACCGAAGCGTCTTGGTGCTGTGCCCCAAAAAGCTTTCCGACAACTGGCTGACGTTCAACCGCAACGTGAAGACCAACCTCTTCGCGAAAGATCGCTTCAACTACGACGTCCTTTGTCACACCGACCTTGGCCGAACCCGCGGAGAGTCATTCGGTACGCGGCTCGATCAAGTTAACTGGGGCAACTACGACCTCGTGGTCATCGACGAATCCCACAACTTCCGCAATGCCGATGCTTTTGCCGAGAAAGAAACACGCTACGAAAAACTGATGAACGCGGTCATTCGTGCCGGCGTTCAAACCAAAGTCTTGATGCTTTCGGCGACACCGGTCAACAACCGCTTCAACGACCTCAAGAACCAGCTCGCGCTCGCCTACGAGGGCGACACCGAAGCCATCAACCGCAAGCTGGACACGTCCCGTGACATTGGCGAGATTTTTCGCCGTGCACAAACCGCTTTCAACGCTTGGGCGAAGTTACCGGCCGAACAGCGAACCGGCGACGCCATTTTAAAGAGCCTCGACTTCGACTTCTTCAAACTTCTCGACAGCGTCACGATCGCTCGGTCGCGGCGGCACATTCAAACCTTCTATGACACCGCCGAGGTTGGCACGTTCCCAACACGCTTGCCACCACAATCCTACCGCTGCCCGCTGACCCATCGTGGCGACGTCCCCAATCTGAACGAGATCTACAATAGCCTCGCGTCGTTGAAGTTGGCTGTTTACGCTCCCGTTGCCTACATCCATCCCAGCCGGCTGGCTCATTACGCCGAGCAGTACGATGTCGACACTCCTACAGGGAACAAATTCAAGCAGATCGACCGCGAACGCAGCTTGCAGAACTTGATGACCGTCAATCTGCTCAAACGGCTGGAGAGCAGCATTGAAGCGTTCCGGATCACTCTGTCAAAACTACAACGAAACCATCGTGGCTTGCTGGCCAAAATTGACGAGTTCCAACGCACCGGAAAGTCGATGCAAGTCGCCGACGCGGGGGCTGGCTATGGAAACTACGACGAAGATGAAGTGCTCGATCCTGGTTTTGCTGAGGATGGGGCCGTCACGACCGGCAAAGTGCAAATTCGTCTCGAAGACATGGACCTGCCCTCGTGGCAAGCCGACCTTCAGCGTGATCTAGAAATCATCGACGAACTTCTTGGCGAGATGCAGAAGGTCACTCCCAAGGACGACGCCAAACTGCAGCACCTGCTTGGCTACATTAAAGAGAAGTTCGCTTCGCCGATCAACGCGGGCAATCGCAAGGTGCTGATTTTCACCGCGTTCGCCGACACCTCCGAATACCTCTACGAACATCTGGCACCCGCCGTCGCTGCCTACGCGGACGCTGCCGCCGGAACGATCAACCACAGCGGCGGTCACACCGCGACCGTCTCCGGCACTTTCCCGCCCCGCAGCACAATCGAGGACGCCAACGGCCGGCCACGTCGGTACGACTTTCAGTCAATCCTCACCCTGTTCTCGCCTCGGTCGAAAGAAAAGTCGTTGATCATGCCCGACGAGCCGGCCGAGATCGACGTGCTGATTGGCACCGACTGCATCTCCGAAGGCCAGAACCTGCAAGATTGTGACTGCGTCATCAACTACGACATCCACTGGAACCCCGTCCGAATCATTCAGCGTTTCGGACGAGTCGACCGCATCGGATCGCCTAACTCGTGCATCCAATTGGTCAACTACTGGCCCGACATCACGCTTGATGACTACATCAATCTGAAAGAACGCGTCGAGAACCGAATGGTCATCGCCGACATGACCGCCACCGGCGATGACAACGTGCTGCTGGATGGCAACGCAGAAAACAGTGAAGTCGCTTACCGAAAAGAACAACTCCGGCGACTCCAAGACGAAGTCATCGAAATGGAAGACGTCAAAACAGGCGTCTCCATCACCGACCTGGGCCTCAACGACTTCCGAATGGACTTGCTGGCGTACGTCAAGGAAACCGGCGACCTCGCCAACGTTCCCAACGGAATGCACAGCGTCGTACCGGCCGACCCGGATCGTGGTTTGCATCCCGGTGTCATCTTCACGCTGCGCAATCGCGATTCCAGTGTGAATGTCGGTGGACACAATCGGCTGCATCCCTATTACCTCGTCTACGTTGCCAGTGACGGCAGCGTGGTGATCGACCACACCGAAGTCAAACGACTGCTCGACTTGGCCCGGTCCGCGTGCAAAGGCCGTAAGAAGCACGTCGAAGAAGTCTGCAAACCGTTCAACGACGCGACCGACGATGGCCGCGACATGAAGGTCTACAGCGACCTGCTCGACACCGCGATCAGCAGCATCATCGACCGCAAGGCGGAAACGGACGTCGACAGCCTCTTCTCCGGTGGCCCCACCACGGCGCTCGAAGGTGACATCAAAGGACTAGACGATTTTGAACTCATCACCTTCTTGGTCATCTTTGATCCCGCGCGAGGTGAATGATGGGCAACGGCGAAGGCAAATTGTTCGCATGGCCGAAGCAAGCCGAGTTCGGGCGAAAGCTCAACAAAGAGCGGTTCTACGCCGGCGTGAGGAGCAATCGCAAACTCAAGCGATTGTTCACCGAACAAGTCGCTCGCGTCACATGGACTCACAAGCTGGCATCTCTAACGCTGAACATTCCCGCAGGCGGGGACGTGCCAGAAATCGAAGTCATCCAGATCCAGTGCAGCGGCAGCGAGCTTGATCCCGCCGTGCTGCTGGCCATCGACAAGGCGATCCCCAACCCGACCATTCACGAAGTCCACGCGGGCGATCGAGTCCAGCAGACCGCGGCGTTCAAGCGATCCAGCGAAGCCGATGCAAAAGCGTGGGTCATCAGCCACTACGTCGCCGGTTCGTGGCAGGCCGCAGACGCGTCGCGATCGCCGCTTCCCCAATCGCTCAATCTAGGCAACCTTTACGCCAGCCTGCTTCGGTCAATGATCGACATTCCGGCTGGCGAAGGCGAAACCCTGCGAGCGCACTTCGAGCGACACGGCCAGATCCTTGCACTTCGCCGCGAGGTCACGCAGATCACCAAAAAGATGAACGCCGAGAAACAACTCAATCGCAAAGTCGAATGGAACGCTCAACTGCGCGGCATTCAACAGCAAATTCAAGAACTCATTCAACCAACGTCGCAGGAAGCCGATGCCTGAAAAACTCAAGATGCACTCGCCCGATTTAGTTGCCTCCAACATCGAACGGGTTTCCGAGCTGTTCCCAAACTGCGTGACCGAAGCCGCCGGTGAAGATGGTCAGGTCGCACGCAAGATCGACTTCGACTTGCTGCGTCAAGAATTGTCCGATGAGATCGTCGAAGGGCCGCTCGAGCGATACCACCTCAACTGGCCCGGCAAGCGAGAAGCGATGCTGGCCGCCAACGCCCCGATCGCCAAAACGCTCCGCCCGTGCCGCGAAGAAAGCGTCGACTTCGACACCACGCAAAACCTGTTCATCGAAGGCGACAACCTGGAAGCACTGAAGCTGCTGCAGGAAACGTACCTCGGCAAGGTGAAGATGATTTATATCGACCCGCCGTATAACACGGGTAGCGACTTCATTTACGACGACGACTTTGCCGAAGAAGCATGGGCCTATTTTTCACGTTCACTGCAAAAAGATGAGTCCGGAAACAATCTTGTCGCAAACTCTGAATCGAATGGACGCTTCCACTCCGATTGGCTTTCAATGCTATTTGCACGAGTGAAAATCGCAAAAACCTTCCTGAAAGATGATGGATTCTTGGTCGTCAGCATTGATGACGATGAACTGCAGACGACACGCCAATTCTTAGATGAACTATTTGGACGCCAAAATGCGATTGCCGTATTGGTCTGGGACAAGAACCGAAAAAATGACGCGAGGTTTTTCTCCGTTGGCCATGAGTACATGCTTGTCTACGCCAAGAGTAAACAACACCTTTTAGACTCCGGGGAAAAGCTAAGAGAGCCTAAGCCTGGAATTGACGATGCGAAGCGTTTGTTTCAACGCCTGAAGCGTTCACATGGTGACGACTGGGAGGAAATACAAACCGCTTGGCGTGAACATTATCGTGGACTTCCTGACAGTGACGAAAGTAAGCCGTTGGGTCGATTTAGCAAGGTTGGTCCCCGTGGTCCTTACCGGGACGATGGCGATATCTCCTGGCCCGGTGGAAACGGCCCGAAATACGACGTGCTCCATCCTGTAACTGGCAAATTGTGCAAGAAGCCGCGAGGTGGATGGGTTTACCCTACGATTGACCGTTTCAACGAGGCTGTTTCAACTGGCAGGGTTGTTTTTGGAGAAGACGAAACAACTCTTCCAAGACAAACTCGATATCTCTTTGAGTCGGAAGGCCAAGTTATGCGGTCGGTATTCTACAGCTACGCTCAAACCGCGACTGTTGAGTTCGTCCAGCTTATGGGTGAACGTGTGTTTGACAACCCAAAAAACTGGCGAGACCTACAGCGAATCATTTCATACCTGACCGATCCTGACGACATAATTTTTGATTTCTTTGCGGGCTCAGCTAGTACTGCTCACGCCGTCATGGAGCAGAACGTGTTAGATGAGGGTAATCGACGTTGGATTCTGGTCCAGCTTGCGGAGAGTGTCGATGAGGAATCTGTAGCCGCGAGTGAGGGGTACCAAACAATTGACGGAATCTCGCGTGAGAGAATTCGCCGGGTCGCTGATCGAATACGTTC
>JBAUHR010000407.1:0-6358 GCA_049680385.1 Rubripirellula sp. | reverse complement strand
AATCATGAGCGTGATGCAAACTTGCAAGCAACGATTAGCGGATCCTTTCGACTTCATCCGCCGTCAACTGACCACGACGAGGCCGCTAGCCCTGCCACTACCCATCACGGCACGGTAAACAAGTACGAACCGTGGAGCGGCACGCCTCCGTTGAACAGTTTACCTTTCGCGATTTCGAGCACGAGCATGACGTCGGCGCAACTCACAAAAATGTCTTGGCATCTCGAAGCCGTTGGCAATTCGTGGAAACTCAGACCCGTGTTAGCTTGGTCGAATGGTGAGACTTTCGATGACGACATCCACGGAGGCAGCGCGCCCAGCGTGGCCGTCTACTTTGCGGCGTATAAGTTCTGGTCAATCGTTCGAGATCGCCACAGCGGATCGTTCGAGTTAGACATTACCGAACCGTTCGGAAAAAAAATAAAAAACCTGCTTGGTAACAGCTCGAGAAAAAAACAAGGTAGTGGTACTCGGTGGGTTCGGCAAGCATTTGGAAAACACCCGAACAGTCCCTCCAAAACGCGTCTCCACCAGTTGATGGGTCATGATGTCAATGTACTACGACTCAATCAAAACATCTGTTGTTCGGCATCGGAGATTAGGATTTCCTGCAATGGGAAAGACCTGGAAAGCCGTGAGGAGTTTGAACACTTTTTCCAACAATTCGATTATGGCGTTTCGTTAATTGATGAGCTCTCGGCAATCCTCTTTGATGCGGAGATTCCTGCGCCATACAATGACACCTCCGATCCTGTGACTCCATCGGATGGCGCAAACTCAACAGATCACAAGGTTGCGTCAGATGATTCTCCCCAAAGAGGTTTGGTTGTCAATCGCACCAGCATGCCTACTTTGCACGACCGGGAACTCTTCGTAGCGCGTGCGAAGTATCAAGAATTGCTTGACAGCACCTTGAAAAGTGACTCGACTCTTTTATTGACATTGCATGGTCAAGGAGGCACGGGAAAATCCACGATCGTGGACGAATGGTTTACCGGATTGGGACGACAATCGACACGTGAAAAACCGGCCAACCAAATCTTTGCCTATTCCTTTCCCAATCAGAGTCAGCTCCCCGAAAATTTAGTCGTGCGAGGCGTCGACTTTCTACAACAGCTTCAACGCCATTTAGCTAACTTGGCCCCTGAACTGGACGTTGAATCAAATACCAATCAGTATCTTTCTGACCAAAATGAATGGGCCCGATCAATCGCCCAGACGTTTCTGCGAACCGGAGGAGTCGTCGTACTGGACGGTCTTGAGCCACTATGCCGGGCACCGGAGAATCACCACATCGGAATTAAAGATGACGCGATAAGCGTATTCATCGATACTTGCCTTTCGTCGTCGGCATCCCAGCATGCCAATAGTTTGATTGTTGTTACCGCGCACTATCCACTGAAAATATTACAGAGCTACGAGGACCAGAGCCAGCAAGTGGCAGTCCAATTAGAGGAATCCGAGGGGCTACGAATACTGAAACACTACTTGCGCGGAGACTCGCAATCCTGGTCCGACGAACAATGCAGCAGGGTTTTGGAAGTTGTTCGTGAACCACTTTGGATCAGCATCTTTGCGTCCATTGTACGTGCAAATGCGACCATATCGGTGGACCACGCAATTGAAGTTTTTCTGACTGAGGCAGGAGGTGGCGACTACAACGCCCGTGCCCATGAGGACAGGCTCTGTCAATCGCTCTACGAATGCGTTGAAAACAAGTCCCCGGGATCACTCTTGGTTCTAAAACTAACGGGATTGTTCTCAGTTGTCCCGAGTCTTGCCGTCTTACATGGGCTTTGGGATGAGTGCGTTTTGAAATCGCAAATTCCGAGAGGGGCGAAATGGGATCGAGCCCTCACGACGCTTGCGGAAGAATTTAATATCGGCAGATCCGAAAACCTTCTGCTCGTCCACCCACGGATCCAGCGTTACTTCGGCGGTAGGTTTCAAGAAGAAAATCGAGAGTTGTATAGGGATCTTCACAGTTGGATCTTTGAACGATTCTTCGTCACTGAACCGGAACCAAACGTGAATGATTTGGGGCGACTCATTGGCTGGCTTGAGGCGATCGGTCATGGGTGTACCGCCGGTCGCTATGCCGATGCCTTAGAGCGATATAGGCATTTGCAAAACGATTCCAATTTCCAAGGCCTTCCCGAGCGATTCTCGTTCTCGGGACAGGTCGTTGCTTGTCTGCACCACTTTTCATTTTGGACACCGCAAGACGAATCGGCCGATTCCCAATTGCAACAAGTGCTGAGTGATCAGGATCGGATGTTTATACATTCACAGATCGCGGTCCATTCTGAGGCAGCATTCGGATTCGCTTCCACCATCACGCGTGAGGCTTACTTGGAGACGCTGCGTCACGCAATTCAACTCGATTCAAATGACGAATTGTTCAACTGCTGGTACTTGTTGGCACGGAGCTACAACGTGGAGACAAACTTCGTCGATTCCGAAAAGTACTTGTCCAAGATGGAATCCGTTTTGACCACTGGTGACTACGAGCGTCGATTGAAATGGTTAAGTCGCAAAATGTCGATGCTCTTTTTCCGAGGAAAGTTTACCGAAGCGTTTCGCTGCAGCGAGCTTGCCATGCAAGCGATTGAGGACCGGTTTCGAAAAAAGAATCAAAAGCCGCACGCTGCTGAAGTTGCTTGCATGGCATCAGCAGCACGTATTTGCTGGCACGTAGGAAAATGGGAATCGGCCGTCGCGGCAGCGAACCAGGCCGTCGAAATGTCAATCGAAACGCAAGACGCCAAAACGATCGCGATGGCCCGCTATTACGCGTTTCGCGTTGATACTTACATGGTGCGCAATCTGACCGAAGCGAACGAGCATTTTCGAGTGCTGTGCGATGTGTCCGAACGCAATGGTCTAGCACATTGGATGCGATTGTTGGACATGTTGCGCGGTTACATTGAAACAACAATTCACGGCGATATGGACAAAGCAATTAGATTGATCGAATATTCAATGAATAGCTATGCGCGTACAGGTGCAAAGCTTGGGCTTACTAATTCTCATTGCTACCTCGCTGCAGCCAACTTCGAAAAAGGCGACCTTGAAGCGGCAGATCAACACATCAAGAAGGGCATCCAATTGAGCAGAGAAGGTAAAAATGGGCGAGGCGAAGAGTACTTTCGGAGTGAATTGTGTCGTTGGCAAAGCTCGGTATTCCAGGCTAATGCCGCGCGGGGAGACGATTCACTTGCATCGAAAGCTGAGGCTTCGATGTACAACGCGATCGACACGGCCGCCGAACAGGGAACTCAGTCGCTGCGGTTGAGATGGTGTGTGGCCTACGCGAAATCGTTCCAATTCGGAAGCTCAGCAAAATCCGTGAAAAATCATTTTTCTTCAGCCATACAAGCCATCGAACCTGGCGAATTCGGAGCAGAGCTCAGTGAGGCAATTGAAGTCTACGAGGAGTTTTCAAGAACGCTGGGGAACAAACCCTAATCAACCGTCCTGCGAGTTATGTCTCGACGAAGCCGGACCAATCGAATAGCGATCACGAATCTTCTCGAATCCCCAGGACATCATGAAGTCAAAGTTGATTGCATCACCGGGATTCACTGGGAATGGTTGATTTGTCGCTTCCAAATAGTCAGTTAGCGAATCATCTGAAAGACTTGAACGATCCGAAAACCAGACATAGCCGGTAGCCATTTTCGATTGCCCAAACCAGCTTCTTGGAATACCAGCCTCTTCGACAATTCGCCGCGGAATGGGACGATCATAATTGCCGCCAATGCGCCAGGGTGCCAGCTCAGGTGACATGGTCAATCGATGGAGATCGGGTCCATGGTACGCAAATTGATAGGGCAGAGGCAGACGAAAAAAGCCAATCCTTAGCCGAAACTCCAGCATCGAAGAGCCGTAGTTTGCCCAATTTCCAGGTTGTTCAAACCGTGACAAGACAATTGTGCCGTCTGAACTCCAGGCCACATCGCCGAAACGCCCCGTTAATAATAACTTCCCTTCGAGTAGTTGTTCGGCAGGTGCCATCACCACATCAATTCCAAAGGGGCAAGCCATGAACTCTGCCTCAACCAAACCCGGCATCTTCAAGTAATCATAACGATCGAAGACGTGAGTGTTGACACCCAACATTTTTCCGATCGCTTCACCACTGTCAGTTTGCGGGTCGTCGGATCGAGAGTCTCGAAATGTCATCGCTTCTTCGCAGCCGACTTCCTTTGCAATCACCGTTACTGCCAGCGAATCGTAGCCTCGCGAAAGTGTTGATAACGCGTCAAACCGACGCACACGCCCCTGGTCTTGCGCGTTGGCCATAACAGCATCCAACGTGTCGACTAATTGGTCGCGATACTGCTGAAAAGTGCTGCCTGGGCGAGGCCAATCTCGTGGCTGAATTTGGATTTTGAGATCTTTCGTGACTACAAAATTGACTCCATCATGCAAGCGGGTAGCGTTTGCGTCGTTGGATGTTCTCAATATCTTAAGCTCGTCTGTAACGCCTTTTTGCAAGTGCTCGCGGATGTCGGACGAATAACGCGTGTGCGTAGGATCAGGCCGGTCCCCTGCCAGCGTCATAGCAAAGACTAACGAGTTCGAAACGAAAATTTTGTTCGCGACCTCAACCGAATACAAACGTTCAATCAGATGCGTACTGGTGACAAACAACCAGCCCTGATCGACGGCGATGGCTCCAGAACCGCTTAGCATGTGCGCCCGCGCGAAGTCGAATCTTTCAAAGGCGCCGTCCCAAACGCCTTCAACCAATGCGTGATCCTTTGTCTCTACCCAACGTCCACAGTACGCAGTGGCGGTATCCGAACCGCGAGCAATGCACACGCCCCAGGACAGTCGTGGAAGGCTTGATACTTGTATGAAATTTAGATTGGTCATGAAGCTGCGGTTTTGCACAAGCCTGACGTCCGGGCGAGCGTCCCGACGAAGTGTGTCGAAACGCGATGCCATGACGATGAACTCTCAGAACTAATGTACCAGATGAATCTCAATACCGTAGTGATTGAGGAACACTCCCAAGTTAGCTGGAGCGTTGTTGACAACCCACACCGTGTGACGTCCGTCGGTTCTGGCCAGCCAAATGTCTTTGACCATTTCTCGAAACTCTCGTGACACTGAAATACTACCCGCAGGATCACACGTTCTTACCAACTGTTCGACGGATGCTTTCTGTTCAAGCAATTTGATTTCGTGCTTCCGAAGTACTTTGTTAAGATCGCCGTTTTTGATTTCGAAATGAGTAGGACGCTCTGATTGAGTTTTCCGAGCAATGACATCGATCACCCTTGGCCCCAAGTCTATTTCTTTTCCCGCGACCGGAACAATGACTGACTCACGTGCACGATTCCAATTCACTTCCGTGTGGCCTTCTGCTTTCAAGTGCATCACGATAGCCAACTCTCGTAATACGCCACGGAAACCCGAGTGTCGAATCGAACCGCCAGCAATATTTCGTTCGATCCAATGGTTGATTTCGTGTTCTGATGATCGATGTAAACCAGTATTGAAGTGGGCGTCAAACTTCAAAAGTTCGTGCTGAAAGCCTTTCCATTTTATCTGGGGCGGCGCATCGGCAATAAACTGCCGGATACTGGGCCCCCATGGTTCACGCCCAGCCAAACGCTCGACGGGCGGCTCTGTTTTTTTTGCATCCCGATGGGATTGCTGACTCATTCGTTCGTGCCGACGTTCTGCCTCTGCCTTTTTTTCTGCCTGCCGGCGCAACCGCTCGCGAGCAATTCTGCGACTTGGCGCCTTCTTGTTTTGCGCTCGTGCGGGCTGTTCAAAACAGCCGAATAAGATGACAAGAAGTAAAATAATTCTGGTGTTCATGAGCTGTCTTCTCCTCAATTGTCCCGTTTTCTCTGCCTCAATAGACGGCGTCTTCGTCGATGCGGATGTAACACGGCGTATGCTTCTTGACTTCGTTGGCAAAGTAGCAAACGTCTGATTGATCCTTGCCGAGGACATCCTGGCTTAGTTTGCTCATGATGGTCGACATTGCATCACCGGTAAAAAAGCCATCGACACCACCGGCCATCTGCCCGATAGACGCCCACAGCCGACTGTTCTCATGTGACTTCTCACTCCAGTCGAGTTTGTCGTCGGTTCGCTCCTGAACCACGACCGCCTTGATCGGGATCGCCAACTCCTTGTCCTCCGATCCGTCTGGATGCGGTATCACCATGTAATCGACCGTAAAGACACAGACACTTGGTCCTGTGCGATGTTGGCGGTTCGGTTCTGGAACGTCAGCAACACGACATTCAAAGTATGCCGAACCAGCCATCGCTCCACCTTCCTGGAGCACGCCAAATGAGGACTCCGATTCGTTGGATAAACTGACGCTGAAACA
>JBAUHR010000406.1:0-4580 GCA_049680385.1 Rubripirellula sp. | reverse complement strand
GCATTGGCCCGTGATACTGTTGGCGCCCGTACCGGGGCGGCCAATGTTTCCGGTGATCAAAGCGATGTTGATGATCGCTTGCGCCGTTCGAGTGCCTTCGTAGCTTTGGTTGACACCCATCGTCCACCACAGCGAAACGGCGTCTCCCTTGCCGATCTTTGCCGAAACCCGGCGGATTTGTTCGGCCGAGATTCCGGATGAAGCCGCGACGGTTTCGGCATCGAACCGCGAAACATGGTTGCGAAGTTCTTCGAAGCCATCGGTGTGCGCTTCCACGAACGCGTGGTCGACGAAACCGCCTTCGATCAAACAATGTGTGATCGAGTACAGCAGGGCCAGATCGCTCTTTGGATTCAGTTGCAGATGCTCGGTCGCCGACATGGCCGTTTCTGTGCGGCGCGGATCGATGACAATGATCTCGGGTTTGTTTTTATTGCGAAGCACACGCTCCCACAGAATCGGGTGTCCGATGCATGGGTTGGCACCAATGAAAACAAGGCAATCGCTCTGTTCGAAGTCGTCGTACGTGAATGGCGGTGCATCGAAACCGAACGATTCTTTGTACGCGGTAACTGCGGTGGCCATGCATTGGCGAGTGTTACCGTCGCCGTGCTTGATGTTCATTCCGAACTTGGCCAAGGCTCCCAAGAACGCCATTTCCTCGGACGGAATCTGACCGGTGCTCAGGAATGCGACGGAGTCGTTTCCGTGCTCGGCTTGGATCGCTTTGAACCGATCGGTGAACAGGTTCAACGCATCGTCCCATGATACCGAATCCATTTGGCCATCGGCGCGTCGAACTTTGGGAACGCTTGCGCGGTCGTCAGATTCAAGGACGCGTAGTGCTTCCCAGCCCTTCGGACAGGCCATCCCAAGATTGACGGGGTAGTTGGTTTCGGGCGTCAATCCAACGGCTTCGCCATCATGCACATGCATTCGCAATCCGCATCCGGTGCTGCAATATCCGCACACTGCGGTTGTTGTCGTGTCCGCGACCAGCGACGCGGGTGTCATGCCTAGCCCATGTTGACCAGGGCTAAGCAGCAATTCTCGAGTCATCTTGCCGCTGCGTGCTTGCAGGAACTGCGGCAGCGGCCGACGCGTGGTTTCGCTTGTGGCCTCGTTCGTGTCTTGCGTTAGCGAGGTTGTGCCCTTGGTAGGCTTGATTGCGGTACTCATCGTTATCGAAATGTCCCCGGCATGCGGTCGTAAACGACGCTTGAAAAATACAACAAGCGTTCGACAAGCTCTCCGGCCAACAGGCCGACAGTGGCCAAAGCAAAGATGCCAAATCTGACGTAGCCAGTACCCGTCATGTCAGTGCTTCCGGCCAACAGCAGCACAACGGACGCGGCTGCGATCAAAATGCGTGCACCCGCCGCACCTTCCAGGGTGTGCGCGGTACCTACATCGGCGACAACTGGGACGTCGACGGATTTTGGACCAACCCGGTCAATCGAAACGCGTCGACCGAAGACAAAATCGACGATGCTAACGAGAATCAGCAGTTCTATGGTGTCTATGCAACTCGCAAGGGCTTAGACATTGGAACGGTTGACGCTTACTACCTTGGCTACAACAACGACGATGCCAATTTTGATTACCACACGATCGGTACTCGAGTAGCTGGCGATACCGATGGCGGACTTTTGTACGAGTTCGAAGGCGGCGTGCAGTTCGGATCGAATAGCCCTGGGTTTGGCGACCACAGTGCCGAGTTCATCACGGGCGGTTTGGGTCGCAAACTAGACCTTGGCGATTGGAAGCCAACCGTTTGGTTCTGGTATGACTATGCGTCCGGAGGTGACGATGTGCCTGCCGCTCGCGGTGATGATGGCTTTGATCACTTGTTCCCACTTGCACACAAGTATAATGGTTTCATGGACTTGTTTGGTCGTCGTAACTTGCACGACATCAACGCCCAGTTCATCACGCCTTTGTTTGGCAAGAAAGTGTCGTTGCTGCTGTGGTACCACCACTTCTTCTTGGACCAATCGACCACGCCGTACGGAGTCACTATGGCACCGTACAACGCAGCCAATGCGGCAGGCGATCGAGAATTGGGCCAAGAAATCGACGTGTTGTTCAACGTCAACTTGAACGCTCGCAATAACGTGGTGGTTGGATACTCGCACTTCAATGCTGGCGATTACTTCGACACCACACCAGGGGTCGCAAGCAACGACGACGCTGACTTCTTCTACTTCCAGTACCAAACTCAGTTCTAGACAACTGAATTTTGATTTGACCTTGTAGTCAACTAGGAATGAAAAAAAACGCCGCGTGGAATGAACCACGCGGCGTTTTTCGTAATCTCGAAGCGTCGTTACTGTTTCAGAGGCAACGTCGGTTGGATGTTGTTCAGGTCCGTCCACAGGGTTCCTTCGCCGGCGTAGAACAGTTTCAGTTCTAGGTCGCTTGGCAACTGTTCGGCGAATTCCCATTTGTTGAAAGCGGCGGGTGAACCGAACGCTTCCACGGCCAAGCGAAACTTGTCCGCGGTGGCTTCGGCAGCAACCTGTTTAGCCGATGACTCGGCCCGACCCAACAAGACGGTCTTTTGAGCATCAAGTTCGGCGGTTTCGCGATCGATTGCGGCGATGAGCTGTGTCGTCGCAGCTTCGATTTCTTTGGCCTTCTTTTCACCTTCGGCGGCAACACCTGCTCGCATTCGGTCAGTATCGACACGCGTCCGTTCGGCTTCTAGCAGAACCTTGCTTTCGGCTTCGCGAAGCTTGGCTTCAATCCGTGCCGTCTTGGTTTCTTCGTCGCGTGTCAGACGCAATTCGTCAGCGACATAGCCTTTTTGGATCGGTTCACGGACTTCTTTGGGGATGTAGATGTGACGAACTAGACCATACAGCAGCGAAATGTTCTTGCTGTCGAGTACCGATTTGAATTCATCACTGACCGACGCTTGGAACTCTTCGCGAGATTCACCTATCAGCAATTCGACCGCGCCCATCTTCGATCCGTTGTTGCGACAGATGCTTTCGCTTTGCGGTTCGATCACTTTTTCGTCGACGGCTTCGATGTTTCCGAACGTCCGCACAATTTCCGCGGCGTGGACTGGCATCACGCCCCAAATGGCCGAGAAGTCCAATTGGATATCGAAACCGTCGTTGCTGGGGAAGTTGATTCCTGTGCCGGTGACGGCAAGCGGTTCACCCTGTTCGTCGTACATCGGTTTGTTCATGCTGTCGACTTTTTCCAAGACCTGGATGCTCGTTTCGCGATAGCCGACGTTGATGATGTCGATTTGTTGTTCTTTGGGATTGACCGGATACAAACCGGGTTGCATCACCTTGTCTTGAATGCCTGCTTTGACACCGATCGCTTTATTATCCGTTTGCATCGTCACGACGCCAACGTATCCGGTTGGGATTTCAACCCAGCCGCTTGTCTTTTCTTGGCGACCCACGGTGATGACTTCGCGGCCGACAATCTTGAATTCAAACGCGTACGGATTGGCGCGGTATCGACCGGGACCAAAGACTTTGCGCAGGATCCCTTTTTGGTTGGCCCGGTTGTCGCCGTCCAGGTCGCCGTCAACGAGGAATTCGCCGGCGGGAAGCGGATTGCCGACCTTGCTGGTGACAACGGCGATCTGGCCGGGGTAGACGATTTGGTCCGGTACGATGGTGCGTTCCCAGTAGATCGGGTTGTAGAAATGGCGTCCGGGGCCGCGCATTTCTTCCATGACGCCGATTTCACCTTTGCGTGCGAGACGTCCCGCTTCGGGTTCGCTTGCGGTGTGAATGACCAGCGGTCCTTTATAACGCAACAGCAAGCTATGTCCGTCCGGTACGTAAACCCGGCATAGGAACCACAGGAATCCGAGGTACAAAAAGACGGCGACCCAAACGAAACTGAATATCAGTCCGGCGAGTGATTTGTTTCGTTTCAAACTCATTCCTGGTCTCCCGAATCTTGGTTGTCGGATGATGTGTTCTTGGTTTCGGCTTGTTTGGGTTTAGGTTTCGTTTCAGATTTCGATTCAGGCGTGGTTGCCTTGCCAACCTCTGGATTGAATTCGCTGAAGATGTCCATCAGGGGACTGTCGCCGGTGTTGACCATCAGTTGGCGGTAGCTTGGTGCCAGTTTCTTTAGCAGAACCCAGCGTGCGAATTCGTCGCCACTGTCACCATAGGCTTCGACGGATTTTTTCCACCCAGCCGCCTCGGCTTCGTTTTCGAAGTTGATGACTTCTGCGGATGCGTTTCCGCGTGCGGTGATCGCATCGGCTTGGTCTTTGGCGGCGGCCAGTTCAACTTCGGCAACTTTGCGTCGTTGTTCGGCGCCGATGACGGCGACTTCTTGTTGGCGTTGTGCTTCGACGGTTAGCTTGACGACTTCCTGTTCGGCCGCGATCAACGCTTGTTTTTGTTTGACCAATTCTTGTTCGACGATCAAGTTCTGCTCGCTAAGCTGTTGCTCGATCTCTTTGACGTACTGTTCCGATTGCTGGGCGGCGATTTGGCGTTGGCGAACGGGCAACGCGATTTGCTGCGGTGGCGAAATCCGCGTGATCAAGGCTTGAATGATTTCGATACCTTGAGTCTCGCAGAGTTCTTCCAGTG
>JBAUHR010000405.1:0-1840 GCA_049680385.1 Rubripirellula sp. | reverse complement strand
CTCCACAACCTTTGCCTCATCAAGCGACTCGATTGCTGATCGAGACGACCTCAAAATTGGCGAGCAATCAACCGGCCCATGCAATCAATCCAGGTCGTGATCCTCAACATGGGTGAAGCGGTCGAACGATTGGCAAATCAGGTTCAAGTCCTTCGCGAGAGTGTTGACGAACTGAAGACGGTTCTGGAGCATGCTATTCGGAATGGTCGCATCGTGATTGAGTTTTCAGATGCGTCCTCGGATGCTCGCTTACCTTCTTCTGTTGAAATGCAGAATGACCAACATCGATCGAGCCCAAGCGACAGCCGGGCAGAAGCAAATTCATCGAACGATGCGAACGTCGTTTCCCCTCCTCCTCGACCGCGCGACCTGTTCTGACGATCGAGAATGCAAAGCAAAGATGAACGATCGCTATCAAATGACATCCGCGAGCTTCGCGAAAGTATTGATGAACTGAATGGACTGCTACGGTGTATCTTCCAGGTCGCTCATTCACCTGCACGCCCAAAAGCGAAGTCGAAAGTGCAACGCCCCAAAGGATCCGGAACGCCTAGCAAGGCAAAGCAGGACGCTACGTCCAACCGACCGCCTCCCGCCGGCAATCATTTCTGAAACCCGATCAATCGTGAACACGATTCACCGGAAACACGGCGAGCCGTACCACCGCAAATTCAGAAGGTCGTGTCAACGTAGACGTGTTCTTGCGACGGGGCATCTAACCGATGAAGCGTGTCAACTTGAATACGCCCCGTCGTGAAATCATTTCGTCGCAGGAACGCTCTACCGTGATTGCTGAAATCAGGCGTGCAGATTCATCGTATCGAAGATGTTCATCCCAGTCGTATTTCAGGATTGGCGATTCCACGTCGTTCCTGCAACACGTCGTTCCAGTCTTGGCCTGGCGCGGGCGGATAGTGTTCAACGATCGGAACATCGAAATCGCGGAGCGTCTCTCGAACTTGAGCGGCAATTTTTCGTCCGCCGTCATCATTGTCAAAAGCAAGAATCACACGTGAGCCATTTGGCATCCGCGAGACAGCTGATCGCAGACACTCTGCTTGCAACGGGCTCATCTGTCCGGCGGTGCTAAAAAACCGGCGGCCGTCGGTGCCTTCCAGATCCGCGATGCTGAGCATGTCGATGGATGTTTCGCAGATCACCGCTTCACGATCGGTGTCACGCGGGCGAGAGCAGGCGAGTGCTTTCACGCCGCCTGGCGAGAAACCAGTAAAGGTCGTTCCGTTGCGATTCCCATTTTTGAGTTCGTATCCACACAATCCAGAACGATTGAAGTGTGGGATGACAGCATTGCCCTTCTCGTCGATTCGAGTGCGGTCACGGAAGATTGGATGGGTTTGAACTTCAATCGAAATCTTGCGAACGTTGGTGAGATACGGGTGCCCGGCGGAGGCCTGCCGCATGCTCATCCAAGCTGATAAGACGCGAGCGGTGTCGTGTTGGGAAGGCTGCAGAACGAAAGGCAATCGGGAGGAGGGGACGCGATGATCGATTGAACCATCGAAAACGCGAAGGGTTTTTCGCACGTCGCCAAGGTTGCCACCATCGAGCATCTGGCACAGATCGATGATCGTTCCCGAATCTCCGCCTTTGGCATTGAAGTAATAATATTTCCCGGATGGATCACGTCCGACAATCAATTTGTCCCCACGTGGATGTCGCATCACCATGCTGTGCTTGGAACTTGCGCGGCGATCAGCGACGAATCCTCGAGACGCCGCGTAATCGCAGAGATTCAATTTCTTGAAATTCTCCAGTTCATCGTTTCGGTCACGCATGATTCCACCGTAGCGCGGACAGCCAACAACGTTCAAGTTTGTTT
>JBAUHR010000404.1:0-2497 GCA_049680385.1 Rubripirellula sp. | reverse complement strand
TACCGCGGCGTTCTTGGATCAAGGCTACGCGGATTGGGCGTTGCCTGATCGTGACCGCGGATTTTTGTACGCGTTCAAGCAAGTCTATGGCCGACGTTCGATGCTGGGCGAGGTCTGGCAAGACGGGCTGGCGGAACGTTTGCAACAAGTCCGGCAAAAAGGCATGTCGGCGATCGAGTCGATTGAGATGTCGCTTGGTGCGCTGGGTGTTACTGCAGCGCAACAGCAGCAGTTCATTACCGAAACGCTGCTAGCGCTTCCGGGTTGGGCTGGCATGGCCAGCCAAATGGAATCTGTTCCCGGCTGGGTCAATCGTCCCGCGCCCGAGGAAACGTTGACTGAGTTTCTTGCGGTCCGTTTAATTTTAGACGAAGTGGCAGCGAGCTTTGTTGCTCGTGAACATCTGGGTTTCGATGGCGCTGTCTGCCACATTGCGGAAGAGGCCCTGCGAAAAACGAAAGAGAATGACGACCAAACGTTGCAGTGTGCCTTTGACTTGTTTCAAATCGCTCAGGTCATGGGTTGGGGCATCGATGCGGTTGCCGAACATATCCGTGACTTGGTTCAAGAGATCCGAGCGTTCGACGAATTAGACCGACGGCGAATCTACCACGAAGCGTACGAGATGCGTTATCGCAACGAAACACTCGACGCGATCCAATACAATGCCAAGAGAGTCGATGGTAAAAGCGATGAAGTGAAGCGTCCTTCGTTTCAATTGTGCACCTGCATCGACGATCGCGAAGAATCGCTGCGACGTCATATTGAGGAAGTCGATCCGGAATGCGAGACATTTGGTGCCGCTGGATTTTTTGCGGTCGCCATGAACTACCGTGGCGCAGCGGATGCATCTTATAAGCCACTCTGCCCAGCGACGGTGGTTCCTGATCACTACGTCGCTGAAAATGTGGGCTACACTTTTTCCGGCGATCACGAGCGCCGGGTCGAAGCTCGCCGCGTGATCGGTCGACTGACACACCGTGTGCATTCGGGGAGCCGAAGTTTTTTGGGTGGCATTGTGACGTCGATGCTGGGCTCTTTTGCTGCGTTTCCATTGGTTGCTCGAGTCTTGTTTCCGCATGTGACCGCGAGAATTCGCCGTCGAGCTGGACGACTCGTTCAGCCTCCGTTGGTTACTCAATTACAGCTGGAGCGATACGAGGAAAAAGCGGGAGGGCACCAGGGACACATTGGATACAACCTTGACGAGATGGTTGGTGTCGTCGAACGACTATTGCAGGATATCGGGATGACGGAAACGTTCTCGCGATTGGTTGTGATCGCCGGGCATGGTTCGTCCAGCGTCAACAACCCTCATGCTTCGGCGTACAACTGTGGTGCGTGTGCTGGAAAACGTGGCGGTCCCAACGCCCGTGCGTTCGCGCAAATGGCAAACGACTTTCGCGTTAGATCGCAACTGTTGCAGCGAGGCCTTGTGATTCCCGATGACACTTGGTTCCTGGGGGCTTATCACAACACGTGTGACGACAGCATCGGTTGGTTTGATTTGGACCGCATGCCGCCATCACATCATCGTGTATTCGAATCGACCAAGGCCGTCTGCGACGAAGCGATTCGGCGCAATGCCCATGAGCGAAGTCGGCGATTTCAAGCAGCGGGATTGACGCTATCGCCGGACGAATTGCTTCGCCACGTTCAGCATCGAAGCGAAGACTTGTCTCAAGTTCGACCTGAATACAATCACGCGACCAACGCACTGTGCTTTGTTGGACGACGCGATTGGTCACGTGGATTGTTTTTGGACCGTCGCGCATTCTTGACCTCCTACGATCCTTCGCAAGACGACGCTGCTGGTTCGATTCTGGCGCGGATTCTGGCAGCGGCGATTCCTGTCTGTGCTGGCATCAATCTGGAGTACTATTTTTCCGCCGTCGACAACGTTAAATACGGATCAGGTTCCAAGCTACCTCACAACTTGGTCGCCATGTTGGGCGTAATGGAAGGCGCGGCGAGTGATCTGCGAACGGGGCTCTATCACCAAATGATCGAAATTCATGAGCCCATGCGACTGATGTTCGTGATCGAAACGACGCCTGAGGTGATGCTAGGCATCATGGAAAAAAACGCAACCATTGCGAGGTTGTGTAAAGGAGATTGGGTTCAATTGGCAGTGCTTCACCCCGACGATAGCAGTCTGCAGTTGTTTCGTGATGGCGAATTTCAATCTTACGAAACAACAGGCAACGCGATACCCAGGGTCGACCAATCGGTTGATTGGTATCGTGGTAATCGCGACAACTTGGGATTCGCATTGGTCACAGGAGGTGCGCAGTGAACACGGAAACAATCTTTCATATTCTGGGTGTCGTTGCGGTTGCCAGTCCGTTTGTCTTGCTTGGAATTTTGGGGCTGGCGCTGCTGCTGGAGTTTCGGTTTAGCGAGCAACTGACGGCATTGCTGACCCAAGTCGCTGTTGCATTAGGATTGACGGCAAGTATCGCCGTGCTGGCGATGATGTTGGCAACGGGAGTTCGCT
>JBAUHR010000403.1:0-5785 GCA_049680385.1 Rubripirellula sp. | reverse complement strand
ACATAGTGCAGCGGCATCGAGTGGCTGAGCGTCCCGTCACAATCAAAAATCAAGCCGTTAAACTTGTCTGCAAAATCTTCTGTCAACATCAACAACTGCCACCCATGGTGCTTCCGCGACGTCGCTCGCGAACGGGAAAGAATCGAACCCTGCACGCGACGTTGCCAGGGGAGAGAGAGAAGTATGCCGACCTTAGTTCCTTGCGATCCTCTACTCGCCGATTCGGACCAGCTTGCTGCCGGTGCGAACGAGGAAGCCATTCGGTAGTGGGACGACCGCGTACTGGATCTCGCCATCGAAGTTACCAGGCTTGGCTTCGCCCGATGGTGCCCACAATCGATTCTCGGCCACGATGTCCAATTCCGGACCGGTCGCCAAGACTGCTGTGGTGCCGTCTTTGCCGAACACAAAGACATGTTCGCCAATACCAACCGGTGTCGCCCAGTTGGATTCGGGAAGGCGACCGGTGTAGACCGTTTCACCCGTCGATATGTCCAGGCAATAGACCACGCCGGCGCGGTTGGTGTAGTACGCATGCCCACGGTAAACCAACGGCGAACCAAACGAGCTGGTCGCCGATGTATTTCGCCAAACGACTTCCGTCGTGTATTTGTTTTCGCCTTCGGCCTCGCTGACCTTCATCAACAAATTGGATTGCTTCGCACCTTCGGATTCTTCGCCGTTGCGTCCAGGCGATGCGCCGATCAAGAAGCTGCTGTTTTCCGCCGCAATCGGCGAGGCGACGGTGTTGCCGCCGACTTCATCGAACGTCCAAAGCAATGCACCGGAGCCTGGGTCGTAGCCGTCAACGCTGCCGGCCGACGAAACGACCACCTGTGGTTTGCCAGCGATCGCGACCATCATGGGCGAAGACCAAGAGATTCGTGGCGAACGATCAGTTTTCCAAGCAGTCTTTCCCGTTGCCTTTTCAAAAGCGGCGATGTAGGCCGGACCATCGTTGTCAGCCAACACAAACAAATGGCTGTCGTCCTGGGCGACCGAACCACCCAATCCAAACCGACCTTCGTACTTGCCGTAGTCGTCGATCAAATTTCGTTCCCACCGAACGTCACCAGCGGGCGAAAGTGCGACCATGTTGCCACTTTCAAAGAACACATAAACACCATTCTCATCAGCGACCGGTGATGGGGCCGCGCGGCTGGTGTAGACGTCGTTCTTGACCTGCAGCGAACTAGCGAACCCCCGTTCCCATTTCTTTGCGCCGTCATCCAACGAAAAACACATCACCAGATTCGACTCTTTCATTGGGCCATCCACCGCCGTGACGTAAACGTCGTCACCGATCACGATCGGGCTGGATTGACCATGGCCGGTCAAGTCCACCGTCCAGGCGATGTTGGATTCGGGCGACCAAGTCATGGGCGGTTTGAACTCGGACACTTCCGTGTCCCCGCCCAGGAACGTCGGCCAGTCAGCAGAGGCTATCGAAACGGTAGCCGCGACAATCAGTAGCGCGAAAGAAGTTGGTTTGATCATGTTGAATCCCGATGGTTGATTGCAAAATTGGATGGTTGCAAAATGGAAGGAACGCGGGCGAATTCATTTACCCCAGATGCAGCGCTGCCCGCGCAAGTTGCAGCCAACTGGTTCCGGCTGCGTCGGCGTTCATGTCGTACGCCTTTGTTGGAATGTACGCCCGCTTGTCGTCAACGATTCGAACGGGGACTTTGGTGTGCTTTTCGAGTTGTTCGATTCGCCGCTTATTGGCGTAATGCAGCACGATGAAGCGATCGTTCGTCGTGATCGCCGCAATCTGCCAAGCCGCCGCGTCCATGCGAAGTTCAGCTAGTTCAAGCATTCGATTCGCCGCCGCCGGCGGCTTTCCGAATCGGTCTTCCAACTCTTCACGAATCGCACCGATCTCGCTGGCACTATTGATCTTGGCGATCCGCCGATACAGATCGATCTTATGGCGCAGGTCGGGAACATAATCATCGGGCAAGTAAGCTTCGACCGGCAAGTCGATGTCGACGTCGGCCGACAATTTCGGTGGCAGTTTCTGCAGCGTTCGCACCGCGTCCTCCAGCAGCGAACAATACAACTCGTAACCGACCGCCGCGATGTGCCCGGACTGTTGACTGCCCAACAGGTTGCCAGCACCGCGAATTTCCAAGTCTCGCATCGAGATCGCGAATCCCGCCCCCATCTGGCTGAACTCTTCGATCGCACGCAAACGCTTCGACGACTCGGGCGACAAATGCTTGTGCTTGGCCACGATCAAATAGCAATACGCTTGATGTTTGTACCGCCCAACTCGACCGCGCAGTTGGTGCAACTCGCTTAGCCCGTATCGGTTGCCGTCGTCGATGAACATCGTGTTTGCGTTCGGAATGTCCAATCCGCTCTCGACGATCGTGGTCGCTACCAACATGTCAAACTTGTGTTCGATAAAGTCAACCATGACTTGTTCAAGTTCGCCTTCGGGCATCTGTCCGTGACCGACACCGATGCGAACTTCGGGCACGATCGCCTTTAGTTTTTCGACCAGTTGCGGCATATCGCCGATGCGATTGTGAACAAAGAAAATCTGTCCGCCGCGATTGAGTTCGCGGACGATCGCTGTGCGAATTTGGTTGTCGTCCCAGCGAACGACTTTCGTTTCAATCGATCGCCGTTCGGCCGGCGGCGTTTCCAGGTTACTGATGTCGCGAACGCCAACCAGGGCCATGTGCAAGGTTCGCGGGATCGGCGTCGCCGATAGGGTCAGCACGTCGACGTTGCTGTGCAGCGTCTTCAGTTTCTCTTTCACCGCGACGCCGAAACGTTGCTCTTCGTCGACAACGACCAAACCGAGGCTACTGAACTTGACATCCTTGCTGGCCAAACGGTGCGTCCCGACGACGATGTCGACCTTGCCAAGCTTCAGATCCTTGACCGTTTCCCTTTGCTCGGCTCGAGTCGCGAAGCGAGACAGCTTGCGAATTTCGACCGGAAACTCGGCCATTCGTTCACGAAAGTTGTGGTAGTGCTGTTCGGCCAGCACCGTGGTCGGCACCAGCACGCCAACTTGATATCCGCTGGTGACCGCTTTGAATGCAGCCCGCATCGCGACTTCGGTTTTGCCATAGCCGACGTCGCCGCAGATCAAACGGTCCATCGGCCGCGTCGATTCCATGTCGACCTTCAGCGCCTCGATCGCCGTCAATTGATCAGGCGTTTC
This sequence comes from Rubripirellula sp., assembly GCA_049680385.1. Taxonomy (GTDB): domain Bacteria; phylum Planctomycetota; class Planctomycetia; order Pirellulales; family Pirellulaceae; genus Rubripirellula. The sequence goes on along the minus strand of JBAUHR010000403.1, from coordinate 2,604 downwards.
CATGTAAGGAAAACTGGCGTCGAATTGCCGTTGCCATTCGTTATCGCGGTCGAACGAGATGCCTTGTTTGGTGGTCCGCTGAGCCTGCATTTCTAGCAGCTCTTCGGCCATGTCAGTGACCGCCGACTCGGCCGCTTTTCGTTGGGACTTCCACGCTTGTCCGCCGATTTTGGCCAGTTTTGGCTGTTTCGTCGTGCCGCCGACGTACCGCTGGATCAAGCCGATCCGTGACGCGGGCACGTAGATCTTGCTGCCTTCGTCGAACTCGATCGTCAGGTGTTCGAGGTGTTGGCCGTTCTTGTCGATGTTGGTCAATCCGCGATACAGCCCGATGCCGTACGACAAATGGATGACCAAGTCGCCCGGTTCCAACTGCATCAGACTGTTGATCGGCTTGCCACGCGATCGCGACCGACCTCGCCGCACGGGGCTGCGGTGGAATAATTCTGCCCCCGTCAGCACCAAGACTTTTGCGGCCACCAACCGGAATCCGCCCGACAATTCGGCGACCGTCAAGTGCAAGCGACCTTCACGAGTTGCGGCGGTGTCGTGCAGCAATTCGGTCAACCGTTCGCCGTCGGCTGGCGTATCGCCAACCAAGATGACTTCATGCTCGGCCGCGACGGTATCGATCTTCGTCAGCGTTTCGTCCAGCGAACTGGCGAACGCGTCGGCGGTGCTAGTGTGCAGATCGACGATGTCTTTGGGTTTGCCGTCAGCAAGCGAAGCGGCCGAGATGACAGCATGTCCCGATAACGACTTCATCAGCTCGTCATAGCTGATCAGATTGGCGCCGTCGCCGGTTCGACGAATCAAATCGTCGGCCGATTTCTGCGTGCTCGGCGGATCCACCACGATCACGATCGCATCGTCGGGTAGATAGTCAGCGATCGAACCAAACGAGTTTTCAGCCGAGCCGTTCTCGTCTTCCTCGCCACTGACGCCGACGGCGGCAATTTCGACATGGTCAAGCGATTCGATGCTGCGTTGGCTGCCCGGATCAAACTTGCGAATCGACTCGATCTCGTCACCAAACCACTCGATGCGGATCGGTTGCGGTTGGTCAGCCGAATAGATGTCCAGCAGTCCGCCGCGTGTCGCAAATTCCCCCGGCAGTGCCACTGCCGTCGTGGCCGCAAAACCAGCCTCGGCCAACCAGCGACGGATTTCGTCGGGGTCGACTTCGTCACCAACTGAAATTCGCCGCGTCGAATCACGTAGTTTTTCCGGCGTCGGCACCAACTGCATCGCGCCACCGATGAACGCCGTCACCAACAGCGGCTTTTCGGGTGACTCGTTGCGTTGCAAAAGCTGTTGCAGCACTTGCAGTCGATCCGCGTAATCTTCATCGCGAATCGAGGACGCTGAAACGTCGGCCGATGAAAGCGGCAAAGACACAGCGTCGGCCAAGCCAAATGCGATCGCGTCGCCAGCAACGATGTCTGCGTCGGCAGCTTGCGGCAACAGCATCAAAATGTGCGGCCGCTCGATCGCGACGGCCGCCGCAAAAACACCTCGAAGCGACCCCCAAACGCCCGAAAACGCCAACGTCTTCCGAGTCGTGTGCTTCGACAGACGCGCGCTAATCCCCGCAGCCTTGTCCAATAGACGGGGCACGTCAGCGAGTGAATGAACGGTCGTCGGAGAGACGGAATTTGCCATCGCTAGCAGCTTACCGGATTGGCAAGCCAATGGCACGCGGGGGCACCTTGTGCCAACGGTCAACGAACGAAGTGCCGCGTCGATAACGGAATCTTTCTTTGGTGATTTCGACGTCGGCAGATCTTGCCACTAGCCTTCCTTGTTCCGCATGTGATCGGCCGTTCGGAAGAATGCGTTCTTCAATTGTGAAACAAGTTGCTCGTCGTTGACCAGTTCGTCAATCGCTTGATTCATGCACAACAACCACTGGTCCCGTTCGTCTTTACCGATCGCAAACGGCAAATGCCGAGCACGCAGCATCGGATGCCCGTACTGTTGGATATAAAGAGATGGACCACCGAACAGCCCCGACAAGAACTTGAACAACTTGTCTCTCGCTTCGGTCAAGTCATCCGCGTGCATTTTCCGAATCGTTTCAGCGGCTGGCAATTCGGACATCAGATCGTAAAAGCGATCGACCAACTGACGCAGCCCTACTTCGCCACCCAATCTGTCGTAAGTGGTGATGGTGTCCATCTTGGATGCCCTAAAAAAGTTCGGTTGGGTATGCGACTGACAAAGACAGACCGTTCAAACGGCTCGCGCACCGGCCGGACATCTGCCGGACGATCTTCGCAAGTTGTTTCGAAGGAGAGGAATCCCGCGATGATCCCACTCGTCGCTGACGCTCGACTCTAAAAAAGGGAAAGTAAAGTAAACGGCTACAAAATCAAGACTAAAGAACCGCACGAACTCACTGGTGGGAGATGCTCGCACCGCTCCGACCAAATGGACAAAAACGCGAGCCCCCAGGTAGTTCCGCAACGTTACCTATCGTCGCAGTTCTCCTACGGAGGGCGTTTTCGAGAAAGACACGTCAGAGGAAAGCACAACAATGCTTCCGAGAAGGCCACCGCACACCCAGCCAGCGGAGTCGCAGAGCCACATCGGGGGACCCTATGT
>JBAUHR010000402.1:0-5136 GCA_049680385.1 Rubripirellula sp. | reverse complement strand
GGTCTACACAGGCGTGCAATTTCGAAACGGCCGCGAGCCGATTTTGAACGTAGCAACGCCTGACAAGTTTGGTGACGAACTGCAAAACGATACGTTTGATCTGATCAACCGGCTAAACGAACAGCGTTTGGACCGCGTCGGTGATCCCGAAATTGCAACCCGGATGGCATCGTACGAGATGGCGGCTCGGTTACAGACTTCTGCACCCGAGCTGATTGATTTTCGTGGTGAAACCAAGGCGACAATAGACGCCTATGGATGTGATCCCGAAAAGCCCTCGTTCGCCCGTTCATGTTTATTGGCACGGCGGATGGTCGAGCGTGGCGTTCGGTTCATCAATATCTATCATTCGGGATGGGATGCGCACAGCAACGTAAAAGGCAGTACCGAAACTCGCTGTCAAGAAACGGTCCAAGCCACCGCAGCACTGATCGAAGACTTGAAACGGTGTGGTTTGCTAGACGAGACGCTGGTGATTTGGGGTGGCGAGTTTGGCCGCACGCCGATGGTCGAAACCAACCCGGCGCTGGGCCGCAAGGCAGGCCGCGACCATCACCCGCAAGCGTTCACAATGTGGATGGCGGGCGGCGGCGCCAAACCGGGCATCACGTACGGGGCGACGGACGAATTCGGATTCAACATCACCGAAAACCCCGTTCACGTTCACGACATCCAAGCCACCATCATGCGGTTGCTAGGGTTCGACCACCAGCGACTAACCTACCACCACGCCGGTCGCGACTTCCGCCTAACCGACGTCCACGGCCAAGCAATCGATGCACTGATGGCGTGACGAGAGGTTTTTAAAGTCACCGCTCCGATCGAAGCGGTAAAGTTTGGATCACAACGAAGGTGATCACGCAGCGGCCAGCGTAAAAACCATGTTGGCCGACCGGTTAGCACCGATGTCACCATCAAGCTTCTGATTCGTGTTCAGCCAAGGTTGTTTTTTACGGCTCATCCGACGAAAGCGTACTTTTCAGATGGAGCGACACGCCGAAAAACTGTCAATGTCATGCGGTATCGAATGACCGACTCAACCCCCATGAAATCAAAGATAAAAGTCAGACAGAAAGATTGATGCGACAGGAAAATTCATCCGGTCCATTTTGCTGCTCGACTCTTGCTGTCGCATCAATTTTCGTGTCTCGGGTGATCCGGGCGCACGCTTCTGTCGGATGAGCCGTTTTTACGAACACGAATCCCCACTCATCGCACACGAATAAAACCCTCTGGCCGCCCAAACCGACGATATCGGTAGGTCGCCAAACAGCCGTCTATCGTGACTTTGGCAGAACAGGCAGGTGTTTGGGTAGTGAACCGGGCGGCGGCGAAGTCCAGTCTCGCAAGTGATTCTTGATTTGGGCGGAGTCTTGATCAGAGCGTGGGTTTGGCGTCGCTTCCGTTTCGAGTTCCCAACCCATGTCGCGGAAAACGTTCGCGCAGTCGGCGGTTTTTTCTAATTCGATAAGCGGAACGAGCGGTCTTTCTCGGTCTTCCATGCTCCGATACGAACGCCATCGACGATATCTGTTGCGTAGCTGAGTCTCACGTCGCTCGCTATTTTCAAACAACGTCCTTAGATACTGTTTGGACTCGTCCGAATCGTTGTCGATCAACGCGCAAATCACCCAATATTCGTTCTCGCGCATGGGTGGTTCCCACATTTCGCCTGTGCAGCATTATTGTGTTCCAACATCGTTACGATATGAGAATCCGGAAGATTCTGATACGCATTCCGTTGAACCAACTCTTCTCGGCAGGTGTCAATGATCCTCTGGTAGTCCTCGGCACGAGCAAGTTGTTGAAGCTGCATCAAGTCATCTTTGTGATCGACGAGATACTGAAATCCCGAATGCTCCAATCGACTCTTGACGATGGATTGAACCGTTTCGTCGGATTCCCAAGCGGTCAGTATGCTCCAGAAGTCGTCCATCTGATCGGATCGGCGATACAAGTGAAACAGCAATAGCGGCAAGATGTTTCAGGCCCGTTGCTTTACTGTTTTTGTTTTGGCCGGACGAATGTTTCGCCATCGGATTCTTGGATGTCAGCAGCAGTGGTCGCTGAATGTGCCGTGGGGTTGTTTGGCAAGTTCACCAGCGATGAAAGAAATTCGACCACGCGGTAGTACCAACCTGTAAGCGACGTTGTCGGTGTTGCCGGTCGAACCAACGAGTCGTTGACGGTCTGTGAATTGGCTTGCGCACCGACTTCATCGGCCAGCGACGCGCCGGTCCGCACGATGTCCAGTGGCGTGCTTGACTGGATGTTGAACAGGGGCGTATTGACGGTCAACGTGTCTTGGAAATCATTGTTGATGTTGTCAAGTGTGATGGGCTTGCGAGCGTTCAATGTCGTCGTTCCACCGACTGCGATCGATCCGGTCGTGGTTTGGTTTAGCCCGCCGTTTTTTGCGTCGACCCAGAATTCTTGATCGATGTCGACCGTTCCCAGGACTAGGCCACCAGTGGTTTGCGTGATTTCGGCGTTGACGCTGTCAAGGTTGACCGGGCCTAAGAATTGGTTGTTGCCGGCACTTAGATCGATGTCGCCATCGGCGGTCAAAGTGGTTTCGCTTGCGACGATGACTTGGCTCGATTCAGTTTGGCTGATGTCGCCACCGATCGTGGTGATCTCCAGGGTGCCATCGGTGGTGACGGTTCCCAGCGTGATGCCGCCGTTGCTGTCAGTGATTTCGACATCGTTAGCGTCGACGTTGACGGTGCCCACGAAGTCGTTGTTCGGTCCGTCAAGGGTAACGTTGCCGGTCGCGTCGATCGATGTCGTTCCGCCGACGGTTAAGGTGCCGGTGGGCGATTGAGTGACATCGCCCGCTGCGTTGATCTCAAGTTTGTCGTCGGATTCAACGTTGCCCAGTTGGACGCCGCCGTTGGTGGCATCCAATTCGATGCTGCCGCTGGACAGGTGATTGACCGTCAGTGTGCCATTGTTGTGCGTGATATCGGCATGCCCATCGACACCGATGGTGGCGGTGGTCGACTGCGTGAACGATTGGTTGACGGTCAAGTCGCCTGACACGTCAAGGTTGCCCGCGTTTTGGGCCAAGTCGTCGACGTTCAAGTCGCCAGCGTTGATCGTGCCACCGTTCTGTGTCAGTGTGTCGGCGCTGACGTTTCCGGTAACGTCCAGCGTTCCGCCGTCAACTTGCAGGTTGCCGCCACTAAACGAATCCAGCTCGACTGGCCCGGCAACGTTGGTGCCGAAGGTTGGTGTGACGCCGAAGGGGATGATCACATTGGCAACGTTGGCCAAGTCGGGCACTGCACCACCGGCCCAGTTGGCTGGGTCATTCCAGTCACCTGTTGCGCCACCGATCCAGGTGACGCTGTTTAAACGAGTGATGCTGCTGGCGTTGTTGTTGGTGAATGTCACGTCATAGTTCGCTCCACCATTGCCATCGTTGATCGCGATCGCAGACGGAGTCAATGTTTTGCCCGTGCCGACGTTCTTGTCGCCAAAGGTCAGCGTGATGCCGTCGACGGTGTCGCCAGTGATCCCGAGTGCTGTGGTCCAGTCGTTTAGCTGATCCGTTGTGGCGCTGAATCCGGCGTTTCCGTCGTAGACTTTGGTGACGCTTGGTGCGTTGATCGTCACGTTCTTGGAAGTGATGACGCCGTCGGTGCCATTGAGCATCGTGCCGCCGGGAAGCGCGTAGTTGTTGGCGTCGGTGCCTGAGTGGGTCAGGTTGGCAATCGAGTAGCTGAGGCCGGTGCCCGCGTTGCGATCGGCGTAGCTGCCTTGACCGGCAATGTCGACGAAATCGCCAGCGACCAAACCACCTAGACTGAGTGTTAGATTATTCAGCGATGCGGTCCCGTCATAGGTCTTCGACAGACCAGCGGCATTAACCGTCAAGTTCGCTCGGTCAATCGTGTGCGTTCCGAACAGGTTGATGTCGTTGCTGAAGTTGCCACCGCTGGCGATCAGATCGCTCATCGCCAGGTCATAAGCCCCGACGTTGGCATGACCGCTGGATGACAGAGCGGCTCCGTCGAGTCCGATCGTGAACTGAGCCGTTCCGCCAACGCCGTCGTCGAAGCTGTAGTCGTTGCCGCTGACCGTGGGCATCAGTGTGGCGACGTTGAAGCCAGCGTCCATGTACTCGGCTGACAAGAAACTGTAACCGAGTGCGTTGCCGTAGGTTGAGTTGCTATTTCCGAAACGAATCAGGAACTGTTCGGCAGGAACGATCGTGTAGTCGCCGGCGACAAACGTGATGTCGTAGTTGGATGATGTCAGGCCGCTGGCGTTCAAAACGCTTGCAAACGTTCCGGCGGCTTCGTCGTTGCCAAGACGTGTGATGCTGAGCGATCCAGTCAGGTCACCGATGCCTTCGCTGCCGACGAAGCCGTTGTACGTGGCTCCGGCGTATCCCGCCGCATCAGACTTGGTAACGAACTTGCTGTCGTTGTTGGCCTTGATCGTCAACGCGGCTGGCGTGATGTCGGCGGTCAGTCCGGTGGGCTGTCCGAGCGAGTAATTGTTGGCATCGGATCCGGACAAAGCGAACCCACTGACGCTGACCGATTGACCGTCGGCCGCGTCTGCACTGGCGAAGTTAGCGATGAAGTGCGTTTCTAGCAGGACATCGTCGCCCGCGAACGTGTTGGCGGTGGCGGTGCCAGAGAGCGTTGCCGTTGTTTGGGAGTCGTAGACTTTGTCGTCGGCGGTGATTCCCGCGATCACGACTGAAAACGGAGTGATGTCGGCGGTGGATGCCGTTTGGTCGGCGATCACGTAGTTGCCGACGTCGGTGCCACCGTAAGTGGTTCCGCTTAACGTGACGGACTTTGCGGTGCCAATGTGTTTGTTGGCGAACAAGCCGGTGGTTCCTGACGCCGACAAATCATCGCCTGCAACGATTCCGTTGAAGGTCGCCGCCGAGTGATCAACAGCCGCGTCGGATGTCGCATCGTAGACGCGATCTTGTGCAACCAGTCCACTGACGGAGACCGATTTTGGCGTGATGTCGGCGGTGGTGGCGGCTTGGTCGGTGAAGTCGTAGTTGCTGACGTCCGCGCCACCGTAGGTCGAGTTAGCGAGCGTCACTGTCTTTCCAGCACCAGCGTGCTTGTCGGCAAACGTTCCGGTCGTTCCGCTGATCGTTAAAGT
>JBAUHR010000401.1:0-2067 GCA_049680385.1 Rubripirellula sp. | reverse complement strand
GGATATTGCGGATAAGAAAATCTTCGAGTTACTTCGCAAGGGTGATCTGGTGGTAACGGGAGATATCCCGCTAGCCGCCGAAGTGGTCAAAAAAGGCGGGATAGGAATTGGGCCACGAGGTCAACTGTACGACGATTCATCGGTACAAGAGTTTCTAGCATCGCGAAACATCGGAGAACAATTGAGAGCAGCGGGAATGGAAACCAAGGGACCCAAACCGCACACACCCAAAGACACCCAAGCGTTCGCTAATCAGCTCGATCGTTTTTTAACGAAGCGATCAGCCGCAACGCGCTAGCGTCCGGTTCATTCGAAACGATCCGCAAACTGAACCGAGGGCTAGCGCCCAACGGCTGATATCGCAGCCCTCAGCCGCAACGCGCTAGTGCCGGAATTCGCAAATACGTCGCATGGTTTCTGCTAGCACTAAGGTAGGAGTTTACAGAAGACCCCGTTGGGAGTTCTGATTCGTTTTGTAAGTCAGATCATCCCTACCCAACGAGGTCACTGTGTTTATACCAAGTTCCTTGAGTATGCCTATTCTTAATCATCTAAATGTGTTGATTCGTTCTCCCCTGACGCCCAAAGTCATCAGCCAGCGAGCCGAGTTGGTGTATTACCAATACAGCTTTCCCTCGTTGCTGAATCCGAAATCAGTGGCGGAGGTCGTCGGAGTGACTCCCGAGACCGCCAGCAAACATCTGCATCGCTTTGAGGCATCTGTCGCGGCGTTGGAGTTGATCTGCCGAGAAGGCACCGCCGCTCAATTGGCCCGAACCATCGAGGACTGTCTCCAAGACGCTCCACGATCCGGACGTTCGCCAACATTTACTCCGGTGCAAATTGTATCGATCATCTCCTTGGCGTGCGAGAAGCCCGAAGCCTACGGACGTCCCGTGAGCAAATGGACGTCGAGAGAAATCGCCGAAGAAGTAATCAAGCAGAATATCGTTCCTTCGATTTCAGAATCGCATGTCCGTCGCATTCTTCGGAGTGTGAATTTGCGTCCGCACCGAATTAAAGGCTGGTGCTTCACGACAGAGAAGGACAAGGAAGCCTTTGAAAAACAAGTGAAACGGGTTTGCGATACCTACCTAGACGCTCAAGAAAACTTCGATCAAGAACGGGTTCACACCGTTTCGGTTGACGAAGCGACGGGGATTCAGGCCAATGAAAAGCGAGACACCACGCTCCCGCCTCAGCCTGACGAAGTCGGAAAAGAAGAAACCCAGTACACGCGTCACGGCAGCCTCTGCCTGATCGCCGCCTGGCACGTGGTCTTGGGGCAAGTGATTCACCACGCTGTTCAAAAGACACGTACCAACGAAGACTTTGCCAAATTTATCGAAGACATGGTGGCCACTGCCCCTGAGGACCCATGGGTGATTGTCGTGGACAACCTCAATATCCATTGCAGCGAGCTGTTGGTGCGATGGATAGCCAAACTCGAGGGGATTGATGAGAAAACATTGGGCAGCAAACAGAAACGTACCGGGATCCTTGGGTCGGTTAAGTCGCGTAAGAAATTTCTGAGCGACCGCTCGCACCGAATTCGGTTTGTGTACACGCCCAAGCACAGTTCATGGCTTAACCAGATCGAGGTTATTTTTGGAATCATCAAAAGACGAGCGCTGGCCAATGAAAGCTTTCAATCCCAACAGGCATTGATGGATCGCTTGAATCAATTTATTTCCTATTACAACGAGAACTTTGCCAAGCCAATAAACTGGACTTACACAGGACGACCAACCGACGCAAAGGTCGAGGCAACGCCGCTAACCTGGAGAGAGAAAAGACAACCCAAAAAATGGAGCGACTATTGGAAAAATCACCAACAAACGCTAGCGGTTTAAACGACCCACGGAATTGAGAGTTTTGGCACTAGCGTCCTGCGGCTGATGGTCAACGCGAACAAAACCGTGGGCTAGTGCCCTACGGCTGATGGTCAACGCGAACAAAACCGTGGGCTAGCGCCCTGCGGCTGATGGTCAACGCGAACAAAACCGTGGGCTAGCGCCCTGCGGCTGATGGTCAACGCGAACAAAACCGTGGGCTAGCGCCCTACGG
>JBAUHR010000400.1:0-2892 GCA_049680385.1 Rubripirellula sp. | reverse complement strand
TTGACTTGAGCATATCGGCTACTCGCGACTCCCTTCTGCCGAACACAATTTAACAACTAAGGAAACTTCAGAAATGCAGAACGGTATTTTCATTCGTGTGTTCATCGCCAGTCCTGGCGATGTCTATGAAGAAAGGGACGAAGCTTGTCGCGTCGTCCACAATTGGAACGCTGCCCATTCAATGTCGCGATCCATTCTTGTCGAGCCGGTTCGTGTTGAGACGCATTCGCAAGCGGTGCAAGGAGGTCATCCGCAAGACCTTATCAATGGACAACTGCTTGACCGATGCGATCTTCTCGTTGCCATTTTGTGGTCTCGGCTAGGAACACCCACTGCGAAAGATCTCTCTGGGACGGTGCAAGAAATCCGCGAGTTTGCCGCTGAAAAGGGTGCGGATCGTGTTTTGCTTTTCTTTTGCGATCGCGCGATACCGAACGCCGCCGATTTAGACCAAGTCAAAGCTGTTCGAGATTTCAAAGAGAGCGTTAAGCAGGAAGGACTTTATATCCAATACACACAGGTCAGTGACTTTGCCGAGCAATTCCGCCATCAATTGGATATGGCTCTCAATCGTCTGCAGGACGACAAAGCGTTTGCTGCTTTGTCCGATAATCTACTTGGTGATGGGAACGAAGTGACGTTCAGTTCGCAATCAAACACAATCCTTACCGTCGCCTCCGTTACCGATCGAAGCAGAATTGCACTTGGTCGTATGCTCGCTGGGCATGAACTTTCAGCGGGCGGGATAACACTGAACAAAATGGGCGACGAACGCTCTGAAGCAAGTTGGGAGGCTGGACTCGAAGAGCTAGAAAATGCAGGGCTGGTGGAAGATCTTGGACACAAGCGAGAAGTCTTCCGATTGACAAGAGCTGGCTACGACGCGGCGGATCAGCTTTGGAACGTCTTGTTGCTCCGACGTATTGAGTCAATCCAAGACGGCGAATACGGCTATGTAGATCTTGCCGCGATCGTCGAGCAACCATTTATGGGAGTAAAGCTAACCCCGGCCATTTGCCGCGAAAAAGCCAGTGTGCTCGGCCATAACGAACAGCTCGAAGTCGTTCAGAGCGACGGAGGGCTGTCTGCCGTTCGGCTAACGGACATATCGCGTAAGAATTTACGAGAGAATGATTGGCTCGACTTTTCCGAACCGGAGAACTCGGATATCGAATGATGTCCCGCTGTTGAGCAGCATGCTGTTGCAATCCTTGGTTCGCGCAGGATTCTCCGGTGACGCGAACAAAACCGTAAAGCTTTGAATCTCAGTTTTTCTTTCCTGCTGTGACCAGACGTGTCACGGGCGTTAGATTCAATGATCGGGGCTGGCGAGTTTGCTAGCAAAATTTTGAGTTGGGTACTGTTCGGGTTTGTGGACCAGCGGTACTATAGATGTAGTGTTTAGTGCACGATACACATCAATGGCCGGGGGCTCGTGCTTTTTCGGGTTTCCGGAGGAGAAAGTGGTTGACGGAGATTGCCATGTTTTGGATGCAGTGGATATCGGACGACGATTCGGCAGGGAGGCCTGCGCGATGAAAAAGGCTCGTAGTGCGAAGTCGTTTGGCGCGGTGCTGCGCCAGAAACGAACGGCGAAGAAGATCACGCTGCGCAAGTTCGCGGAGATGATCGGCGTGTCGGCAACCTACCTGTCGCAGGTCGAGCAGGATCACTTCGCGCCGCCGACGGCGGATCGTGTCACGAAGATCGCCGAGTTGTTGGGCGAGGATCCCGACGAATGGATTCGGCTGGCCGATCGCGTGCCGGATGACGTGGATGTCATGGTCCGCCAGCACCCCAAGGACATGCCCGAGCTGATGCGGTTAGCGACTGGGCTTTCACCGAAACAATTTGAAGTCATCAAAGAACAGATTCGCAAAATGAAAAAGCGGGGGAAGTGACGATGGTAGTTGATTTGTTGGCACAGGGAATCGAAGTGCCGCCGCTGTCGTCTCGCCAGATCGCTGCCGAGGCCGATGCGGTGCTGGCGGAGTACGCGAAGCGATTCGGGCCGATCACGAAAGCGCCAATCGAAATCGAAGATGTTGCGACCTCGGTGTTGCCGCTGACGTTTGGGTTCTCGGATCTTCAGAGCCAACTTGGCGGTCGCGTTCATGGTGCGATCTGGTTCTCGCGGCAGCACATTCTGATCGACGACGCGCTGAATCCAGATCGGTTTCCTGAGCTGCTTGGTCGCTATCACTTCACGCTTGGCCATGAGATCGCACACTGGCAGTTGCACCGGTTCTTGTTCCTGGACGAAGACGGACATGCGGTGTTGTACGGTGACGGTGAAATGCCGGATGTGATTTGTCGCAAGGATCACGCTCGTCCCTTGATCGAACGGCAAGCGGATGAGTTCGCTGGTTGTTTGCTGATGCCGGACTGGTTGCTCAGGCCGGCGTGGCGAATGCTAACCGGCGGCGATGAGCCGATTTGCGACTGCCGGCTTCGAGAACTTGTGCCGGCGGTCGAGCCGATTCGTTTCTTGATCGACGCAGACGGAATCGAGGTCCAGCCGGATCCGATCCGTCTGATGCGTGAGGTGTTCTGTGAATCGCTCGCTGACGAGTTCGCGGTGTCGGACGAGGCGATGCGGATTCAATTGGAACATCTCGGTTTGTTCGCTGAGTAGGCGGCTTTGAGGGTTTGTTCATGCCTCCGGATCGGAGGCATTGGTTTTAATCTCAATGTTTAGTGTGTAGTGTACGGTACGTTTTCGAGAGGGGGGGAAAGACGATGTCATTAGCTGGGTTTAATCCGCGGAATGTCCTGCGGCAGACTTCCAACGGTTTGCTGGAGGAAATGTTTGGCGGGCTGAAGATTCCGATCGACGTGAATTGGTCGGAGGCGATCGAAACGGACGTGGAACCGATCTTTCAGGCGTATCAG
>JBAUHR010000399.1:0-11788 GCA_049680385.1 Rubripirellula sp. | reverse complement strand
GGGTGATCAGGCTCCCGGATTGCCACTTTCGGAAACCACTTTGGCAAATGCACTTGGCGACGCGGGCTACGCCACCGGTGCGATTGGAAAATGGCATTTGGGTGACGCAGCCCAGTACTGGCCAAATCGTCGCGGATTCGACGAGTGGTTCGGCTTCAGCGCCGGTGGGTTAAACTATTGGGGCGACGTTGGCAAAAAGCCCGCAGCGTTGGGAGTTCATCGTGGCGACGAACAAGTCGATCCTAAAACGCTCACCTACCTGACCGATGACTTTTCGACCGAAGCAGTCCAGTTTGTCGATCGTCACCAGGATGAACCATTCTTTTTGTACCTCGCCTACAACGCGCCTCACGCACCCGATCAGGCGACCAAGAAACACCTGTCGAAAACCGAGCACATCGAATATGGCGGCCGCGCGGTCTACGGAGCGATGGTCGCGGGGATGGACGAAGGAATCGGGCGAGTGATGACCAAGCTGAAAGAAGTTGGCGTGGCGGAAAACACGCTGGTGATCTTCTACAGCGACAACGGTGGACGCAAAGAACACGCCGTCAACTTTCCGTATCGCGGTCACAAAGGGATGCTGTTCGAAGGCGGTGTCCGGGTTCCGTTTCTGATGTCCTGGCCAAAGCAAATCCCAAAAGAATCAACTGTCACCACGCCGATTACCGCCTTGGACATTTTCCCCACGGTCTTGTCGGCCGCCGGAAAAAAAATGGACGACGAAGCAAAGCTAGACGGCATGAACTTGATTCCGATGCTTCGCAATCGCCAGTCTCACAAACACCCGCGAACATTGTTTTGGCGATACGCGATGGGCGACACTGAATTTGGGTACGCAGTCCGTGACGGCGATCTCAAACTAGTTCAAAGCGGCTACAAAGGTCGATCGTTGCTTTTCGATCTTGCCAATGATCCATGGGAACACCATGACTTAGCATCACAGCAACCCGAAACGGTCGCTCGGTTGAACAAACTGATTCAAAACTGGGACGCCAAGAATGTTTCGCCGAAATGGCTGGACGCGCACGGCCCCAATGTTCGCAGCGAGGAAGAGTCGCGACAAAAGGCGATCGACGCTGCTTCACGTGGTGAGCGATAGTCGCGGATGCCAAGACCTTTCAACACAATTCCTCACCAATCAAAGTGCGTCCATGAGTTTTCTGCGATTGATACAATCCTTCACGTTTGCAGCCTTCCTTCTGACACCTCTGGCAATGGCCGAGCAAGGTCGAGCAAATACTGAATTTGGTGAACTGATCTTTGAAGATCACTTTGAACGTTCAGAATCGCAAGAGGAGAAGGATGAACCTGGAAACGACTGGACCACTAGCAGCGACAAGACGGCCGCAGGTCACAAGGAAGTCGACTTGCGCGACGGGGCGATGCATATTTATACGCACGACGTTGCGACTCATGCGACATCGGTACGACATCCGTTTGCTTTCACCGACGGCAGCATCGGACTGCGGTTCATGCTGCACAAAAAAGGCGACAGCCTAAAGCTGAACTTCGCCGATCTGGCCTGCAAATCGGTTCATGCCGGTCACCTGTTTGATGCAGACGTAAGCGTCAGTACGCTGACCATCGAAGATCGCAAGACAGGCGTCATGAACTTGCAGACACGTGCTTTGTCAAAAGCCGGCACCCTCACCGACGGCCAACGCAAGACATTGTCAGCGAAGAAAAAGCGGTTGCCGATTCAACTTGAATTGAATCAGTGGCACGAGATCCTCGTTCATATCGATGGCGACCATGTCGTCGTGGACATCGATGGTCAACGCGTCGGCAGTCATCAATCCGACGGATTTGCCCACGCGAACAAATCGTTGTTGCGATTGCTCGTCCCAAAGACTGCGACCGTGGATGACGTACGCATTTGGAAACGATCTTCAATTCACGCGAAAACGCTCGAGAAATTTTCCGATGCCTCCAACTTAGACTTCAAGAAGTTGGTTTCTCGGGTACCCACGTCTGCCAAGTTCATCGACGAAAACTATTACATTTGGGGCGCTAGCATGGTTCGTGATACCGATGGAAAGTGTCACTTGCTGTACAGTCGCTGGCTTCGCGAACTCGGGCACAACGCCTGGGTCACGCATTCCGAGATTGCTCATGCAGTGGCCGACAGTCCGCTGGGGCCTTTCCGATACGTTGACGTTGCCCTGCCGGCGCGCGGGGCAGAGTATTGGGATGGAATGTGCACTCACAATCCAACCGTCCATGAATTCGACGGCAAGTACTATCTTTATTACATGGGTAATTTCGGTGACGGTAATGCGACCGTGAAGCTGAACCCCATCCATCGCAACCATCAACGCATCGGTGTGGCCGTCGCCGATCATCCGGCTGGGCCGTGGAAGCGTTTTGAAAAACCTTTGATCGACGTTACCCATCAGCCAGGTGCCCATGACGAGCTGATGACGAGCAACCCGTCGATTCTGCGCCGATCTGACGGCACGTACGTTCTGATTTACAAAGCGGTGGGAACCAAAGGGCCACTACCGTTCGGTGGCCCTGTGATTCACTTGGCTGCCACGTCGCAATCACCGACCGGACCATTCAACAAAAAAATGAAGCCGTTGTTTACCGCACCGGGCGTCAAGTTTCCGGCCGAAGATCCCTACGTTTGGGCCGAGGGCAATCGCTGTTGGGCGATCGTGAACGACCACAAAGGAACATTCAACGGCACCGGCGAGGATTCACTTGCATTGTTCACATCGAAGGATGGTTTGACATGGGATGTCGCTCCGAATCCGTGGGTACTGCAGCGCAAGGTGACCTGGACCGACGGTACCGAGCAGTCGTTTAATCGACTCGAACGCCCGCAGCTTTGGCTTGAAAACGGACAGCCGGCGGTGCTGTACTGTGCAGCCGAAGAAACGAACGACAAAGCTCATTCGTTCAACGTTCACATTCCTCTGATCAAGAAGAATTCGGAAACGGATCATGTCACCCAATAGCTCACAACGCTATTCAACAAAAGCAAAGATCTTGTCCGAGACAGCATGAAACACACAGTTTCGCGTCGACGATGCGACGCGAAGGTTTCAAGATACTCACTTGGCCCACGGGGGTTCGGGAACCCGACATCCCAGACGTGTTGCGAACACTAAATCAGAATTTTCACGAATTCCAGCAGTGAGAATCATGAACGACTTCCGCTTCTCTGATCCACTGCTACCTATTGAGTTTTCCATGAATCACTTCGACCGTCGGCAATTTTTCAAGGCCTCCACCGCGTTCGGCGCCGCCACTGTTCTGCCTGCCCACATCGCACTTGGCAACCAAGCGAACAGTGAAACGCGAGCACCTAGCGAACAAGTCAACGTAGCCTTCGTGGGCAGCGGTGGCAAAGGAGATCGCAACCGACAAGCGTTTCTCGCGACCGGACTGTGCAATGTTGTTGCCCTGTGCGACGTTGACCTTCAAGGCAAACACGTCCAGCCTGCGATCGCGGCTCACCCAGATGTGCCAAAGTTCACGGACTTCCGCAGGATGCTAGACGAGGTGGGCGACCAGATCGACGCAGTCGTGGTTTCAACGCCCGACCACTCGCATTTTGCCGCAGGCATGTTGGCGATGTCGATGGGAAAGCATGTTTGGGTCGAGAAACCACTAGCGCATACGTTCGGTCAAGTCGAACGCATGATCGACCTTGCTGATCGCAGCGGTGTGGTGACTCAAATGGGAAACCAAGGTCATTCGGAAGCAAACTTCCATCAGTTCAAAGCATGGTCCGAAGACGGCGTCTTCAAAGACGTCAGGAAGATCACCGCGTACATGAACAAGTATCGTCGTTGGCATGGCTGGGGCGAAAGTGTAACCGAGTACCCGACCGATCCGTTACCCCCAGGCATCGACTGGGATACATGGTGCAACCCCTCACCGATGAATCCGCACAGCAAGCGATTGCATCCTGGCAATTGGCGAAGCTGGTTCGACTACGGTAGCGGTGCCTTTGGCGATTGGGGGCCGCACATTCTGGACACCTGCCATCGGTTCTTGGAACTCGGATTACCAGATCGGATTACGGCCATCAAACGCGAAGGTGCCAACACCTTGGTTTTCCCGCAAGCGTCCACGATTCAGTTTGCTTTTCCCAGTCGCGGCGAAATGCCAGCGTGTGATGTGACTTGGTATGACGGCCGAGAAAACTTGGCCGAGGTCGAACCAGAGTACAAGGCAACGGTAGATCGAGCGGCGAAGGAAAACCGTCCCGGAAAGATCATCTATGCGGGCGATCATGTTTTCCAAGGCGATTCGCACGGCGATGAACTGGAAATCATTTCGACGGGCGCGGACGAAGTGATGGCAACGCTGCCAAAGTATTCGACCCAAAGTTCCAACCACTGGGCAAACTTTCTGCTCAGTTGCAAAGGCGTCGAAGAAACCCAGTCGCCTTTCCACATCAGCGGTCCGTTGACGCAAGTCTTCAACCTTGGCGTGATCGCCCAAAGACTGGGCGGCGAAATTGAATTCGACCGTCTAACCAAAACGATCAAAAACAATGATGCGGCACTTGCGTTGCTCGATCCTGCGCCTCGTCATGGCTGGGAAGAGTTTTACAAACTGTAAGTCCAACACAAACGTCTGTTCAACACTGATCCAAATCGCGGCAGAAAACGCTACCCGGCGAGTCCCCCACCTGTACCTTAGACAATAACCTCCATGAAATCCATCATCTGTTCAGCGATGATTGCCATCGCTGCGATCGCCTCGCAGGTCCATGCGGCCGACCGTCCGAATATCATCCTGGTGTTTGCTGACGACATCAGTGCTCGCGAATTACCACTGTATGGTTCGTCGACTTGGAGCCCGCCCACCGGTGGCGATACCGCCGACGTTGCCTTTCGCGCCAAGACTCCGGCGCTGGACCAGATGGCCGAAGAAGGTTGCTGGGTCGAAACCGCTTGGGCGTCCGTCGTTTGCTCGCCCAGCCGAGCGATGATGATGACCGGCCGTTACGCTCACTTGCACAAGTGGTGGAACAACAAGGACAAAGGCCGTTACCTCGACGCGAAAGCAAAAGCCGTCACTTGGCCGCTTTACGAAAGTTCGCCCCGCTTGATCGGCCATGTCGCCCAACAAGCCGGCTACGCAACTTACTGGGCCGGCAAAACGCAAATGGCTGGCGACCTTAGCAAGTTCGGTTTTGACCAAGGCTGCTTTACACCCGGCAACCTTTCCGACACCGACAATCCGTACACCGATTTTAAAATGTACGAAAAGAAGATCGATGGCGGGAAACTTCTTTTCAATTCAGACACAGACCAACGCATCGACAGTTTTCTTCAACACGGTTGGTACTGGAACCCACATGTCAGGTTGATGAATCATTCCGGTAAAGCAAAGGGAATGCAGTGGTGGCCAAACACGCCGGAATCGAAAGCAAGCTTCGGCCTGAATACGTACGGTCCTGACGTCGAACTTGATTTCATCTTTGACTTCATGGATCGACAAAATGCAAACAAGACGCCGTTCTTTGTCTATCACACCTCGCATTTAGGACACGACGCTTTTGATTGGCTGAACCCTCAGTCCAAATCCAAGTGGCCCGGCACGCCCATCGTCCGGTGGAACGGCAACGGATACACTCGCATCGTGCCCAACGTCACGGGCGACCAAGGCGTCTACGACGATCATGGCACAGTTACCGAGCCTGGAATTCACAATCATGTGAATTATCTCGACTATCAAATTTGGATGTATCGAAACAAGCTGCAGGAAATGGGGATCGCCGACAAGACGGTGTTGATCTTCTGTGCCGACAATGGAACCAGCGGCTATGGAAAGGGCAGTTCGGATCGTCAAAAGGGCACGCACGTCCCGCTGATCATTGTGGCACCGGGAATGACCAAACAAGGTCGCCAGGACGTGCTGGTCAACATGTCAGACATGCTGCCGACGATCGCAGAATTGGCCGGCGCTACAATCCCCACGGACTATGAAATCAACGGTGAAAGCCTTGTTCCGTTTCTATTCACCGAAAAAAGCAAGCATCGAGACTGGCTATATGGGTACAACGGCGCGGATCAGATCATTCGCGGCGAGCTAGTTTTGAAGGACGGCAAGGGCAGGTGGTGGGACGTTTCGGTAAAGCCTGCCGACTTGATCAGTTTCCCGCAAATCCAGGACTGGAACCAGGTCAGCGAAGCTCACCGCGCCGAACGAGACAAACTGCTGACAGCCTTACCCCAGTTCGACCTGTACGAGTCCGAGCACGATGCACCGGGCGTAAAGCTACCCGTGACTACGGTGGGGGCAAAACCGAACAATAAGAAGAAAGGCAACCATCAGAAGCCGGTGAAAGCAAATGTCGAGAAACTGTCGCCAACCAATACCGTCGTGCAAAAAGGAAACGGGAAACTGCTGTTCAGTGACAACTTTGATGGTCGCAACAAACTTGGCCAGCGGTATCAGATAAGCAAGGCAACCGCCGAGGCGTTTACGATTGTTGACGGCGTATTGTCGTGCAAGCAAACACAGGACGACCACGGCGCTCACATGCACCCGATGGTTGCCTTTAAAGACGCAGACATCCAGTTCGATGTTCGATTCAACGGCGGCACTCAATTCAATGTGGTCATCGACGACAAGGCGGACAAATCGGTTCACGCCGGTCACATTTGCCGTGTATCGATTTCACCACAGAAAATGGTTCTTGGTGACGACAAAGTTGGCGTCATGAACCTAGATGTTCGCGAATTGCGACAACGGACAGACCTTACCACGGACCAAGCCAAATCGCTCGAGGAACGATTGCGGAAAACACGACAAGTCGGCAGCGTCAAAATGGTCAAGGGCAAGTGGTATCACGTCCGCGTCGACATCATGGGCGATGTCATGCAGACGTACTTGGACGGCGTCCCCATCGCTCGCCTTCAATCACCGGGGATCGGACATGCAACAAAAACGAACGTCGGGCTGACAATCAACGGTTCGACCATTGAATTCGACAACTTCCAAGTCCGTGCGCTAGAGACGTCGCCGGTTCGCTAGTCGTAGCGAACAGATTTGCCCACCGTTCCTAGCGTCAAATAGAAACGCGATCGATGAAATTGATTTACACACTCGTGATCGTTTTGCATTTCAATTGCATAGCGATTGCTGACGACCGGCCTAACGTGATTCTGATCGTGACGGATGACCAGGGTTATGGCGATATGTCCTGTCACGGAAACCCCTGGCTAGAAACGCCGAACCTTGACCGACTCGCCGCCGAAGGCGTGCAACTGGATGATTACCACGTCGATCCCGTTTGCACCCCCACTCGCGCGGCGCTGATGACGGGCCGATACTCGTCCCGCGTCGGTGCATGGGCAGTGACCGAGGGACGACAATTGCTGAACCCCGACGAAGTCACCGTCGCAGACATGTTTGCCAGTTCGGGGTACCGAACGGGGATGTTTGGAAAGTGGCACCTCGGTGATACGTGGCCGTACGCGCCGCGATACCGTGGCTTTGAAACGGTTGTTCGCCATCTTGCCGGTGGCATCGACGAGATTGGCAACCCGATCGGCAACGACTACTTCGATGACACGTATTTCCGAAACGGAAAGCCTGAACGGATTGCCGGCTATTGCACGGACGTGTTCTTTGCCGAGTGCCAACGGATGATCGCACAACCGTCTGACAGACCCTTTTTCATTTACCTGCCGCTCAACGCAATGCACAGCCCGCATACGGTCGCCGAGAAGTACTCGGCGCCGTTCAAAGCGGATGGACACTCCGATGCTCGATCCGACTTCTTTGGGCAAATCATCAACTTCGACGAAAACCTTGGACGGCTACTCGAGTCCCTAAAGTCACGGCAGATCGAGGACAACACCATCGTGATTTTCATGGGTGATAACGGCACGGCTCAAGGAGGCGATGGCGAGTTACCTGACAACGGATTCAACGCCGGCATGAAAGGGAAAAAGGGATCCGTCTACGAAGGTGGTCACCGGGTTGCCTGTTTTGTTCGCTGGCCAGAAAGACTGAAAGCGGGACAGAGAACCGATATTCTTACGTCGTGTCGCGACTGGCTCCCCACGCTCGTCGATTGGTGCCAACTCGAAGGTCACGACAACGTCGATTTTGATGGGCAATCGATGGCATCATTGCTAGACGGACGTGACGAACGATGGTCAGACCGAACTTTGTTTGTTGAGCGACAGGGAGACCAACCCCAACTGTCGCCTTCGAACCATCAACGTGGCAGGTATCCTCACTACGCGGTGCTGACCGAGCGATGGCGAATGGTCAACGGTGAACTGTACGACGCCATTGGTGATCCAGGACAACGAACGAATGTCGCAGCGAAGCATGAGGATGTCGTTGCTAACCTGCGGGCTTCTTACGAAGAGTACTTTGCCGATGTGTTTGCGACCAAGGCAGCCTACACCCGGTTTCAGCTTGGCGCAGCCGAAGAAAACCCCACGCGTCTGACGGTACGAGACTGGCATCCAACGGACGGCAATGTGATTTGGAAACAAAAGCAACTTGGTGACAACAGAATCGCCATCAATGGCTTTTGGGCCGTAAATGTGGTTCGGGCAGGTCGCTATCGAATTTCGTTGTCGCGTTTTCCAAGCGACGGTGTAGCCCCGATGGGCGCGTCCGAGGCAAGACTCAAAATCGGATTGATCGACGAGCGACAAACGATCGCCGCAAGTGATTCATCGGCAATGTTTGACGTTGAATTACCCGCGGGTGACACCGTAATGCAAAGTTGGCTTACGGATGCAGCAAGCGATTCGCGACGAGGTGCTTACTTCGCTGACATCCAGTTCATCGATCCGAAAAACTAACTGCCATGAACATTGCAGCAGGTCATTTAGAGAAGATCCCCATGCCAAATTCGCGACGACACACAATTACCCTCGGCTTGCTTGCTTGGATTGTCATGCTGGCCTCTGCCACTTGTTCCATCGCCCAGCAAACTGCGTTGCCGTCGTCCGTTAGCGAGGAAGGTAGAAAACAAAAAGCGATGCATGACTATTTGTTCGACACGTTTTCGGAAAGCCGCAAGACGGTTTACCAAGGCAGTGCCGACAACCGCAGCCTCAAAGAACTGACGATTCTCGAGCAGACGCATCAAATTCGCGATGGCCAAGAGATCGAACTGCCGGCAGGAACCGAACGGATTGCGGTACTGTTCCGCCACTTTGGATTCCACGGCGAGAATTTGGACCGGATCAAAGAAGTTCATGTCGTTCCGTTTTCGCCAGACAAGGCGCCGCCACGCAGTGTGCAGGTGAAAGACTTTTACCGCGTCCAGATGCCTTCGATTTCAAATAGCGATCATCCAACGCAACGGATGACGATCCGTTTCTTGATGAAAGAAAAGGATGCGGAATGCAGAATCGACGATCTCGTCTTTTATGCTCAGAACGCCATTTCGCCAAAGTTTGACACGATCCCTTACCGTGACCTTGGGGCCGAGTTTCCTCGCGAGCGCGTCATGGTCCACGTTGACACGGATCACGAATTGTCGATTGGTGGAACATCCGATTTGCAACGGGATCGTTGGTTTCGGATGCACGAAACGCCTGGCGTGGTTGACCCGTCTTTTGAGGCTTGGGCTGCAGAACGTGATTTCCTTCCCGGCCGCGGCGCCTTCAAGTTTAACCCTGCCTTGACGCACGGATGGAAGAAAGGTGCCGAGACACTACAAGAACGCAAGGACAAACCAGGTGCCGCCGATCTGACCTTCTTTGACCGGTATGACGCGGGCGAACGACAGCGACGAACGATTCCCTTGTGGAAGGGCAAACCGTTTGCGCTGTGTTTCAATGATTGGCCCGAGTTCATGTCGGTGCCCTTAAAGGGACGCGGCACGCCGCTTGTTGAACACTTCGACGATGCCGCCGATCTTGCTGCGGCTTACGTAGCGGACCAAATCAATGACGGCGGTTCCACTGCGGCGTGGTGGGAAGTGAAGAACGAGAGCAGCGTTCCATCGGAATGGTCGCACCATGGTCGCAAGGACGCTGATGGTTGGGGACTGCTAAGCGATTTCCACAATCGCGTTGCCGACAAAATTCACGCCGGCGCACCGGGCGTCAAAGTAGGTGGTCCATCATCGGCTTACATGCAGTTGCAAACTGGCAACTTCAAGCTCTACCAAGACCAGGCTCGCTTCATTCAAGACACTCGTGGCCATCTCGACTTCTTTTCACACCACTTCTACGAAAACGCTCTGACGTTGGGAGCACACGAACGACGTGGATTGGGATACTCGAACTATTTGCTCGGTCGATACGAAGCGATTTTGGACATGCTGCGAGCCGAGATGCATCGTGTCGACAACGTACTGCCAATTCTGATTACCGAAACCGGTTCGTTACAAAATGGCCGTGAACCGTCCGACAACTGGTTGCGGCTCTATGCTTGGAATGCGTACCTGACCAAGTCCATGCAGCGGCCCGACCAGATCGACATGTTTGTGCCATTTATTTTTTTGCACATGCCCTGGAACCCCAACAGTGGCGACGCGGCCTTTGCCCCCAAACCAGGACTCAAACGGCACGTTAGCATCGACGATTTCGAGCCGACGATTGTGGCTCGCTACTTCGATCTTTGGCATAACTTCGATGGTCGTCGATTACCGGTCGCTTTTGATCGAGACTATCTCGATGTCGTTGCCGTCTATGATGACAAACAAATTTCGCTGGCCGTGACCAATATGGGCGGGCGCCAAATCGCGGTCGACCTATCTGGTGTAGCGGCAAAGGTTGGAGCAACCGCGGCACAGCAAACTCGATTGAACTATCACAACGGCGATGTCATCTTCGAGCCCGAGCATGCCGTCGATGCAAGTTCGATCCCCGTCGACGTCAACGAAACAACGGTGATCCGTCTCGCACTTCGCCGCCCGCTTGCCCCGTCTGGCAAACTGCAAATGGACCGCATCTATGCAGCCGAAACGGCGGTTGCGATATCTGGTGAACCGACTTCGTTTCAAGTCGATGTCGAGGATCACAAAACAGTTCGCTTTGCCAAACTTGTCATTGGAATCCATCGTGACAGAGGCATCAGCAAACCGGTCAAGGTTAGCATCAACGATTCCCCAATCACGGTGGACATGGGTGACGCCGGTGAGTTCAGCGAGTTCTTTGGACCGCTCGAAACGGTCGTGCCAACATCAATCCTGCGGGAGCGAAACCGAGTGACGATCACTTCGCAAGAAGGTGCGACGATTACATCCGTTCAAGTCGTCGTACACCGCACTGCCAAATAGGATTTTGTCGTCGAAGATCGATTCGCTGCCAGTACTTCGAATCCCTCATCACCCAAGACGTACTCATGAAATTCATGATCCCACTGCTTGTCGTTTTCACGATTTCCTGTGACCAATGTAACGCCGACGAACGTCCCAACATCGTTCTGATCATGGCCGACGACATGGGGTACGCCGACGCGGGGTTCACCGGAGCCACTGATATCCAGACGCCCAATCCAGACGCCCAATCTTGACGTACTAGCCGCGTCGGGTGTGACGTTCACCAATGGCTACGTGACACATCCGTATTGTGGGCCTAGCCGAGCGGGATTGTTGTCCGGTCGCTACCAACACCGGTTTGGTTTCGAAACCAACCCTGCGTACGATCCATCCAACGCGTACATGGGCATCGACTCGGGCGAAACACTGTTTCCGAAACGACTTCAACAAGCTGGGTACCGAACCGGAGTGATTGGCAAATGGCATCTCGGCGCGGCCGCGCCGTTTCATCTCAACAAACGAGGGTTCGACTACTTTATGGTTTTACGCCGTCGCCGATTCCTACGTTCAAATCAGTCG
>JBAUHR010000398.1:0-3052 GCA_049680385.1 Rubripirellula sp. | reverse complement strand
TGCGACCGCGCACCAATCTCGAGCATGAACTGCCCCGCGTACCGACGACCGCGCATCTCGCCATCAGTCGTCATTCCACCAATCTCGAGCCTAGCCGACCGCGCACCAATCGACCGCGCATCTTTTGCCCGCGCCATCGAAGCAAAGTCCGATCAACCACAACGAATCCGCGTTGCACTTTATCGATTCGTGTAACGGTAGACATCACGGAGGACGGACGATCGATTTTCCATTTTATAAAACACGCAAGCCGTCCTTCCGTGCATGTCATGGTTCGCTGGCGTCTTGGCGATGAACACCAAGGTGCCGGTCTAGGAATCCAACAATCTCGTGTCGGTATTGTATCGGATCCTCGCGCATCAAGTCCACGTGGGCGGCACCATCAACTAACCAAAGGTGTTTCGGTTCTGTCGCAGCGGAGAACATTGATTGCGTCTCAGATTCGGTCGTGTGTCGATCCGCCGTCCCGGACGCGACGCAAACGGGACATTGGATGTCACGCAGGTGATCGATGGGGCGAAGCTCATTTGGCGAAATCCCAAGACGCGGTTCGAGTTGGATGAGCAGCAGCGATGCGGGAATCGATGAAAGCGGGCCAAGTATTGCGGCGACACGATTGTGAATGGCGTCGTGAATGTTCGGGTACACCGATTCGAGTACGAGTGCGTCAATGTCTAAGGGAGACGCCAGTAGAGCCGCCGCGCCACCAAGCGAAACCCCAATAACGCCGATCGGTTCACTTGGGTGTTCGCGTCGCGCAAACTCAACCGCGGCGCGGACGTCGTGTTGTTCGAGGTATCCGACCGTGATTACGTCCCCCGTGCTCTCGCCGTGCGCCTGAAGGTCGATCATAACGGTTGCATATCCGGAGTCATGAAGCATTCGAGCGCGATCCAACATCGACAGGCGTGAGCCCCTTATGCCGTGGAGCAGAACGATCACTCCCTTGTCAGAACTGGGTCTGGTATGCCAACCAGAAATCACAGAACCGGAATCGCTGTTCACGGTGAAAGCAGACGCGTTCAATTCGCTTGGCGGATCACCAACGTCACTAGGATTTGGCGCGACGAGTGCGCCAGCGACAAACCACGACGCTATCAATCCGGCGACGATCAAGCAGGACGCGCCAATCAATGCACGACGCATCATTCGTTTTCGTCGTGTGGGTGGCGTCAATGTTGCGGTTTCCTCGTCCAGCGAACGTCCCGCATCACCGAGATCTCGCATTGTGTTTTCCATGCCAATGACCGCGTCGTCGCGATCTTCGTGTGCATGCGTTGGTTATCCATCGTTGAGAAGTTTCTTACATTCGGCTGTTCGGTCTGCAAAGCTTCCAAAAATTTCTTCGGATGCACAGTACCACTCTTGGTGCCTCTCAAGATGCTCCATCGTTGATTTTACGCGAGTCAATAGTGCCTTGCCACCCTCAGGAATGTCCTTAGCTCGGCTCTCTACGACCGTATAAAAACAAGAGGCGCCACTCGAATCGCATTCACTATCGCTAGAAATTAGGTAGTCGATGTAAGACTCAATGTAGAAATGCATACAACCGCTTGGCATCCACATTAAGTCCTCGTAGTAATAAAGCGAATTGTCAGCGAATAGCTCAACCGCCTCCCGCCTGGATTTTCCATAGAAGTGCTCATATGCGTAGCCCTCATCTAGGAACGGTTTTCCGTCTGGCGGCAGTTCCTGGCCCCACTCGTGCCTCGTCGGGGGTAGTGCGGCAACCCAAAGCTGGATGCATACCGCACAACCAGCTGTTGCGATAAGCATCGATGCGATAGAAAAACGAAGCCAACGCCGATTCATTTCAATTGGATAACGTTACGGATCACCGAGTACGGACGGTGGACTTTCCATTTGTGAAACCTCGCAAGCCGTACTTCGGTGCATCCGATGGTTCGTCGGTCTTTTGAAGCGGTGAAGGACGCTAACGTAGCCATCCGTCTCGCACGAGTTGCGAACGTTCTATTGTTTCACCTCCGTTTGCAGTTAGCAAGGCGCGAACCAAATCTTTGGGAGTCTCGGGGTTCAGATGTAACACCGCCCCGTCTGCGAAGGCAACCAGCGGACCAAGCTTGCGCGGACTTGAGATTCCGGGAGCCGTAGGATCGTTGATCGTAAAGGTCATCTGATCGAATCGCAGGTCGATGGGTTCGGACCAGAAGGCATCAAGGGTGTGAGATTCGGCGAGTATGACTGTGTTCGCTACACCGTCACCGATGTCGTCGCATGTAATCGAATGGTCGTCCGGCCACGCAGTCTCGTTGCCGACAATAGCGAAAAAGTGGACGCGAAAATCAGACTTGCCACTCGTTTCCGCGTTGCGAAATGGCCACGCGTAGTCAATCGGTCCATCATACGGTCCCATTGTCTTGATTAGTGGCTCGCCGAACTCGTCGAGCGGAGAGGCATCAATGTGCACGTCGAGTCCGCGAGCAAGCCGCATGTTAAAGGGTCCGTCCCACGATTCATCCCACCGATAGAGTTGGTCGACGCCAGCTAGGTATGGCGTAACAAGTGTCCGCCAACTGTGTATCGGTTCACCGTTGGGATCAACGAGAACGTGTGGCGGCAACTGGTCGTAAGTTGCAGCGTAGTTGTCGATGCCGAGCATCACTTGCCGAAGGTTATTGCGACTGGACATGGTCCGTGCAGCACGCGAAGAGTGACCGACGAGGGTAGAGACACCGATCGCGACCGCGCAAACGGCGATGACTGCGATGAAGAAGAGATAGTGTCGAGAGTTGAGACGCTTGATGAAACTATCCTCGACGAACGGCGGCGATAACCGAGTCGCGGCGGTGGATTTTCCATTGTCAAAAACAACGACTCCGCGACTTCGGTTCATCGCTTGGTTCGTCGTTTTAGTCGCGTGAAACAAACGCCCAACCCAAAGATCGGTAAGGCACCAATCAAAGCCGGAAAAAAACCGATGGTCGCCAACGCGAGTAGCGAGAATTTGTACAACGGCCACACATCATCTGGCATAATTTCAAGGTACACGAATCCGGCCTGTCCAACAAACACGCCGATAGGACCAAGGTAC
>JBAUHR010000397.1:0-1754 GCA_049680385.1 Rubripirellula sp. | reverse complement strand
GAATAAACCTGATGCTGTGGTGATGGACATGGAAATGCCCCGCTTAAACGGCAGCGACTGCGTGAAAGAAATCCGCAGCGACTACCAGTTCGACGACATGAAGCTATTCGTCGTCAGTGGCATGGAGCAGCGAGCAATGAATGTGCCTTCGGGAGATCGGGGTGTCCAACGCTGGTTCCAAAAACCGATCAGCCCCGAGGAGTTGGTCGACGAACTAGCGTCGTCGTTGAATTAGGATCCGACCAACCTTTTATAAACAGCGCGTCGACAACTGGCGTAGTAGACCATTTGCCGTGACGGAGATTTCATGAACGGCTGATGTCGCGTTTTGACTGCGAGAATTTGCGAATGGTTTGTATTAGTTTGTCGACGTTGATGGGCTTGGGCAGCCATGCATCGACTTCGCCGTCATCCAGGCTCAGCCCAACGTCGCTTGGGTGCGTGCCACTAAGGGCAATGATTCGGGCGGCTTCGCAGTGGGGGCGATTGCGAATCGCTCTCGCGATACTCGGGCCGTCCTCGACCGGCAAGTGCATGTCCAACAATACGATGTCGGGCGTAAAGCCTTCGTTGAGTACTCGGTAAGCGATTTCAGCATCGCTAGCGCGCGCCACATCGGCTCCGATGCGTCGCAACAATCCAGTCAATAAAAGGTTTTGATGCGTGTCGTCTTCGATGACCAGTAGGCTCAAGTGCGACAGGCCCGCGTCTGTATCTCGCAATTGCGAATCAACCGAGCCGATTGACTTGAGCATCTTGGCGACAACAACTTTGGCCTGCGCAAGATCACCGAGATCAAGTTGTTTTTTCAGCAACCGTGTCGCGAGTGTCAGTTCATTGAGTCGATTGCGGAGTCGATGTAGTTCGTTACGACTTGTTTTGGTCAGGGGATCGTCAGCATGCGTATCGAGCACACCTGGAACGACCGAAAGATTGTTGTAGATCTGGCGTTCTTGGCCGAGTGATTTTGCAATAATCTGAATCAGTTGGACTTCGTAGTGGGTTGCTACTTCACCACTGACGACAATACGATCATCCGAAACATCCAGCAGCAAACGATTGATGCGGACACCTCGCGATCGCAGTTCACGCTTGATTCGGTGCTTGAGAAGTTCGTCGGTCATAGTGGTCGTGGTTTTGGATTGCCCAGTTTGGCAGGCTCAATTGTTTCGATGCAGTTCGCCCTGCAATCGTTTTGTTAGTTCATCGGGGTCGATCGGTTTGACTAAATGCGCGTCAAATCCGGCAGCCAGTGCCTTTTCGACGTCCGTCTGTTGACCGTATCCGGTCAGTGCGATCAGGAATGTACTCTTGCAATCGTCGTTGTTGCGTGTGAGGCGAGCGACCTCGTAGCCGTCGATGCCTGGCAGGCCAATGTCGACCAAAGCGATGTCCGGTCGGTGTTGAGCAATCGCGTGAGCGCCCGTTTCGCCATCCACGTGGGCGAAGACGACGTGTCCATCTAGGGTCAGTAACGATGCAAGCATCTTGCGACTGTCTTCAATGTCCTCAATCAAAACGATGGTGCGCTGCACCGATTCGTTTGCCGCTACCGTCTCATCCTCACCGCCATCGATTGAAAAATCGTTCGCAGAGTCAATGACTGGCAACCAAACGCGGAATGTGCTGCCCGCACCGATTCCTTCACTGAATGCTTCCACTCGTCCGCCGTGCTCTTCGACGAGCGCCTTTACCAACGTCAGGCCAACACCCAACCCGCCGTCGCTTTGCTTTTGCGTTTCACTGACTTGGAC
>JBAUHR010000396.1:0-1848 GCA_049680385.1 Rubripirellula sp. | reverse complement strand
GTGCAAAAACGCCCCGTCTTTTTGAAACGGGACTACGGCAAATTGAAGAAGGGCGAAGTCTACGTCCGCCGTGGAAGTTCGACCGATCCTTCAAAGCCTGCTGATCCAGATGAAATTGCATTGATGGGTAGCGGGCAGGCATTTGAGCCCAAAGAGGCTTCGCTCAGCATCGAATTCGCAGCCATCGGTTCTGAGAAGAGCCTTGGTACTCAGATCGAGTGGAAAGCAGAGAACTGCGAGATGCCAGACTCTGATGACATTCCTGTGCTAGACGACCGACCTCCTTCGGTTCGGATTCCGGGGGGAGGGAGCATTCAGATGCCGAACATGTCATCACTTGATTCGATGTATCGACTGAACGAGACGTATTACCATGACCTTGCTTACTACGAATTAATTCGGCGATTGGTGAAAGAGGTTCGGTTGGTCGTCGTCAACACTGGCGATGCCCCAGCAACCGACGTTCGATTAGAGATTGCTGCGCCCGTTGGCCAAGGATTCAACATTGCTGACGCTTCTGAAATCCCAGACGTTCCTGAACGCCGGACGTGTTTGCTGTCATCGCCAGCAATGAAGAACCTGCATCTCCGCCACGTCGGGCACGTCGCTGTTATCAAGAACGACCAACAGATGAAGGTCGAGATTGACTGTGGAAACCTACAGCCGGGACGCAAGGTCTGGACGGACTCATTCCATCTCGGAATCGGGCAAAGCGGTGAGGTTGAACTAAAGGGTCATGTCTTCGCTGCAAATTTGACCAAGCCCCAAGAGTTCTCGTTGAAGATCAACGCTGACATTGAGCGCACCACAATGACACTCGACGAGCTATTCGAACTCGACAAGGAAGACGACGAAGAGTAGCCGAGCCAGACAACGAACCAAACAGCGAAGACTATCAATAGAACGAATAATAAAATGACCGCAACGTCCGAAGATAAATCTGCCAAAGCTACCAATGGCCAACCTCGCAGCAAGAAGCATGAAAAGCTGACGCTGGCGAAGTTGGAGCGGCGGCTGTTTGAGGCTTGCGATATTCTTCGTGGCAACATGGATGCTTCGGAGTTCAAGGAATACATCTTTGGGATGCTGTTCCTGAAGCGGCTGAGTGACCAGTTTGATCACGACCGGGAGAAGCTGCGGCAGAAGTACACGAAGGACAAGCTGCGTGAGGATCTGATCAAGAAGCAGCTTGAGAACCCGGACAAGTACGACTTCTACGTTCCTGATAAAGCTCACTGGAGCAAGATCAAGCACCTGAAGCAGTCCGTTGGTTCCGGGCTGAACAAGGCGTTGGCGGCTATCGAGGATGCCAACCCGGATACGCTGCAAGATGTGTTGAAGGCGATTAACTTCAACCGCAAGGTCGGCCAGCGGACGATGGACGACAGCATTCTGATCGAGTTCATTCAGCACTTCGATGAAATACCGCTGTCCAACGATGATTTCGAGTTCCCCGACTTGCTGGGTGCGGCTTACGAGTACTTGATCAAATACTTTGCCGACAGTGCCGGGAAGAAGGGTGGCGAGTTCTACACGCCTGCGGAAGTCGTCCGCATGATGGTGCATGTGCTGGAACCGCAGGAGGGCATGAGCGTCTGCGATCCGTGTGCTGGGTCGGGCGGTATGTTGATCCAGTCACGGCATTATGTCGAAGAGATCGGCGGCAATCCCCGAGACCTCTCGTTGGCCGGTCAGGAATTGAACGGAGGGACTTGGGCTGTCTGCAAGATGAACATGATTCTGCACGGCATTCGCAGTGCCGACATCCGGCAGGGTTGTACGCTGAAGAACCCTCAGCATCGAGACAAAGCGACGGGCGAGATCCGACGTTTTGATCGGGTCATCGCC
>JBAUHR010000395.1:0-14760 GCA_049680385.1 Rubripirellula sp. | reverse complement strand
GGGCGGAATAGGGATCGCAGGGAAAGGAGCAAAGAGGACTTGAGCGTAAGCGAGGGGAGGGGAGGGAGGGGAGGATTCCAGCACTGAGCTCTCTCCTCGCTGACGCTCGACTCTACCAAGGTAGAGTGAAGTAAACGGCTACGAAACAACGACTTAAAAGACCGTACGACCTCAAAAAAGCCGTGGTAATGATGAGCTTGTGAATTTCGCAGCAACGATCTCAATCCCGACTGTCGGCCGTTTTTTTTGGCGAATGCTTCGCATCGTGGTGGCCTGCTGACTTTGGAACTCGTCGTGTTTCAGATACGATTGACCGCTATGAAACAGTACTTTGAAGCACTCGACCCTGACACGATCCTGACCCACGCAAAAGGGCCAACCGGTTCGTTACCTTTGTCCGACGAAATCCTTCGTCAATGGACTAGCGGTGACATCTTCGGTTTAACGCAAAGCGTTGGCATGGGATTCGATCCGCGCCGAGTTCTGGGCGATCAATTCTTGATTCTTAGCACTCAGGGTGGCGTTCGAGCACCAGATGGCCAACCGATCGCGCTGGGCTATCACACCGGACACTGGGAAGTTGGCTTGCTGGTCCAAGCGGCGGCCGAACAGATTTGTCGACACGACGGAGTGCCCTTTGCTGCATTTGTCAGCGATCCCTGTGACGGCCGGACTCAGGGGACCAAGGGCATGTTTGATTCGTTGCCGTACCGCAACGATGCTGCCATCGTGATGCGGCGACTGATACGATCATTGCCACAGCGAAAGGGTGTCATCGGCATCGCGACATGCGACAAAGGACTGCCCGCGATGATGATGGCGTTGGCGGGAACAAGGCACTTGGCAAACGTGCTGGTCCCCGGCGGTGTGACGTTGCCGCCAACGACCGGCGAAGACGCGGGTAAGGTCCAAACGATCGGCGCGCGATACACCAAGGGTGAGATGACGTTGGAAGAAGCGTCGCTTGAAGGTTGCCGCGCATGCGGTACGCCCGGCGGCGGTTGCCAGTTCTTGGGCACTGCGGCGACCAGCCAAGTCGTTGCCGAAGCACTCGGGATGACAGTGCCCCATGCAGCGCTTGCACCGAGTGGCCAACCGATCTGGACACAACTGGCACGCGACTCGGCTGACGCGTCGCATGGCATGGTCGAGCGCGGCGAAACGATGGCCGACATTTTGACAGACGACGCACTGTTCAATGCGATGTTGGTTCATGCGGCCGTCGGCGGCAGCACCAACTTGTTGTTGCACATTCCTGCGATCGCGCATGCCGCAGGACTGAAACGCCCTGATGCAGCAGCGTTTCGCGAGATCAATCGTATGGTGCCTCGGTTCGTCGACTGCCTGCCCAACGGTCCCGTCGGTCATCCCACGGTGCAGATGTTCTTGGCCGGCGGTGTCCCCGAAGTGGCGCTGCATCTGCGCCGATTGGGTTTGCTGAAAACGCAAGCACGCACCGTCACCGGAATGACGTGGGACGAACTGCTTGACCAGTGGGAAACAAGCCCGCGCCGCGAAGTCTGCCGCGACCGATTGCGTGACGCCGATGGTATCGATCCAGACGATGTCATCATGGCACCGTCGGTTGCGAAGACTCGCGGGCTGACCAGCACGGTTTGCTTCCCAACTGGCAATCTGTGCCCCGAAGGATCCGTGATCAAAGCCACCTCGATCGATCCGGATGTGATCGACGATGATGGCGTGTACCGCAATTGCGGGCGTGCCCGAGTATTCGTTACCGAACGTGACGCGATCGCCGCCATCAAAGGGCAAACCGATCGACCGATCAAAGCCGGCGACGTGATCGTGTTGATTGGACGCGGGCCGATTGGCTGCGGCATGGAAGAGACGTATCAGATCACGTCGGCGTTAAAGTACCTGTCGTTTGGCAAGCAAGTGGCGTTAATCACCGACGCACGGTTTTCCGGCGTCAGCACCGGTGCATGCATCGGTCACGTTGGCCCCGAAGCACTGGCCGGCGGCCCGATCGCCAAGGTCCGCGACGGCGACTTGATCGATATCGTGATCGACCGCAATGAAATGACCGGGCATGTGAATCTGGTTAGCGAAGATTCATCGGTGACCGCGACGCAGATCCTGAACCAGCGGTCGCCGCACCCAGACCTGCAAGTCGAACCCGACATGCCCGACGACACCAAACTGTGGGCGGCACTGCAACAGGTCGGCGGTGGCACTTGGGGCGGCTGCGTCTACGACGTTGACGACATCGTTCGCAATTTACGCGGCGACGATTGAAATCGTCGACACGCTTCACCTAGGATCGCACGAGGAAAAGGGTGCCCTACCAACGTCTGATTGATGCCTTTGACTTCCACGCCGCCGATCGTGGCGACGCGGTCGCTTTGATCGCTCGCTCGCGTGCGTCGGGCCAGTTAGTCACGTCAACTTGGGGTCAGCTTGACCGTGTGATCAACGAGCGATCGACGGAATTTGCAAACCGCCGTTTCGGGAACACCCAACCGGATAATTCGCACGAACAAGTCGTCGACATTTTGGCGATGATGCGATGCGGAGTGATGGAAGCCTGTGTCGACCCTAACCTGATATCGATTGATCAAACACAGGCGGTCCCGCCGGCGGCGGCTTTGATCCTGCAAACCAGCGGCACGACGTCGACGCCCAAGGGGGTCGTGTTGACACACACGAACTTGCTTGGCAACGCGGCTGCAAAACTGACCGCCGTTCCTCAGTCGACCGACGACGTGCGGTTGACCGTCCTGCCGCTGTCGCATGCGTATGCGAGGACCAGCGACTTTGGCACTTGGCTAGTCAGCGGTTGCACATTGGCAGTGACCCTTGGCTTTGATGGGCTGTGTGACTTTGCACCAGTCGTGCGTCCGACACTGATGAATGTCGTGCCATCGATCGCCTATCGACTGCTTGATTCAGGCACCGACCTGACCGCGATGGGACTTGGTCGACTGCGATTGCTTGGCTGTGGCGGTGCGCCGATTTCGGCAGTCACGTTCGAACAGTTCAAACGAATGGGCATCACGGTGATTCAAGGATACGGTTTGACGGAAACCGGGCCAGTGATCTGCAGTGCGACGCCGGAGAATGCGGCGGCTGGTTTGGTCGGCGATTTTGTTGACGGCTGGCAGCACGAAATTCGTGACGGCGAACTGTTCGTTCGCGGACCACATGTCATGCACGGTTACTGGAACGATGAACCGGCAACGCGAGCAAAAGTTGATTCGGACGGTTGGCTGCGAACTGGTGACCTAGTCGACCGTGATGATGAAACTGGACAGCTTCGTATTCTCGGCCGAGTCGACGATGTGTTGGTGATGGACAACGGCCGCAAAATCTCGCCAAGTTCAATTCAGCGAGACCTCGAACAACTCGCCGGTGTTCATCACGCAATGTTGGTTTGGCGAGGACGACTGGAATGCTGGATCGATGGCGAACTGGCCGAAGACGCGATTCGGAAAGTACTCAGCCAAAATCCCCACTGTCGCCACGCGACGCTCCATCGCTTCGATCCGCCCCTATCGATTGAGCGTGCCGAGCTGACGGCGAAGGGAACGATCCGCCGAAACGCGATCATGGCCCGATGGCCCAAAGCGTGAAGGGCAAGGGATTGGGTCAGGGTACCGCGTACCGATTGACTTGCGATGCTTCACGCGGAACCAGCATCAGTTCCGATTCGTCAGCGGTGAAACAGGGATGTGAATCTTTGCGGTCTACGTCAAGTCTTGAGTACTGGATCAATTTGCCGTTTCGATCTTGGATCGTCAAATCACGATCGCTGACCGCCACGACGCGATCTTTATTGATCGCGATTGCCGCGTAACGTGTTACCGGCGATGGCAGATCAAACTGGATGATCGGTGTAGCATCGTTTGAGAAGATGCAAACCATGCGATCCGAGACGACCGCAAACGAACCGTCGTTGGCAAACGTTAGGATTTGCGGATAGACCATCCACTGGCCATCCGGGCGGTGATCGATTTTGCGAATCAGTTTGCCTTGCCGATCGAACAAGTGGACTTCTTCATACGTCAGTGCGACAAAACGATCGGTTCCCGGTTGGGCAAGCACTTCATCCGAATCCACGTCGAACGAAAGTTGACGGATCGGTTTTCCGTCGGCATCGAATCGGAACACGCGAGCCGTATCTTGCGGGCCGCTAACGGATATCGAGACCGTGCCTTGATCGCTGATGGATGGAGCGGGCGAGTACATTTCGCCGCGAAACTGATCTGGCCCGAGCACCGATTGATGCATGAACTGGCCCGACGAATCGAACACGTGTGCCGTAGCCGTCCGTCCATCAACGACACAGACACGTCCATCCCGACCGATGGCGACGGCAGCGATCCGCGTCAACTGGTGCGCGGTCGCGTTGCTTCCCAGCGTCTCGGCAACCTTGCCATCTTGGTCCAAACGATAGATTGCTTCGCGGTCGCTTAGCCAAATTGAGCCATCGGGTGCAACGCACCGCGATGTCTCGTCCAACCGTCGGCCGTTGTCAAAGTGCGGCACGAATTCAAACTGAATTTTCCCCGTTTGATCGACCGCGACGTACGGTTTGATCCCGTTGAAATCATGGACGAGCAAACCTTTGATTTGCGATCCAACATCTAGCGACATCAGGTCCGTTGGATAGTTTGGCTCGCGTCCCCAAGCCGTTTCCAAATCGACCGATCGCAGATAAGTGCCGTGACGGTCAAACCACTGAATCGATTTTCGAATGTTATCGATCACGGCGACTTGGTCGTTGCCAGTGACGGCGATGTCATCGGGACTGAATAGGACCGACTGATCGCGGCTCATTTCGTTGCCTCTGGCCCAGATCCGCTTTCCCGATTGATCGAAACCGATTAACGATTCCGACATCGTGTATTCGAATCGTTCCGTCGCCAGCGCCACGAACCCACCATCGCTGAACCGGCAGATGCGGGTGACGGGCGCACAATCGAAACCGTCGATCGCTGTGATCGTTTTGGCAGCAACATTGACCCACCAAGCTTTTGATTTGGTTTGAATGCCGACGCGTGACCGCGTGACCAGAAAACGATCTCCGGTGATCCAAGTGCATGACGTGTCGTGAGCACCGCTGACGATCGGAAGCGGAGTTTCAAAAACCGATTTTCCGTGACGGTCGATTGCCACGAACATGTCCGTTCTGTCTTCATCGGCTTCGGTTCGGACAAAGGCGATGCGTCGTTGGTCGTCGACGGTGAACTGGTAGACATTGTGAATTGGCGATGCGACCGGCTTGGCATGTCCGCGCAGTTTGAATTGCGTTATTCGTTCAAGCGGCTTCGCGACCGGCGGGTTGAGTTTCGGCCGAGACTTCTTCTTTGACGGTGCGTCGGCAACGCGAGCCTGACCATCGCGTTTCGAAACCAACGCACCAGTCGAGACTCGGTACTGCCACCTGGATTCGTCACGTTGATTGACATCAGGGTTCGAGATGCGAAAAGTGACAAGATCTTTTGCGGCGTTAACGATCACACCGATGCACTTGGGGTCAGGCGCTTCGTGCAGGTAGCGACTGCCGGTTCGCTCGGTTGCTTCGTTGAGCCGAGGGGATCCATCGGGGGCCAGGATTACCACTCGAAAGTCACCGTAACCATCGCCTTTGGCAAAGCCTCGGTAACCATCGCTATACGCATACCCAATGACTTCACCAGCGTTGGTGACAGATACATCAACCAACGTGAACGGCAACGTGCTTGACCAAACTTTGGCGTCACCACGACTCATCCGATACGCGGCAGCCCCTTGCCCGTATCGATCACTGGGGTCAATCGACAACTCAAATTGTCGCGACGGCGAGGCTTGGACCGACGGTTGCACCAACGTCCAGCCATCGTCCCCCACGGCAACTGCGACACCGAACAGAACCAGTGCCAACGCGAATGAAGTACGAATTGGCATGGCTGCTTTCCTAAATGATCTCGTTACGCCGGATCGTAGGCGTCGCTGCCTAAACCTCGGCCGCGGGGAATGAACATGCACATCAGAATGCCCAGCAGATACAGAACGACCAGGGGAATTGCGAGTGCCACCATGCTGGTCACATCAGCGGGTGTCACGACCATCGAGATCACAAAGATCACCAGTACCGCGACTTTCCAACTGTCAATGAATGCTTGAGTTTCCAGAATCCCGATGCGTTGCAAGAACAGCATCACGAGCGGTAATTGGAACGCGATGCCAAACCCAAGCGGCAACATCAACACGAAATTGACGTAGTAGGAAAGCCGTGGTTCGATCGCGACATCCATCGAGCCGTTGAACGCCAACAGGAACGCGAGCACATAATGCAGTACGAGAAAGAACGCCAACACAACGCCGGCGACAAACAAGATCACGCTGATCGGCAGGTACACATAGACGTACCTCCGTTCGTGGTCGTGCATGCCTGCGGCAACGAACGCCCAGATGTGATAGAAGATCATCGGCGAGGCAAAGACAGCGCCGACGATCAAGCCCGCCTTGACCCAGATCATGAACGGCTCTTCGACCTTCAAGGAGCTGAGGCCGGTTTTGTTTTGGCGAAACTGAATCCGTGGCTTCAATTGATTCGGATCGGGCAACGAACCCAAAATGTCCGCCAACTCACTGGGCTCGATCGTGACCTGAGCCGCTGCTTCGGGAGTCCCCGCGGGTTTGCCGTCCGAGCTAGATGGCGACGGCGACGAAACTCGCAGCGAGTCCATCGTAAGTTTCTGGTATTCCTCGGGCACGTCGTAGACGACTTCGGCGATCAGCGAACCGCCCGACAAGAACGCCCGCAGCGGTTTGACTTCCTCGGATTTGGGGTCGTAACCCATTTGATGCAGATCGCGGTCGGCTTGGAATTGGCGAATCGCACTTTCCAATGGCCGCTGAATGAACAAAATCACGCTGTCAGCAAAAAACAGCCCCCCCATCATGCCGATCACCAACCACATGATGGCTTTCACCAAGCATTGGCGAAGCTCATCGAGGTGTTCCCCGAAGGTCATGGTTGAGTTATCAAACAGGTCGTCTTTGGGGCGAGCCAATCGGTCCACGAATCGTGTCTCACTTGGGCCAGAACGTATTTCCGGCAGTAAAATGGTCGAGAGATGTCATCGAAGCGAAAACTTCGACGCCTTCACGCTGGCGGCGAGCTAACCTTGCCACAAACCTGCGTTTCCCTAGTGTAACAGCCGGCGGCGAGATCGCCCGCGCCGCCTGTGACCGGAACGCGTCAAATTTAGTGTTGTCACCGACAAAATCATTGCAATGCAACCTTATCCTCTCAGATTTCGACCTGTCCTAAAGCAAACCATTTGGGGCGGCCGACGTCTCGGCCAGCAGTTGGGCAAGCCAATCGGCGACGAATCAAACTACGCGGAATCGTGGGAAGTGGTCGACCACGGCGACGACCAAAGCATCGTCGAAAACGGCGAACTGGCCGGCCAAACCCTGGCCAGCGTGATCGCAAACCACCGCCAGTGGCTGCTTGGGAAACGCGTGCCCGATGGCCAATTCCCACTGCTCTTGAAGTACTTGGATTGCAACCGCGTCCTTTCGGTTCAGGTACACCCGGACGACGCTTACGCGCAAAAAATGCCTAAACCCGACCTTGGCAAGACCGAAGCCTGGTATGTGGTGGCGGCGGATCCGGGCAGCCTGATCTATGCGGGACTGAAACAGGGCGTCGACCAACAAATGCTGCGTGAAGCAATCGCAGCCGGCCAAACTGAACAGGCTTTGCATTCCTTCAAGCCATCCATCGGCGACGTGGTCTTCATTCCGGCTGGCACGATTCACGCGTTGGGGGCGGGATTGTTGATCGCCGAAATCCAGCAGTCCAGCGATACGACGTTCCGGCTGTTTGACTGGAACCGAGTCGACAAACATGGGAACAGCCGTCCACTGCATGTTGACCAAAGCCTGTTGGTGACCGATTACGTGTCGGGCCCCGTTGCACCGCGCCGGTGCGAGCAGGGCGTTTCGGGCTGGCAAACGTTGGTCGACTGCGACAAATTCGTGATGCGAGTCATGGAAGAAGGCACCGCAAAAGTGGGCGGCGACGGCAAGTTCCACATCCTGACGGTTCCACGCGGATCGGCAACCCTGACCGTTGCGAGCCAATCGACGAAGCTTGAAGCAGGCGACACGGTGATGTTGCCAGCGGCGATTGGTTCGTGCAGCGTTGCGATCCAGTCCCCCGGCACCGCCGTCATGTCGTCGCATTTGCCGGATTGATGCGAACAATCCCAACGAGTCGGGGCTGATTTTGCACCGTTTCGGTCGGACGGCTCGTCCACTTTCGCAACAAGTACCGAATCAATCTTAGTGTCAGCTTCGGCCCTATCGCTAGCTTTGCCCCGAATCGCTCTTAACATCGACGGGGAAAGCTTCGTAGGATCCCCGTGCCGTGGCATGTTTCGGGCCAATGCCAGGGCACGTTTTAAAATCAGTGCCGGGGCACGTTTTACGTTCAGTGCCGTGGCACATTTTACGTTCAGTGCCGTGGCACTCTGTCTCGCCAGTTCGATTCCGCTGAAAGTCTCGCCATGTCTTGTTGCCGATTCGCCCCCCTGCTTGGACTCGTCCTGTCAGCGATTTTCGTCGCCGCGATCGGGGGATGCCGTGGCAATAACTTCCTCGCACCGCCTGGTTCGATGAACCAGCAACAGGCCAACGCGATCGCTCACGATCCGTTTCCACAAAGCGGTATCGCTCCTGATGACATGGCGTCACGACCACCGGACTATCAACAACCGCTGCCCGAAGCCGTTCGAAATCGCTTGGTCCCCGACGCGATGCCTTGGCTGGGCCGATAACCTGCCGTCATTCGCGGGTAAAGTTCGACTACTTGACGACTGAGCCACTACGGAATTCGGTTTGGTTTTGGTAGGTTGGGATGTTGACGCCCCTTCAACTCCAAGACCAACATGCCTCGCAAAACCGCCAAGAAAAGCCCTGCCAAATCCACGGAAGAGTCCTCGTCCCTGCGGCTGCAACGCGTTTTGGCTGGCGCAGGCTTCGGTTCCCGGCGTCAATGCGAGGAATTGATCGAGGACGGACGTGTCCATGTTGATGGTGTCGTCGTCGACAAACTGGGCACGACCGTCGACGCCAGCGTCCAAAAAATCTTGGTCGATGGTCAACCTTTGCGAAAGCAAAAGGTCGTCTACTACGCGGTCAACAAACCGGTTGGCGTGGTCACGACCAACCGCGATCCGCAGGGACGACCGCGAGTGGTCGACTTGGTGCCGCCCGACGAACGTGTCTTTCCCGTTGGCCGGTTGGACCTTAGCAGCGAAGGGCTGATCGTATTGACCAACGATGGCGAGTTGGCGCAAAAGCTGACTCACCCAAGCATCGGTGTTAAGAAAATCTACCGCGTCGTGGTGGCTGGCAAAGTCGAAAACACGACGATGAAAAAGATGCGAGAAGGCATCTACATCGCCGAAGGGTTCGTCAAAGTCGACGGTGCCAAGCTGTTGAAGGCAAAAGCTCGATCGACTGAACTAGAAATCACGCTTAGTGAAGGCAAGAACCGCGAGATTCGCCGGATCCTAGCCCGACTTGGTCACAAGGTTCAGCAATTGCGCCGCATCGCGGTTGGACCGCTGAAACTAGGCGACATTCCACCCGGTGCTTACCGAATTCTGCGGCGAGAAGAAGTCGAAAAACTATGGGCGACCATCAAGGCCGCCGAAAACACACCGGCCCCTCGATACACAAAGAAAAAGACTGCGGGGCCTGGACGTTCAACCAA
The DNA here is from genome assembly GCA_049680385.1 of Rubripirellula sp. Classification (GTDB taxonomy): domain Bacteria; phylum Planctomycetota; class Planctomycetia; order Pirellulales; family Pirellulaceae; genus Rubripirellula. The sequence goes on along the minus strand of JBAUHR010000395.1, from coordinate 5,027 downwards.
AAAGAAGGTGTCAGCGAAGTTTGGTGGCGCGACCAAGAAATTTGCCGGCTCGAATGCTAAACCAGGCGGGAAGACAGGCGGCAAACCGACCGGCAAGAAAACGGGACCGGCGACCAAATCCACAGCCGCCCCTAACACACCGATCAAACCGTCGGTATCGGGTGCAATTATCGGTGGCGACTCGAAACCACTGGTCGACCGATCGAAACTAAAAGAACACGTCGTCAAAGCCAGACCCACAGGCGCTCAGCGGAAAGCAGCATCGGGCGGAACCGATTCGCGATCCGCTGGCGGCCGAGGCAAGCCAACCAAGGGTCGACCGGGTAAAGGACGGACCAACCAACGACGCACCAAGAAACGCTAATCATGTCGAAACTACACGCCGAGTATTACGCCGATTCGATGAAACAAGTCGACGGCGTAATCGAACTGAACGAACCGATCGGCGAAGGTACGTACCGCGTCCGCATCACCGCACCTGAAATCGCAGCGCAAGTTGTCCCGGGTCAGTTTGTGATGATCCGAATCAAGGGTCTCAATTCCCCTCTGATCGGACGCGCTTTGGCGGTCTACGATGTTGTCGCAGACAACGCCGGATCGCTCCGGTGCATCGACTTGGTATACCTCAAAAAAGGCGTGCTAACGACGGCGCTGGCGAACTGCCGAATCGGTACCGAAGTCACTGTGTGGGGACCGCTGGGCAACGGGTTTTCCAACCGCCCATGCGACCGCTTGATCATGGCGGTTGGTGGCATCGGTCAAACGCCGATGTTGTTGCTCGGACAAGAAGCTCTGGGCACGCGAACGTTCGGATCTGGTCGTGCGTCCGGTTGGGCCGGACAAGTCGAACTGATCTATGGTGCCAGGCGGGCCAGTTTATTGGCCGGCGTTGACGATTTCAAAGCCGCCGGTTTCGACGTCACCTTATGCACGGACGATGGCTCAATCGGCGAAAAGCGTTTGGTGCCGGATGTCTTGGCCGAACGACTGTCGCAAATCGAAGCCGGAACACGAGTCCGCGTGGTCACATGCGGTCCCGAGATCATGATGCAGAAAGTTGCCGAGGCCTGTGAAGCGGTTGGCGTCGATTGCCAAGTCAGCATGGAAACGCCAATGGCGTGTGGCATCGGAATCTGTTTTTCATGCGTCGCAAAAGTCCGCCAAGACGACGGCGATTGGGACTACAAACGAACCTGCGTCGAAGGCCCCATCTTCGACGCCGAAAAACTGTGCTGGGACTGAACCGGGCGTTCGTCCAAAATCCGTAGCAGACGCCGTCAAGGCTTTCGGTGATTTCACCGACAAGCCGAAACGGATGACGGTTCATCGATCTACTAGCACGACGCGCGAGCGAGTGAACTCCCCTTTGCAAATCAAGCTTCGCTTAAATCAACAAGCCGTTGACGAGTTTCGCAAAGCGAAAACTAGGCCGACGCCGAAGCACTAGGGTTTTGGTGCTGCGGCGGCCAAGACGGCCAAATCTTCGGGGCCAACGCGGCTGCAGAAATCACCGAGCGATTCGGTGCCTTCGCGATTCACTTTGAAAGCGGCGAAGATGGCGATCAATTCGTCGATGACGACATCATCGGGCACCAAATCCTTGTAGACGACCGCCAACCGATTTCCCAACCATCCGCCGCCCGTGAACACGGTGTACTTGTCCTTGGCTTTTCCGACCAAAGCAATATCGGCGTTGTAAGGGCGAGCACAACCGTTGGGGCACCCCGTCATGCGAATCGTGAAACGCTCTTTCGCCAAACCCAACTTTGCCAGTGGGGATTCCAGTCCATCGATGATGCTGGGCAGACGACGTTCGCTTTCCGTGATCGCCAAACCACACGTCGGCAATGCCACACACGTCATCGACCATCGACGGACCGTGCTGGTGTCTTCGGTCGTTGGCATGTGGCTTTGCTTGACCAAACTGATCAGCTTGGCTTTGTCCGATTCTTCAATATCAGTGAAGATCACGCTTTGATGCGCCGTCATCCGAATTTCAGTTTTGAATTCGCGACAAACGGCTCGCAGTCCAGCCTTCAACTGTTGATCATCGCTGTCGTACAAGCGACCGTTTTCGATGTTCAAACCGTACGACCACTTGCCGTCACCTTGTGCTTGCCAGCCCATGTGATCGTCGACTTCGTGAACGTCGTCCGCCGTGCAATCGGCCAGTTTTTCGCCGTAGTACTTTTCGACTTCGCTGCGGAACTTTTCAACGCCCCAATCAGCAATCAAGTACTTCAGCCTCGCAACCTTTCGGTCCGCTCGGTTGCCGTTGTCGCGTTGAACTTGCAAGACACACTGGCAAACACCAACGACCTGTTCAGGCGTCACGAAGGCCATTCGCTTGGCCAGCGCCGGGAACGTCTTTGCAGCCGATGGAGTCGTCCCCATGCCACCACCGACCAACACGTTGTAACCGATCACGTTTTCGTCGCGGACAATGGCAAGCAAGCCAATGTCTTGGGTATACAGGTCAACACAATTATCGTCGGGAAAGCCAATGCCCATCTTGAACTTACGTGGCAGATACGTCGATCCGTATAGCGGTTCAACATCGTCGCCACTGGCTCGACCGTGAACCACTGGCGCGGGACCGCCGCCCTGGAGAGTCTTTTCGCCGGTTTCAGGATCCGTCAACCAAAGTTCGTGATAGGCACTCGTCCGAGGTGCCATCGCCGTTGTCAGTTCGTCCGTCAACGCTTCGATTTGGGCATGCACATTGCCAGTCCGCTTGGCCGGGCAACACATGATGTTTCGGTTGACGTCGCCGCAGGCAGCAAGCGTTGACAGTGCCAGATCGTTGACACGTTTGATCGTCGGCTGCAGATTGTCCTTCAGGATGCCGTGCATTTGAAGCGTTTGGCGCGTCGTGATTTTCAGCGTCGAATTGCCTAGCTCTTCACAAGCATCCAGCATCGACAAAAACTGGTCCGACGTAATTCGCCCACCGGGAATGCGAAGCCGCAGCATCATGCTGTACGCTTTGCCGCCACCCTCTTTTTTCGCGGCCGCACGCGAATCACGGTCGTCCTGCTGGTAGGATCCGTGGAACTTCAGCAACTGCAGGTTATCTTTGTTGAAATGGTCAACCGGATCAGCGACTTCTTCACCAATCGTGCCCTTCAAGTAGTGGCTGGCAGTCTTGATCTTTTCAACGGGGCTTATTTTTGGTGTGTCGGTAGACATCGAGACACAAATCCTGTGTGATTTCTTATTCGTAAACGGCAAAGCGGAAAAACCGCCATCTCGCGGTACAACTCCCGCAAATCTCGCCTCTCTCGTAACTATACCGGTCGCCGCCCTTTATCACTATGGCGATCAACGCGGACGCAAAACCAGGTAGACCCAAATGACAGCGACACTGTTGGACGGCAAAAAGATCGCGGCAGAAATTCGAGAAGAAGTAGGGACCGAGGTCAAGAAATTCGTCCAGACGGGTGGTCCGACACCGTGCTTGACCGCTGTTTTAGTTGGCGAAGATCCGGCCAGCCAGGTCTACGTCCGAAACAAGTCACGAGCCTGTGAAAAGGCCGGTATCGACGGCCGAACCTTGCGTTTGCCTGCCGAAACGACTGAACAGGAACTGCTCGACGTGGTCCGAAATCTGAACGCCGACCCCGCCGTTCACGGGATTTTGGTGCAATTGCCCTTGCCCAAAGACGGCAACGGTGGCAATGGATTTGACGAGCGCCTGGTTCTCGACACGGTCGACCCGCGAAAGGACGTGGATGCGTTTTCGCCCGTCAATGTGGGACTTTTGATGCAGGGGCGTCCGCGTTTCCTGCCATGCACACCCCACGGAATCGTCCAATTGCTGCATCGCGAAAACCTGTCCGTCGCCGGCAAGCATGTGGTCGTGGTCGGGCGCAGCGACATCGTCGGCAAGCCAATGGCGATGATGTTGGCCCAACGAGACGGTTCATGTGGCCCCAAAGTCGCCAACGCCACCGTCACGATTGCTCATAGCCGGACGGCGAATTTAGCCGAAATTTGTCGGTCAGCCGACGTTTTGGTGGCCGCGGTCGGAGTGCCGGAAATGATTGGCGGCGACATGATTTCCGACGGTGCCGTGGTGATTGACGTGGGCATCAACCGAGTCGCCGACGGTGTGGGTGGGTACAAATTGGTGGGCGACGTGAATTTTGACGAAGCCGCCAAAAAAGCTTCCGCACTTACGCCCGTACCGGGCGGTGTCGGCCCGCTGACGATCGCGATGCTGCTGCACAACACGTTGCTAGCCGCGCGGGCGATTTCCAGAGAATAACGCCCACAGAAATCAACCGGTGCGTCGCATCTCATAAAACGAGTCCCTTTGTGCGGCACAATCGCGCTCGAGTGACTCGTTCTTCTCTAAAACGCCGTCTTTTCGGCGTCCAAGATTGGCGGCGGGTACTTTATACTGTGCTTTGGCGTTCTCTTTCTTGGAATGTCAGCGGTTCTTTAGGTCTGATTTGGGTGGTGATTGTTGATGCGTGGACTGATTCAGGTATTTGGGTTGGTGGCTATCGTTTGGGCCTCTGCCTCGCCGATCGTTGTTGCGGCCGGCGTCAGTCTTGGCCAACGCAAAGCCGTCCAATCAGCCAATGCAGCGGTCCAACAAGCGGGATCCCATTTCGCGGCAGGCGACTATGAATCGGCCGGCCAGAGCATTCGCGAGGCGATCAAGCAGGTGCAAGCGGCCGGGGTCGACGGGTCGCCAGAAGTCTACGAACTGCTTTTGCCGGCAATGCGGCGAATTGGCAAGGCTCACACGATGCTGCAATTCGAAGGCGTTTCATTGCCTCCGTTCAAAGTCCCCGACGCCCCGACCGCAGCGACCGAACCCGAACAGCCGATCATGAAGCCGGCCGAGATGGCGGCACCCGAGCCAGCGACCTCACGCATTTTCGATCTCGATCCCAACGCGGTCCCCAAAACTGACCCGGCGGCTGTTCCGATGACCGACCCGAACGCGATTAGCTTTACCAAGACGGTCGCTCCGATTCTGTCCAATCGCTGCGGTGGGTGTCACATCAACGGATCCA
>JBAUHR010000394.1:0-2526 GCA_049680385.1 Rubripirellula sp. | reverse complement strand
TTATTCATCTGCGAGCCATCGGCGACAATTCCCGCAAGGTACATCGCATCGGAATTGCCCGTTTCAAATAGTTCCAAAGCCAGCGTCTGATTTCCCTTGATCTTTTTGGCGATCACTTTCATGTCGGCAACTTTTACGCCGAACATCGAAGCCGGTGCGCCGTGGTTGGTGTAGATTTTCCGAGTCTGTTCCGAGCCCTTTTTCTTTAGCTCGGCCATGACGCTGGCGACGGATTCCATTAGAAGTTCCTACAGATGCTGGATGTCTTGTATCGAAATGCAAGGGCGTTCAGGGGGACGAAACCAAATCGAATTAGCTCAGCTGCACCAAGTCTTTAAAGCCCAATGGCACGAACAGACTTCCCTCGGTCGTCCCTTGCCCGCTGTGGGTGTCGAGTTCTTGTTTTAATTCGGAGCCGGAACGATTGCCAGAAAAAAAACTTGCGAATCCTTCCAAGATGGCGGCGGTTTGTTCGGCGTTTTGGTGAACTAGCTCAATTCGGAAATGCTCAAAACCCAGTCGCAACCAACCCGCGATTGCGGTAATATCCGTGTGAGCTTCTGCGCCAAAAATGGTATTGCGACATCCGACGTCGGCCATCACGGGATGGGCGCGGCCCTGACTGTCGCGAACGGAGACCTTGTGCGTTTCGCATGGGTGGCCGCAATTGGTGTTGTCGGTCCCGTCGGAAAGGAAGCGACAAAACACACAGTGTTCGGTATGAAAAACGGGCAGGTGTGAAAAACAAATCAGTTCCAAACGATCGCTGGGAATGTGGGTCAGCAGATCATCGATTTGTTTTGCATTGAGATCATAGGTTGGCGTGATCCGACTCAATCCGGCGTCGAGCAAGCGAAACGCGGAAAGCGAATTGGCAACATTGAGACTGAAGTCGCCGATCAGCTCACAACCGTCTGCCAGACGTTCTTCGGCATCCTTTTGTTGGAGGTCATGCAGTAGTCCGGCGGATCGAATCAGGATATCGCATTGAAGCGACAGCAAGAACTTGATGACGTTTTGTTCCGACGGTTTCAGGATCCGTGGGCTTGCGACGCGAGGGCGAATGCCAGCGTCACGAATCTTCTCGACCGCCGGACGCAGTCCATACAACTCTAAATAGTCCAGCGTGATCGACGCGATTTCAAATTTGTCTTTTAATGCCAACGCGGCGTCAAGTTGTTCGGCGGTGCGAACGAGCAAGTGAAGTTTTGCCAGTATCTTTGGCTCGTCGCTAGAACACAGGGGCCTGGCGTCCGTTGAGGCATCGAACGATTGACGGAACTGAGACAGCGTATCGTCGAGCACGGGTTGGGCAGCGATCGGCGCGACTTCGCCACTGGCCTCGAACAACGCATCGACCAACGAACGTCGAACTTGATTCAGTAGACTGGTCGGAACAAACACATCGCCAGTCGTTTGCAGTTCAATGTCGCCCAAGTGATAGGGGGTTCCGCCGAGTCGACCGAGTTTGTCTTTTAGTAAATCGATGTCCAACGCGCGATTGGAGGCTTGCGTCAGAGGTTCGTCGTGTTCAAAGGCAACCGCAATCGCGGAATCTTCGTCTTCACTCATTGCCGTGGCAACGACTTCGAGCGGTTGGCCCAAGTTGGCGACGACTTCGAATGAAATCGCACGGGTAAAAACCGGTGTTTCGTTTTTGGTTAGCGGCTTAAGACGCTTGGTCAGTTGCGGATCATGGGAACGCCAAAGTTTGTCACCGGGGCGGATGCGATCGAAGTTGATGTCGCCAAAACCAAACTCCAAACGAACGAGGTCTCCTGCTTCGGCATGGACATAGGAATCGTCGTCGTTGTCGTTTGCCTTGCCGGCAACCTGAGCTTGGGTGGAACCGAGTTCGACGTTGGATCGAATCGGTTTCACCTCGTAGACATGGCCGCCTTCTTCGGGTTCGTCGGGGCTTCGCCAATCGGCTGCATCGAAGACAACTCCGTCGCCACGCTTGATTGCGATTTGAGTTTCGACGACGACGGCATTCTTCTTGACTTCGATGACCGAGCCGACCAGCACCCCGCGATGTCGCGGTGCTCGACCAATGACCACCGTTTGGTGGTTGGTACCGGAAAGAAAATGGGGACCGAGTCCACGCGAGTAAATCTGTTCGAGGTCTTGTGCTTGTTGCGGGTCAAGCGAATTGTTGATACCGATCGCCGCAAGATCGATCGCGTCGCGATAGGCGCGGGTGGTCATCGCTACATAATTCGCATCTTTGTAACGACCTTCGATTTTGACGCAGGCGACGCCGATGTCCATTAGTTCGGGGATTTGTTCGATCGCCGCGAGGTCGCCGGGCGAGAGCAAGTAGCGATACGCGCCCAAATCGCGAGCTTCGCCATCGACGATCAGATCGTACGAAAGACGACACGCTTGGGCGCACTTGCCGCGGTTGGCACTTCGTCCGCCCCATGCTTCACTGCTGAAGCATTGACCAGAATAGGAAACGCACAATGCGCCATGCACAAAGACTTCTAATTCGACATCGGTCGCTTCGGCGATCTTGCGAATGTC
>JBAUHR010000393.1:0-2115 GCA_049680385.1 Rubripirellula sp. | reverse complement strand
TTCAAAATGGAGACTTGATGTTCTGGTAAGGATGGGCGGCAGCGCGCCTCCCGGTGTGCATCGAAAATTTGAGGCAGTTCCGTAGCCTCGAGGCTGGCGGCTTCTCTGAATGTGCACGCTCGTTTCTTACCATCATCGCCCAGTAAAAGTTTGGGCAATAGACATGAAAGTGGACACCCCATGAATCGGGACTACACAGATTTCCTTCCGCAACGCGCGCACGACATCGGATCGTGCGCCAATCTCAGCCCTCTTCAGGCTCTGGGATGGCAACCCTTTTTCGCCCAGCAGATCAGCGTGGACGAGCTAACATCGACACCTCCCGCTCGCGTCGTTGAAGTGCATCGCAATGGGCTGCACGTTCTCGGTGACAGTGTTGATGCTATGCTTCCTCCCAGGCCAGATGTGACTGTCGGTGACTGGTTGATGCTGAATCCTTCGCACCCGCAATCCAGTCGGGTTCTTGAGCGCACAAGTCTAATCAAGCGGCGCGCACCTGGCACAGACCGGCAGGAACAACTTATTGCAGCGAACATTGATACGGCCTTCATCGTCACGTCTTGTAACCAGGACTTCAAGGTGGCCCGGCTCGAACGCTATGCCGCTCTGGCATTTGAGGCAGGGATCACACCGGTCATCGTCGTTACAAAGACGGACCTTGCAGCGGATCCGCAAAGCTATGTCGACGCGGCCCGCGCTGTATCGGAAATGATCGAAGTGGTCGCACTCGACGCCCGTGGAACCGCGCCCCGGACGCAACTGTCCTCATGGTGCAGGCCGGGCAATACGGTAGCGTTTCTGGGCTCCTCCGGTGTTGGGAAGTCGACGCTGACCAATGCATTGCTCGAAAGCCAATCCATCGAGACCCAGGCCATTCGCGAAGACGATGCAAAGGGGCGGCACACAACAACAAGGCGCGAGCTTCATGCGATGCCCAATGGTTGTCTGATCCTAGACACCCCCGGCATGCGAGAACTGCAGCTTACCGATGCGGCGGACGGGATTAATGACCTATTTGCCGACATTCAAGAACTGGCCGCAAGTTGTCGCTTTAACGATTGCCAGCACGAGACCGAACCGGGATGCGCTGTTCTAAAAGCCGTCGAACAAGGTGCCCTTGATGCTGGTCGACTAGGTAGATGGCGTAAACTTCTGGCTGAAGATGCCTTCAATTCGGCAAGCCTTGCGGAACGCAGGTCGCGGGATAAGGCGTTCGGGAAGATGGTTCGCGGAGTCAAGAAACTTAAAGATGTCAGGAGGTAAGACGATGACGCAGTCAAAAGCCGGGCAGATCGTGTGGCACGATCTTTTCACTTCCGACAGAAAGCGTTCGATGGAATTCTATAAGCACATCGCCGACTGGACCTACAAAGTGGAGCGGGCGACAGACTTTGCTTGGGGTGGCGGTGAGAAGGATTTCGTTCTCGCTCTATTGGCCGACGAAGTGGGCGCTGGTTTCGCCGAGACACCTCCAGGCCATGAAAATGGTTGGATCGTCTATGTTGAAGTCCCCGATGTCGATGCTACAGTGGAGCGCGTTGATGCGCTGGGAGGTAAGATTGTTCGAGAGCCATTCGAGGTTCCTGGCGTCGGTCGCAATGCCCTCGTCCGCGATCCGCTCGGCGCGCTTTTCGGGCTATCCCTGTCACGGCACAGCTTTCCTGTGCCACACCGACAGTTCGGTCCTGAAGTGTACGTCAGCAACGGCGGTCAGTTCCCGGAAGCGTTTTACGCTGAGCTTTTTGAATGGCACGTCTCTCGGAAACGCGATTCGGGATGTGTCTCTTTCATTGGGCCTTCGGGCGATGTTGTTGCAGTTCGATATGCCTCAACCTGGCCAACAAGCTCAATAGCAGCTTGGATGCCGAGCATCAAGGTTGCTTCTGTCTCCGATGCGAGCAGTTTTGCGGAGGCTAATGGCGCGCGACTGATGTCTCCGGGCGCAGATGAAACTGCTCGAGCACATTGCCTCGTCCTTTGCGATCCATGCAACGCTTTGTTCGCGCTCGAAGTTGGGTAGACAATCACTTTACGTTAGCGCCCAGGTTCGTTTTTGGAGATGCAAAGCTGGAGTTTGTCCGCTTTGCAGCACCCGGTATTGTGGTCTCCATATAT
>JBAUHR010000392.1:0-13089 GCA_049680385.1 Rubripirellula sp. | reverse complement strand
GTTCACCAGCGCTGTAGCCGCATCGCTGTCATTGAGGCTGTGTAAAACAGCCAATCGAAATGTGATCGTTTCGAGTGTCCCCATTGGCATCGTGCGCATCAGAATCGCATCGAAATCTGCGAGGTTTCCGGCATCGCACCGAGTGTCGGTTCGGCCGTTGTGGTTGATCGACGCAGCCAGCGAAGGGTACGTTCCCTGCAACAAATCGCAACCGTGGTTTGCTGCGGCGCACCGGATTTGGTCGGCATGCCAACCTTCGCCGCCGCCAAGGGTCAACAGTCGCGTTCGATCGGTCATGACAAGAATGACCGTCGCAAAACGTCCGTTTGGATCTCACCGTGTGACCAAGTTCGTCCCGAACGCAGATTGTGAATGGTCACCACCGCCGGACTGAACAACATGGGATCCACTTTGTAGAAATCGTACTCGTAGTCCTTGAAGATATTCGCGAACGGGCGACCGTGATCTTTCGATGAACTGCTCGGCACGTTTGCGGCGACGGTTTCGATCGCTTCGTCATCCGTGTCGACCCAAAGGACAACTTCAGCGCCGTACAACATTGCATCGTTGGTTCGTCCGATGCCATTGACCATGTCGCCCGGTTTGGCGGGCGGTGGCAGCGGTGCGTTGCCGGTCGCCGACACGATCGACGTGACATCAAACTTTAGTTCATGCAGTTTGTGCATCGCCGTTTCAATGCTGCGCGCGACCACTTGGATTGATCCGGCGATGGATGAACTGGGTGCGACCGCCAAGTGGATGCCGGATGGCTCGACGCCGCATTGTTCGGCGATCAATGCGATGGCCGATTCGGTGGGCAACTTGTCGGACTCTAGCACGCCAACGACCTGGCGGCCCGATTCGGAAAGATTGAGTTCTTTCAAGGTTGCTTCGCGGCCACGAAACATCCGCATTGGTCCGCTTCCCATCGCAAAGAAGTCGTCCGTCTGGACCGGCCAACCCGCGTATTGGGCGCCCAAGCAGGCGGCCAAAGGGTGGTCGGTTTGCACATGAATCGAATTGGAAACGACAAACCGAGTTGCATCGGCCGGCTGCAGTGACACATTGGCTCGGTCGCCTAGGCACAAGCGGGCCATCATCAGGCCCGCAGCGATCGATCCGGGGGTGTCGATCCCCGCGTCGATCAGATTGGCACTACCAACTGACGCGACTTTGCATTTCAAGACCGCGGCGTTTTCTGCAGATTGCGAAAAGAGGCAATGGGCAAGTTCGTTCAGAGTCTGGGCGTTTTTCATGGTCCTTAAATCGTCGTGGATATGGCCGATTGTGTCTAGAACGGGTCCGCCGAAGTCTCGGGTTAGGGAACTGTAGCCGTTCTGTGGCTACCCAACGGCGGCTCGATCGATCATCCTAGGCCTTCGCCCGTCCGTTTTTCCGCGTCTTGTTCTTTGATCATGCAGCTGAGCATCATTCCCTACCCTCATCCGACGCTGCGGATTCGCAGTAAACCGGTCGTCCGGGTCGACAAGCAATTGCGAGAGATCGTCGATCAGATGCTTGATCTGATGTACGAAGCCAACGGAGTCGGTTTGGCGGCCAATCAGGTGAATTTGCCGATCCGAGTGTTCGTCGCAAACCCGTCGGGCGAACGTGGCGAAGGCGAAGAGTTGGTGTTGATCAACCCTGAATTGCAACGTCCCAAGGGCAACGAGACATCGCAAGAAGGATGTTTAAGTTTGCCGGGTTTGTACGGTCAGGTAAAACGACCCAAGTCGGTGCGGTTGAGCGCGTTCGATTTGCAGGGAAATCCGATTGAACGAAACGTTGACGGGTTCCTGTCTCGGATTCTGCAACACGAAAACGATCACCTTGACGGTGTGCTGTTTTTTGATCGCATGACCGAAGAAGCTCGCCGCGATTTAGACGACGGTTTGATCGAACTGGAAACCGATTTTCGTTCCAAGCAAACGTCCGGTGGAATCCCGTCGGACGACGAGTTGGTTAAAAACTTGTCGACTTGGTACACCAAGTACACGTAGTCCAGGATTTTTCCTGACGAATTTACTCACCGCCGGAATAAGTCCTGGCCAACGATTGCGAAGCGAATGGTGTCTGAATCAAAGCGTTTGGTATTGATGGGCACTGGCCCGTTTGCGGTTCCTGCTTTCGAAGCCTTACGCGTCGAGCATGAAATTGTGTTGGTGGTGACCAAGCCAATGCCGCCGGTGAAGAGCCGCAAGGGACCGCCGCCGTCACCGGTGCGTTCGTGGGCCGAAACACATGGCTTGCCCATCCTTGACCCGTCAACGATCAACGATCCGGAAGCGATTGCCAGCGTTGCTGAACTTGATCCCTGGTTGTTGGTCGTTTGTGATTATGGGCACATCCTGAAACCGGCTGCTTTGGCGACCGCCGCAATCGGTGGCATCAACTTGCATGGTTCGTTGCTGCCCGCTTACCGAGGTGCAGCGCCGGTTCAGTGGTCGATGCTCAACGGCGATGCGGTAACCGGAGTCTCGGTCATTCACATGACGCCTCGCTTGGACGGTGGGCCGATCATCGCGAAAGATGAAACCCCCATCCGCGATCACGAAACGGCTGGTGAATTGGAAGATCGCCTTTCACAGCTCGGTGTCGCAACCACGCTTCGCGCGGTCGAGCAGTTAAGCGTTTGGGATGGCGTATCGGAAATCGGCGAAATTCAAGACGCAGCGAAGATCACGAAGGCTCCGCGATTGGCCAAGTCGGACGGAGACATCGACTGGGGCCGTTCGGCTCGCGAAATCGATTGTCACGTTCGCGGCATGCAACCTTGGCCGGTCGCGTTCACCCACATTCGTGTCGGTGCCGATAAGCCGCCGGTCCGTTTGGCAATCAAAGAAGTCGCGATCACGGATACCGATACCTCCGGTCGATCTGCTGGCGAAATCATCACCTCGGATGGCTTTTGGGTGGCGACGGCTGACCGTGCCATCGAGATCAAACGGCTGCAACCGGCTGGGAAGCGAGAAATGCTGGCAACTGATTTTCTGCGTGGTCATTCGCTGCCGGAAGGGTCCAGATTGTTCTCGCCGTGAACGTCTGAAATTGATAAGAGCATTGTGAATCGGTGTCCGTCTTGATTCACAATGCGAATTTCTAAATCACGATGAGCCAATCTCAATTCGATTCCAGCAGCGATCCTGACCCGAAATCGGCACGATCAGGAACAAATCAGTCTGATCCTCAGGCGTTTGGTTCCCAGCCTCGCGAGGTCAGGCCGTTCTTGGGGATCCAATTCAAGTGCTGTCGCACCTACGGCCGGATCTACCGCAACAACAGCCGCAATGCGTACGTCGGCAACTGCCCGTTGTGCGCCGCGCGAGTCAGCGTGCCCATCGGCGGTGGCGGATCAAGCTCGCGGTTCTTTTCGGCCAGCTAGTGATCGGACTCGATTTGAGTTTCGGCAGTAAACGTTGTTAACCGCGTAGCGGCGAAGCATCTCAGCATCTTCCGGGGGGGCGAAGCCGGACTTTCGCGGTGCCCGGTTGTTTTGTTAGTGTAAAATTCACTCGCCGCCCGAGCTGCGTTTCACGCTGGAATTTTCATGATTGGTGAATACAAATTCAACCGCCCGACGCGCCAGTGCTATGCACTGAAGCGACCGCTGCGCGAAGGCGAATGGTATTTTTCGGTCATCCATGAAGCGGGCGACGATTTTGTTCGGCACGACTATTCGGCAGAGGCGTGGACGGGGCCGCCCGAGGACGCGGTCGGTTGGTGGAAGAAACGGATGCCGATGTCGGACCAGCGAAAGTTGGTGCTGGCGCCGCCCGAAGTGCTGATAGACCTGCTTCGTCAAATGGATCAGTTTCCAGATAAGGCGAAGAGTCGGTATCTGTTGGCGTTGATGTTAATGCGACGTCGATTGCTGAGGCCCGGTGAAGCGACCGAAGTCGAGCCGATTGCTGAAAACCAGTTTCGCGTTGAAGTCATTGCCGACGGCAGTTCGATCGACGTTGAAACCTGTGAAATTTCGCGAAGTGAGTCCGAGTCGCTGCGAGACGAGCTGAACGAACTGCTGTACTGCGAAGTTACTCCGGACGATGACGCCGCGGACGAAGACGCCGCCTGATATTTGCACCCGCCAGGGTTCGTCCTGGTTCACCTCTCCAACACTCTTTCGACGCAACAGGGATCGCAAGGATGCGAGCTTTCGGCACCATCGCTATGGGATTCGTCCTGTTCGTTTCGGGCGGAGCGACTTGTGCGCGGCGGCCCGCGCCGTTGCCCTTTCCGCCTGCGCCGGTTGTGTTTAACGAAACGCCGACCTTGCAGGAGGTCGCTAGCGTCGTCAACCGAACGGCAAGTATCCAGCAGTTGTCGACCAATTCAGCGTCGGTCGAAATGCTTAGCATGCCTAGCCTGCCGCGGCTCAGCAGCGCGACGATGAACTTGCAGCGAGATCGAAACTTGCGGTTGCGCGCGAGCATCCCGATTCTGTTGGGGATGGGCTTGGACATGGGCAGCAACGACGAAGTGTTCTGGTTCGAAGTGCCAGAGGACATGAGCAAGAAGCTGTACTACGCCAATCACCAGCAATACAAACAGCAGCTCGATCGTGCCATCTTGCCGGTTGATCCGACATGGATCATGGACGCACTCGGGTTGGCCCAGATTGATCCGGCCACCGTCACCGCAGGGCCAATCGCATTGCCTGATGGCAAGCTGCAAGTTCGCAGTACGATCCCGTCGCCCAGTGGAAGCTACCAGCGAGATCTGTTCATTCATCCCAAGGCCGGATACATCACTGACCAGTTTTTGTACAACCCGATGGGCCGCTTGGTGGCTCAAAGCCAGGCGAGTAACCACAAGTACTACGAAGCCCAGCAGTGTGCCTTGCCGCATCGTGTCGATATCAACTTGGTGCCGACGGTGGGGCCGCCTTTGACGATGCGAATCGACGTCAGTGACTACACCGTCAACCAATTACTCAGCGGCGATCCCAATCTGTTCACGATGCCGACTTCGGCGTCACGATCCGTCGACTTGACAACCTTGTCCGGTGCAACGCCTGATTCGCTTGGTATGGCGAATCCTTCGACGAACTACCCCGCTGGTCCAAGTGCCTATTCCGCCGAAGCGCCAACTGCGTATCCGATTCGCGGCACACTTCGATAGTGGCTCGCTAACTGTTTCACACGATTGCTCTTTCGGTGATGTCGGTGGATTTGGTAACCCACGCGTAAGGCAAAGGAATTGCCTCAATTTTTTGCGAAGGAATGCGACCCATGAAATCGTTTGGCGTTCGACTCGGCGCAGGTCTGGTCACTATCATCTTCGGCGCTTACGCCGCAGCTCTGGCTCAAAAAGACAAACAAAACGGCAACAGCACTTGGTCCGGCGAGGCTCCGTCATTGGGCCAGCCTGCAGCACCGATTGCTGATTTTGCGGGCGCCGAATCGGCCGGTGACTCCTGGTCAAGTGGTGCCGAATCCGCTGCCGCCTTGGTGAATCATCAGCAGTCCAACGATGACGTGTTCAGCCGGGGCGGGGTCGCGTTGGTTGATCACACCGAAGAAATTCCACAAGGAAACGCTGCGGGTGGCTTCGCGCCACCCGCGTTTTCGCCTCCGGTTGACGGGCAAGGTTCTGCATTCGATGCGCCTGCGTCGCTGGGCAGTCCTGATCCAGTCGCAAGTGACATGGAGTGGACGATGCCGCCCGCGGGCTATCAGTCGTCAAACTACGAAGCCGAGCCGGACTACGGAGCCGAGTCAGGCTACGACCCGGAAGCTGGCTACGCAGCAGAGGATGTACAGGCCGAACGTTCGCTCTCGATGACGTTCCCTTCCGAAGCTCCCGCCGGTCAAACGGTACCGCCTGTCGAAGCAGCACCTGCGACCAATTTGCCTGCCTTTAGCATGGCAGCAACGCCAAATGTCGAGTACTTCGATGAAGGGCAGACGCCGGTTTCGGATCAACGCCCGGCCGGCAACGTTGCGTCGGAAAGCTACCCGGCGGACAGCCTCGCGGCGGCTCAGGGAAACATGCTTCGCGATTCCGGCGATAGCAATCAACTGCGTGGCGATATTCCGCCGCAACCGCCAGCCGAAACTTACGCGGCGCCAATGCCGATGAACACGCCCGCACCACGATCGATGGCCGCCGCACCGCCGGCGTACGAGAGTGCTGCGGCGCCCAATCCGTATGCTGACCAATACGCTGCTACGGCGCCGCCTGCCCGCATGGCGAGCTTGCCCAGTGGATACGACACCGCACCTGCTGGGTACGCGCAGCCCGGTACTGGGTATCAGCCGCAGGCTTTTGCTCAACCAGCCGGCGCCATCGCGATCGATCCTAATTCGGTCGTTGATTCGCCGGGCGATCGCCGGCTTGATGGTGTCCAGACTCCAAGCGTTGTGATTCACAAGCGGGCTCCGTCGCAGGTCACTGTTGGCAAGCCTGCCTCGTTTGTTATCCAGGTTCAAAATGTTGGTGCTGTTGAAGCACTCGATGTCAATGTTCACGATCGTATTCCAGCCGGAATGCGTTTGGTGGACGCATCGCCAGCGCCGGTACAGCAAGGAAGCTTGTTGATGTGGCAGTTAGGTGCGATGCCCGCTGGTGACGAGCGCACACTGACGATGCAATTGATTGCCGAAACCGAAGGCGAACTCGGCAGCACCGCGCGTGTTTCGTTCGAAGCGGCCGCATCGGTTCGCACCATCAGCACTCGCCCCGAGCTGAAGATTGTCCAACGAGCGCCCGAAAAGGTTCTGATCGGCCAGCAGTTAGAAATCGAGCTTGAATTTTCGAATCCAGGTACCGGTCCAGCCGCTAACGTTTCGTTGCAAGAAGACGTGCCCAATGGTCTCGAACATCCCAAGGGGCGTCAGCTCGACAACTTGATCGGTACGTTGGCACCCGGCGAAACTCGTTCGCAAATTTTGCGACTCAAAGCGGTGTCGCCAGGCATGATTCAAAACGTCATTCGTTTGGTTTCCGAGGACGGTTTGACCGCCGAGCATGCCATCAACGTTGAAGTCGTCGCACCGCAACTTGCGATTCAAATGTCGGGTCCAAGTCTGCGCTACCTTGAACGGCAAGCAACCTATCAGCTTGAAGTCGCGAACACTGGAACAGCCGATGCGACCAACGTTGAAATCGCTGTGCAGCTTGACCGAGGGTTCACGTTCGTTAGCACCGACTACGAAGGTCACTATGATCCTTCGCGTCACTCGGTAATCTGGTCGTTGGCAATGCTGCAGGCCGGCAAGAGCGGTACAGTTCCATTGACGTTGTTGCCCGTCGAAGTGGGTGAGCGTGCGATCACGATCGATGCTCGAGCCGACTTGGGCGTGGTTGCCAAAAGCGAGCGTGCCGTGTCCGTGGAAGGGCTCGCAGAGCTAAGTTTCCAAATCTTGAACCCAGGCGGCCCGATCGAACTAGGTGCTGAGAGCAGCTATGAAATCACGGTAGTCAACAGCGGGTCGATGGCTGATGAAAACGTGCGAGTCGAATTGCACCTGCCCCCGGGACTGGAACTGATTGCCGCCGATGGCGATGCAGGAACCGATGGTCGCGGTTTGGTTGCCTTCCAGCCACGAGCTCAGTTGTTGCCGGGTGCGGAAATGAAGCACCGCGTGCGAGTTCGCGGCGTCGCGCCGGGAACGCACTTGGTTAAAGCCGTCGTGGTCAGCGACCACGCTAACAAGCCAGTGGCGAAAGAAGAAAGCACGCTGGTCTACGCCGACCAGTAATTCATTTGTGAATTCACAAGCGACTGCTTTGCTCTTCCTCTGGGAGGGCGTCACAGCCCAGACGCCCGCGGTTATCGCCGTCGGCTCAGAAATCCGCTGCCCGCGTCCGGCCCTTCCGCGGGAAGGTGAAGGCTAGAGCGTTGGAAATGCTCGATGATTGGAAATGCTTGACGAATCGGGGCTTAGGAACCGCACTTCCTATTTGAAGAGGTCGTGCGGTTTTACTTCACCCTCCTTTTCGAGGAAGACCTGAGCCTATGCGACGGGGGAGGATTTCAGTACTGAACTCTATCCTCACTGACGCTCGACTCTCCCAAAGGGAGAGTGAAGTAGACGCTTGCAAAATAATGACTAAAAAACCGCACGACCTCTGAAAAGGAGGGGGGGCTAGGCCAAGTGCTCTCGAATACGGTGCGGGCTTCGCAGGCTAACTGCATTCGCGAATGCTGACGCATCGTTCGCGTGCGACGACGATGTGATCGAGCACGTTGATGCCAAGGATCTTTCCCGACTCGGTCAATCGGTCGGTGACTTGATGGTCTTCGCGACTTGGCGTTGGGTCGCCGCTGGGGTGATTGTGTACCAGTAGGATCGCTGACGAACTGTCGCGGATGGCCGCGCGAAAAACCTCGCGTGGATGCACGAGGCTGGCGTCCAGGGTTCCGATCGTGATGCAGTGCGACTGGATCGGTTTGTGTTTCGTGTCCAGCGTCACGATGTGGAATTCTTCTTGCACCGCATCGGTCGCCAATCGTGCGAACGCCCTCTGGCAATACTCAATCGCTTCTTTGGTGCTGGTGATCTTCGTCGCGATCGGCGCTCGGTTGGATTCAACGGCGGCGATTCGCCGCCCCAGTTCGATACCAGCCATGATCTGGCAGTAGCTGTCGGATTTGACCGCAGGCGAGATCGACTTCAGGTCCTTCGGCGTACAGCGAGGTAGATCTTCCAGTCGATCGGCGAATCGATTGGCAACTTTCTGGCCGCCGACCACCGCCGACTCTTTCACGACACCAACGCGAATCAGGATGGCGAGCAATTCGGCGCTTGTTAACGCGGCCGCGCCAAGGCGAAGCAGTCGTTCGCGTGGTCGCTCCTCGGTCGGCGTCTCTTTGACCTGAGTGCCATGAATTTGTGTGTCGATCCAGCGATCCGGCTCAAACGACTCGCGGTCGGCAAACCACTGGTAGCGAAACTGTCCGTCCACTTCACAGCGTTTCAGAATGCCGTCGCTGACCAATTGGCCGATCGTGCGCGTGACGTAGCCAGGGCGCGATTCCGAGCAAGTTTCTTTGGCTTGTTCGGATGAAAAGTTGTCCAGCTTTATCAGTGGTTCAATGACCGCGGATAGTCGTTGGCGTCGTTCGGCACTCACGCAATCTGCCCCCGTTATCAATGGCTGATGAGCCATAGTTTTAACGGTTTTGCAGGCGCGGTTGTGAATCGGCCAGGTCGTTGTCCGGCAATCAGTCGCTGCTTGGCATCAGCCCGTTCGATGACGAGCGGCTAGCGCGTGCCGGGGATGTACTGGCTAGCGTGAGGATTACCAAAGTAGTGGCTGCCGGGGGTCGGCGATGGAGGAGTGCCACGCGTGATCGAGCCATAGCCGTAGCCAAAACCAGAGCCATAGACGGGATAGCCGTACCCGCCGTAACCATAGCGATTGCTGTATCCGTATCCGTAGCTGTTCCCGTATCCGCTGCCATAACCGTATGGCGGGTACGTTGATTGTTGGTACGGGGGAATGTTGAATCCAGGATTGCCAAGGGTGTACCCGTAAGGGTAGACGACACCGTAGGGGTAGTTCGGCTGGACCGGAAATTGGAGCGGGAATCCGGAGTGGATCGAGTGGCGGGGGCTGTGCCCGGGCTGGTCGAAAGCGCCGTGCGAGTGGTCGGCGATGTCGCCGTTTTGGTGCTCGGCGCGATTCTCAGTTTGCCGTTGTCGTCGCTGCAGATTGGCCCCGATCGACTTAGGCCGCATGACCGACTTTCGCGTCTCCCTGACTTGCGCCGCAGCAGTCGATGAAAGCGAAAGGGCTACGACGAAGGCTAGGCCAAGTGTGGCAACGGGTCGGGTCAGCATGGCAACGTTCCATCAAGCGAGAAGAGGAAGCTCTCAACACCCTAAAGCCTAATGCTTTGCCACCGCCGGTCAATGAACATTGACGAACAAGAACACTGTCCACCAAGAACACTGTCGACCAAAAAAATTGCCGACCAAGAAAATTGCCGGCCAAGCTAGTGCCCCCACGATTCCGCACGCGGGCGATGAACTGCGTCGCAGGATTCGCGTTTGGCACGGAAACCTTAGCTATAGAAGCACAGGTAGGCCGTCGTTTCGGCCACCTTCACGCCAAACTTGACATTCGCATCCACGCGGAATTCGGTGCCAGTTTTATAGGAAGTGAAGGTGGTTTCGCCCGGCAATTTGACTTGAAGCTCACCAGAAACGACTTTCATCAATTCCTTTTCGCTGGTTCCAAATTCATATTCGCCGGCCAGCATCACGCCAGCGGTAGCGCGGCCTTCGCTGTTTTCAAGACCGATGGATGTAACGTTCCCGTCGAAATACTCGTTGACTTTCATGCTTGCTCGAAACGGACTGGCTAGGGGGGTAAGGTCGGAATTTCTTGGTTAACTGATCGCCGCCGGTTGGGGCAGCGATGCCAACGCGTCGCTGATTCGCACCTGCTGCGGGCTGCGATCCAAGAAAAAGTTGACATGGTTGTATCCGCAATCTGCTAATAACTCTAGCGCCGTCTCGTACCCGTCTGCCACTCGGTGGGGTTGGTGGGCGTCGGCGCCTAGCGTGACCGGGATGCCGCGAACCTGCATTTCTCGCAGCATGTCCGGGAACGGGTTCATTTGCTGGACTGTCTTGTTGATGCCCGACGTGTTCAGTTCCATCGCGATTCCCGTTTTGGCGATTTCGTCGAGCGATCGGCGAATGTCATCGATCACGACATCGGGGTTCCATGAGTCGGAAAACAGGTTCTTGATCAGGTCCGGGTGCGCGAGCGAATCAAATAGGCCCGACTTAGCCGCTTTGACCAGTAGTCGAAAGTAGGTTCGCTGGACTTCGATCGGATTGTCGGACCAGTACTTTTGGCGAAATTCGTCGATTTGCGGGTGGACCGAACCCAGCACAAAGTGGAAGTCCTGTGACGCCAGTTGCTTCTCGAGGTACGACTCATGCCCTTCGAAGTAGTCTGCCTCTAACCCAAGTCGGACGTCGATGCGGTCTTCCCATTCCTGTCGCGTTTGCGCAACGAGGTCAAGGTACTGAGGCAATTCGTCTTCACGCATGCGCACGCGAGATGAAAACCCGTCTGGCATCGGATTGTGGCAAGTCACGATCAGCCCCCGCAGTCCGCGCTGCTGCGCGACGGCAGCGTACTCGGTTGGTTGGCCGATTGCGTGATTGCAGAGCGGTGTGTGGGAGTGCGATTCGAACAGCAGAGGGGCTTGGTTGGACGGATTTGTCACGCGGCAAAGTTCCTTCGGGCGGTCAAAGACAACAGTCGGGGACCAAACTGGTCTGCCTATACCGTACGCAGCAAACCAAGGATCGACGAGCCCAAGGTGGGTGGCCGGTGCAAGTCTGGCGTGATTCGCAGCCTTCCCGTCTTTACGCCGCTCGTCGTGATTGCGACGAACGTAGTTCCGCGATTTCGCGTTGGCAGCGATCAAGTTGTTCGCCGGCCGCTTTGAGTCGACGCCGGTAGTGTTCGATCAGCAACTTGCCGCGAGCGGTTCCGGCGCTCAGTCGAGCACGCAGTTTTGCCGTTTCACTTCGCGACGTATCAGCGTCGGCGGCCGCGATGCGCAGTTGTTCAAGATCGGCTTCTTGGGCGTCGCTGTGTTCGCGAAGTAAACGAATCTGCTCAATCAGATCGTCACGCTGCTCGTGCAGAAAAGCCGCTCGATGGTCCTGTTCTTGCTGTAATCGTTGAGCTTCTTGCTCGGCCTTCGCCCGTTGGTCACGTTCGTCTTCAAGTGTCGTTGTTAGTTCTTCGGCGGCGACTTGCAGTTCGTCGATTCGCGTCTGGAACGACACGAACTCGGAGTTCTGGATTTCGATCAGACGGCGTTCTTGGTCCTGCATCTTCGCAAGCGTCGATTCCTGACGTTGCAGTTGATCGGTCGCGGCCTGAGACAACTTCCACGCTTGAGCGAGTTCTTCCTGTGCCTGTGTCAGTTCCGAGTTCGTCGCGGAAGCTTCGTTGAGCAGCTTCACGCACTCGGCGTGCTTGGCTTCCAGTTCAGCTCGTGTGATGGACAGTTGTCCTTCTTTGGCACTTAGTTCCATGCGGCAGGTGGCAAGTGCATTGGTGGTCGCAGCGAGATCGGTTTGGCTGGCACCAGCGGCACCGCGAATGGCGTGCAAGTTGGCTTTCAACTGCTCAAGCTCGGTCGACTTTGCGTCTCGTTGGTTGATCGTGGTTTGGTGATCATGGCAAGCTTGGGCAAGCTCTTGTCGGCACTGGTGCAGCGACACTTCGAGGCGTTGAACCTGGTCTGCAGCTTCCCGAAGTTCGTCATTAGCCGTTCCAAGCGCAGACTCGAAAGTCGATTCAAATTCGCTTCGGCTAGCCTGCAGCCTAAGGTCGCTTTCCGCCAAGCTGTCCTGCAGATCGCGAATTTCGGTTTGGCTCATTTCACATTCGCGTGACGTGATTTCATCGAGGCAGTCGATGTCTATGGTCAGACGATCAATTTGTTGGCTACTGAAATGGCAAATCGAGTTCAGGCGATACGCCTCGGTTTCCCAGGTTTGCGATTGATAATCAGCCAGCATCCACTTCTGGGTCAGTGCTTGCAGCTTTCCTTGGGTTGCTTGGTGAGCCGCGGTCGCTTCGGATAGTGACGTTTCGGTCTCGGCCAGAGCTTCGTTGGACGCAGTAAGTGCCAGTTGCGATTCAGTACACGCGGCACGCGACGCCGCAAGTGCCGAAACGGCTTCCGAGCACTCTGACTGAGACGCCGCAAGTGCCGACTGCGATTCGCAGCGTGCGGCATGGGATGTTGCCAACGCCGATTGTGAAATCGACAGCGACAGGTCGCGGCTCGCTAGTGCAAGTTCGGTTTGCTGCATCGCCCAGCGATGTCGGTATGCCTCGGCTTCGAAACGGTCTAACAGAATTTGGGTCCGGCTTAGTTCATCATTCAGTTGGCGATTTTCTTGCTCGTTGTCCCGTTTGGTTTGTTCGAGCTGTGATTCGATGAGCGTCGTCTCGGCCGCTGATTCGGCAAGTCGGTTGGTCAGGTCGCGGCATTTGGACTTCGCGATGTCCAGTTGCGCATGCAGTGAGTCGGTCTCGATTTTTTGGTGCGATCGATCCGCGCGGTGGTTGCGGTCGTTTGCAGCCAACGCGTCCGTTGCG
>JBAUHR010000391.1:0-6159 GCA_049680385.1 Rubripirellula sp. | reverse complement strand
TGATCTTGTTGCCATACAGGACTGCGTCGCCACGATCGACTCTGGCCGTCATCATCGATGACATGGGGCGTTCCGAACGCTCAACAATGATTACAGGATACGCAAACCTTGACCGCACTTCCGCGATGGTCCTCTGATAGTTTTCGTCACCTCCGTCGACGAGATCGTCGCGGGCCGACAATGCACCGCCGGAAAGCGCATGTTCGATGACCGAAATGTTCTCGGCTTCGGTCGTTCCGCGAAACACGTACGCCTGAATCACCCAAGCGATGAATAGGATCAAGATCACACCGAGATAGAAACGGATAAACAGTCGCGTCATACCGGCTTTGCCATCAAGTAGCCAACGCCGCGAATCGACTTGATCCGAGTCGGATGATTTGGGTCATCGTTTAGTTTGCGTCGCAATCGCGAAATGCGCAGATCAATCGAACGATCCAAGCCGTCGTAGGGAAGTTCCAATAAATCGATGTAAACCTGTTTGCGCTGTACGATCGTCCCCGCTCGTAAAGCCAAGTAGTACAACAAGTCATACTCAGCCGTTGTCAATTCGATGTTCTTGCCCGCAACCCGCACGCTCCGGCTGGCGGGTTCGACAGTCAAATCGCCAACTTCGATGGTGCTGTCAACTGGACCTGATTCGGAAGCAGACGGTGCAGAGTCACCTCGTCGCAAGTGGATCTTTAGTCGTGCCAGAAGCGCACGCGGGCGAACTGGTTTTGCCATAAAGTCGTCTGCGCCGACTTCCAATGCAATCACTTCGTCGATCTCTTCGCCGCGAGCCGTCAAGACGATGATCGGCCCGGTGAATTCTGGACGCACAGAACGGCAGACGCTGAATCCATCGGTTCCCGGCAGCCCGATATCCAAAACGACTGCGTCGAATTTTCCGCCGGCGATTCGGTCAATTGCGGCGTTCCCGTTTGATTCCACGGTCACAAAGAAGCCGTGCTCGCTCAAGAACTCACTCACCATCTCGGCAAGCGGCACATCATCTTCGACAAGCAACAAATGATGGTTCAACGTTTGGATCCCCGGAGTTAATAAATTCTTTCGGCGACGCCCATTCTATGTTCGATCCCGTCACTACGCTCCAGCGTCGTACATCTTGATACAACCCGGATGCGATTTGAACAGGACTGTGTGTTTCGCTGCGACGACGCGGTGTGTTGCGGTGCGTTCCTTCCAGCGACGCTACCAGCGCATTGGCATGGTTCAAACGCAGCTAACCGGATCTGCGTGGTTCGATTCGTTCACTTGACTCGTTTCTGCTTCAGAGCGGGGTCTTCTTCCGTTCAGCAACCAACCAATGGGCGTGTGTCGCACCAATAGCTGGTAGCTCAACAGAAGAACGACGCTAGTGACGATGCACACAAACGGGAATTTGATCATTGGTGAGAGGTTCCAGTTCCGCACCCAGGCTTGGACGAGGATCACAAGTGGAAGATGGGCGAGGTACAACCAGTACGACGAATCCGAAAGGTATCGCATTGTCTTGCTAGGCTTTGAAAGGACGCGACGGAAGAATCCCATCAATGCAAACGAGAGCAACCAAACGTAGGATGCCTGAATGAACACCGACACCAAACGTCCCCAACCGTTGGCTTCCTGGCTTGTCATGATTCCAATCGGAAACAACACGAACAGACATAACGGGATCGTCCATGTCCAATGTCGTCCCATCACACCTTCGTCATCGCGAGCGTCAAAGTACATCGCACCGAACCCAAAGAATATCGCGTAGTACGCAAGGACGGCCGGCATCGGTAGCAGACCGATCGATGTGTCAGGGCCAAAGTTCATTTCGCCTTGTCCCATCAACGCCTGCGGAATCATCGTGATCGGGATCAGCCAAAAGTAGCTAACCGATGAAACTGACATCCAACGGGGCGGCGGAGGAACACCGAGACTTTTCCCGGAAATCAGCACGGTTGCGAATCCGAGGACCAACCAACACAAGAACCACAAGAACCAGAGGTGACCAAAAAGCGGGACGCTGGTTAATGCCGATATTAAACCTCCGCCGCTTTCCGTCCCTGATGGCTTCGAGGCTTTGGTGCCCAACCCGTCATTTCGGGGCTCGGGTAAAAGTGCTGCAATGTCGCGTCGACCAGTCGCGACGGATTTCGGATCAACATCAATCCCGATCAAGCCACCGACCCACGTCGTTACTCCATCGGGTGCCGCTAACATGTCGCGAACCGATTCACCACGATTATTGATCGCCTGAACATCTGCACCGTTTTCGACCAGCAACTCTGCCGCCTCGGCTTCGCCAAACAGTGCAGCCAACATCAACGGAGTCACGCCGTCTTTGTCAGGAAACTCAACGTCCACGTTGTCTTCAAAGAGCAATGTTCTGATCCGATCAACGTCACCATGAGCCGCAGCCATTCGCAGATCGGCGGTCGCTAAATCCGTGACCGAACTGGCTGCCGGATCGTTGTCACGGTTGACCATGCCTGACACGACCCATGTCGCCGGAATGATCGTGAACATGCCAATGAACATTGGCAAGAAGATGCGTTTAAATCGGTGCGCAAGCAGCGACTGCATGCCCCGTTTGCGATACAGCATCATCGTAAAGAATCCGCTGATCAGAAAAAACAACGGCATGCGAAAGCCATGAATCGACGCCATCAGGATGGCGAATGCATCGCTTGTTTGCGAGTCTTTCACAGCCCAGAAACCAGGTCCGGGAATGAACGAGATGGCCCCGTGTAAACCAATCCCCAGCAACATCGCAACCGCACGCAGCGCGTCGAGGTCGTGGCGGCGAGATTCGTTGCGGATCGTGGGGTTGGACATGCCGGATCAGATTCAAGTTTCGGTGACAGCGTTTGGTCACAGCAAAAGAGGGCCGAATTCACACTTGCGATTCTCGACGATTGCCTCGTCCCGAGCGAGCACTGTTTCGTTTCACTTTGTATCGGTCCTCATGAGCCACCGAAATTTATCAGCCTTAGAATCGTTGGCCGAACCAGTCTTGATTTGGCGTGTGCGATTCGGGGCAAAGTGGATTCGGTGTCAGGCTGCGACTTCCAACGAAGCCAACAGATCCTCTGGGACCAGAAATCGAGTGATCGGCGATTCAGGCATCGCGGATGGAAAGAAAATCGCAACTTGGATTGTTGCGATGGATCGGATTTACAAAAGTTAAATCCGAAACTGAAAGTCAAAGAAGATTCCAGGGTCAGCTACTTAGACGACGACAAGTTCCTGTCGTCGAACGGGACCTTGCAACCAAAATCTCGGCTTATGAACTACTCGAAAAGACGACAAGCAACGAGCATCGAAAGTTCGTGAAGACGTTCCAGTATCTTGAGGGTTTGCAAAACTAGAAACAGATCAGGTACGTCGCCAAAGGCGGGGAAAGGGGGACTCCCCAATCATCCCCGCCCATTCATCCGGTGTTGACGATGCGCCGCGAGCTCTGCTGTGTCAGAACTTCACGCGGCGCTAACGTTTGGGCGTTTCCTAGGTGTCGCCGGTTAGTTTTTGGTTCAGGCGTAGGAGTTCGAGGACAGCTTCGGCTGTTTCGATTCCTTTGTTCCCTACTTTTCCGCCGGCACGGGCTTTCGCTTGGTCCATCGTGTTGCAAGTGAGCAATCCGAAACCGATTGGCAGCCCACTTTCGACGCCTAGGTCCATCAACGCGTTGCTGACAGCTCGATTGATGTGTTCATCGTGGCTGGTTTCGCCTTTAATGACGCAGCCCAGGGCGATGACCGCAACGACGTCGTCATCATCAACAACGGTTCGGGAAACGGTTGGCAATTCCCAGGCCCCCGGGACTCGCAAGACTGGCGTCAGGTGTTCCGGGTATCCGGCTTCGCGGATGGTCTTGAGAGCACCATCGACGAGGGCATCGCAAATTTCGCCGTTGTAACGACTCGCGACGATCACGACTTTGCCTTCGGGTAGATCACCTTCGATACCAGTAATCTCGCCTTCGCGTCCGGCAGAAGCTGGCATTTTATCAGTCGACATCTTTTTGGCTCAGTAAGAATTCAGCGTTGTTTTGGGTTTTACGTAGACCCGTGATCAGAGTTTTCATCGCATCGGCAGGCGACATGTCGGCGATTGCGCGACGGAGGTTTGATACTCGGCCATATTCATCGGGGTCCATCAGCATTTCTTCACGGCGAGTGCCGCTGCTGCTGATGTCGATGGCCGGCCAAATTCGACGGTCCACGAGTTCTCGATCGAGAACGATCTCGAGATTCCCCGTGCCTTTAAATTCTTCGAATATGACGTCATCCATGCGACTGCCCGTGTCGACTAGCGCGGTCGCCAGAATTGTCAACGAACCGCCTTCTTCGACTTTGCGGGCCGAGCCGAAGAGCGCTTTTGGTTTTTGCAGTGCGCCAGCATCGAGGCCGCCCGTCAGTAATTTGCCGGTCGACTCGCCATCGGAGTTGTGGGCACGCGCCAGTCGTGTGATCGAGTCGAGGAAGATGACCACGTCGGTACCAGACTCGACCATCCGTTTGGCTTTTTCGATCACCATTTGAGCGACCTGAATATGTCGCTGGGCGGGTTCATCAAACGTGCTGCTGATGACTTCGCATTGCGGACCGCGAATCTCGCGTTTCATGTCCGTCACTTCTTCGGGACGTTCGTCGATCAGAAGTATGAAGGTATAGGCGTCGGGGTAATTTTTAAGCACTGCCCGGGCCATTTGTTGCATCAGGATTGTCTTGCCCGCACGCGGTGGGCTGACGATGAGTCCACGTTGCCCAAATCCGATCGGGGTCAGCATGTCGACAACACGTGTCGACATTTCCGCTGCATCATGTTCCATGATGATGCGAGCATCGGGATGCAGTGGCGTCAGTTCTTCGAACGGGATCGCCTTTCCTCGCGCGGACGGGTCGAGACGATTGATGGCCTCGATTCGCAAGAGTGCAAAGTAACGCTCGTTTTCTTTTGGCGGACGAATTTGCCCAGCCACGTGCGAACCGGTTTGCAGATTGAAACGCCGAATCTGGATGGGTGAAACGTAAATGTCGTCGGGGCAAGACAGATAGTGGTACAGCGGCGAACGTAGAAACCCGAATCCATCGGGAAGGATCTCGAGAGTTCCTTCTCCGTACATCAAGCCGTTCGCTTTCATGCGATGCTTGAGAATCTGAAAGATCAGTTGCTGACGCGACGTGACTTGCCCGTTCGTGTCGTTGTCGGTGACCGACAGACCGTCAGCGTGTGCGAGTTCAAGCAGACTTTCGAGTGACGATTTCTGAAGATCCGAGATGCTCCACGTCGACTGCTGATCATGTGACGTTGGAATGCCGACGCGTTTGCCAGCCTTGTTTGCTTCACTGACGATTTCTTCGGGCAGCGACAGCGGATCGCGTTCCGCATCGAGTTCGCGAATTCGTTGATCGACTTCTTTGTCGGGATGCCGTGGACCGTTTTGCGATTGTCGGTAGTCTCGATACTCGCGCGGACCCGTCTTGCGATTCGGTCCGGAGTTGTCCCGGGAGGGATGCCGGTTAGGAGCCATGATGGACTTAGGAGATGAGAAGAGCGGAGGAGGAAGGCAGAGCGGGGAGAATTGATGAGGAGTTGCAGTGCAGTGATTTTGCGATCGATTCGCGTTCTAGATGCAGTGCTTTGTGTTGTCGGCGGGGGCTAGCGAGAGAAGTTCATAGTTGCGGTCGACGATTGCGTTTAGTTCCGAGACAGTACCGTCGTTGGTAATAACAAGCGTGCTTCGCTGTTTCTTTTGATGAATGTCGAGTTGGTTGTTTTCGCGGCGGATAAGCTCGTTTGCATCCCAGTTTCGGATTGCGGCTCTTTCTAGCCGTTTTTCGAATGATGCGTCGACGCACCAAATTGGGTCACAGGCGAGATGCCAGTTTGATTTGAACAAAAGCGGAACGTCTAGTATGACGACCGATGCGCCGTCGTGAGCGGCTTTTTCGAGTTCTAGTTGGATTAGCTGCCGAGTTTTTGGATGAACTAGGCTCTCAAGATAGTTTAATGCGGTTCGATTTGGATCGTCAGCCCTGAAAACCTTGTCAGCTAATTTTGAACGGTCAATTTCGCCGTCGTTACCCGTAATTCCGGCACCCCACCGGTCAATCAACTTGTCACGCACGTCCGGCTCTTCGAGGACGGTGTGAGCAATCTGGTCCGCATTGATCCATGTGGCGC
>JBAUHR010000390.1:0-5805 GCA_049680385.1 Rubripirellula sp. | reverse complement strand
ATTCTTTGGGGGGGCAGCCATCATCGTCACATCAGCAAACGAGCCGACATCTACAAGTGTGGAACTGGATTTGTTTCGGGCGACAAATCCAAGCTGCTGGCACAATTGGGCGATCGGGTTTGAGCGGAAAGAGGATCGTGATGGTGCATGTGATTTTTTTCGCTACGCCATAATGCTTGATCCGACTGATGCAAGGCTACGATACGACTACGGAATTGCACTTGCTCGCAACTCGCTCCTAGCTGCGTCAGCTGTTGCATTCTCAGAAGCATCTCAACGCGACCCAAGCTGGGATGCTCCCAGGCAAGCAACTTCCCGCATAGCCCTTGCAACGCACGAAAGCGTGGGAAAGATTCGTCATGCTGGCGAATCAGAATCTGACGAGCAAGAGCTATTAGATTCATTCGCTGCAAGTGTTCAACCGATTGATCCACATAGCAGTTATCGGCCCTCAGTCCGACCGGATCATTCACAGGACCTTTTCTCGGCAAATTCCTCTTTTGCAGATGACTGCAAAGCATGCGTTGATTTTGTTGGAGCTGTTGAGAAGATCTGGCCACCTCATCATGTCATGCCAGTCTTGCTTGAGATAGTAAAAGAGCGACATCGAAACCTGGCATTAAAGACTGTTGTCATACAGTACTGTGCTGGTGTCGAAAAAGAACAATGGCGTTCCTGGCGTTTGGTAACGACTGGAGGACGCAATCAGGCAGTGAACTTAGCAATGAACTTGTTGCGCGAACGTTCATGCTTCGCTGTTTCTTTGGCGAGTGCACATGCTTTGATGGCGATCGGAGAATACAAACATGCAGAAGTACTATTGCACCGATGCAGATACTACGAACGCGAGAACGAATCCATCAATGATTTGCTTCGCCAGTGTCAGGCATCTCCCGATAAGCGAATTGCGTCCCGGAGTCTATTTTCGGTTCGCGAAACGCCATGCCAAACAGCAGCTGAGACAATTCGCCGTTCTGCACGGAAATCTGAATCTGCCCAGGAATGGGAAGTCGCGGCAGCCGCGTACGTTTCGGCATACTGGGAAGACGTAAAATCAAATTCTTGTTCCAGTCGCGATTTCTTGGCTGATGCACAAGCTTCAATTTCTACATTCACAGTTGACTACTTTCAGAATCGCGTTGGCTGGGGACTGTCGACGATGCGCCCCGTGTTTCTGATCGGATTGCCACACTGCGGTGCATATCAGCTGTCACAGCTTTTGAGTCAAGAGTCCAAGTTTTGCGTTCTTGAATCAGCACGCGACATGGAACTTGTCGCCCATCAGGTCTTCGCGAAAGCCAATTCAAATGAAGCTGGCGACGTTGTTTCGAACTTGACCTACCCGAATTGGCAATCGTGTCTCGCAACGCTGAGCCGGCGGCACATTTGGCAATTTGCTCAGCCTTATGGTCATGCGATGCAACACGCCGATCGCCATGCTCAATTTGTGGTCAATCCAGCGTCCTACAACGTCCTTTACGCCGGATTAATCCTGACGATATTCCCTAACGCAAAATTCATTGTTTGCGATCGCGACGTGTCACAGATTGCAATTCAGTGCCTTCGCGATCCAATCGGTGTGCCAGCCGATACTCCGTTTGGCCTCGAAGCGTACGCAAGAGCTGTTTATCAACAGATGGCGCACTGGTTTGCCTGTAAGCCGTCATCGTTTTTTCATGTTGACTTCGACGATCTAGGTGAAAAACCGCGATCAGTCGTCCAGCAAGTTAGCGACTTTTGTGACGAGACCATGCCAAACATCTCGCACCCAGAGGACGCCAGCAACAGATTCAAACTAGCTGGCTTACGACCAGACTTGTCGCTGGCGTTCTCTAAAAACATTGAACACATTGCAAGATTACTAGAGCAAACACACGTTGCTCCCTAGTCTTCAGCCTACACATCTGCAACTTCCAGAAATTCACAACACAGTACGGGGCAGCCTCGATGAGCTTTCATAGACCAGCCAACTCGCGAAAAAAGTCACGACGTCCCAAACGCCCTGTGTCGGTCGAGCGTCTGGAGCAGCGTCGTTTGTTGGCTGCTGACGTCATAGACGACGTGCCATCACAGATAGCTTCATTCCAAGTAGACAAGCAAGATTCGTCTCTTGGGATTGATGAAACAAACGCGAACGGTTCATTTCTGGCTATTGACAAACGCGGCAGACAGTTGACGCTTGACGACCTCAGCTACCAGTATCATGAGTCAGCCCTTTCTGACGGTGACACATTTGGACGCGAAGCACAGGGGGAGGACACCGATGGCAGCGGTTCTTGGAACTCTGGATCGAGCGGTTCATGGAGTTGGTCTAGTTCCGGCAGCAGCAGTGGAAGTGGAAGCAGCGGCAGTAGTGGAAGCAGCGGAGGTGGAGGCAATAACCCGCAGCCGGATCCCGTTGTGAAAATACTTGACGGGCGACCAGAGTATGGAGGCGATGCAGGGCCGGTGATTGAGGGCCAACGAGTGATGTTTCCCGTCGAGGGAATAAACTTGACGGGCGACGTAACTGTCCAAGTTCATACTAGCCCTCAAAGTGCCGACACGACCGACTACGTACATACAACGGTCGAAGTCGAACTTACGGTGGATGAACCGATCGCATACGTTTTTGTCGACACAATCGACGATCCTATCCACGAACCTACGGAGTACTTTGCTCTCAATGGGGTCATCACTGACGGTGACGCGGAGATTGAATCCCCAGGCACTGGAGAGATTGATGACGACGACCCTCAACTCAAGCTGATTTCCATCAGCGACACAACAGTTAACGAAGGTGAGACGGCAAGCTTTGATCTGGAACTTAACTTTGCTTATTTCGAAGACGTAACGGTGTCGTTCGAAGTTGTTGATGGAACTGCGGAGGCTGGACAACCCGATTATCACGCGTTTTGCGGATCAATTACGTTTGAAGAAGGTACAACGAGTGCATCAGTGTCGGTTGGCACCTATGATGATTTTTGGCACGAAGATCAAGAGACATTCTACTTGAATGCACTAACGATTAGTGAAGGCATTATCCTGGATGAGAGCGGAACGGGCACGATCATCAGTGACGACCCAGACATTCAAATCGCCGAAGTCAACGGAACGACAGTCGAGGAGGGCGAAGCGGTCGAATTTGAGATTGTACTGAATGAAGTCACGCCACATCCTGTCTCATTTAGTTACATCACCAGCGACCTCAGTGCAGTCTTTGTTGAAGACTATGGAAGCACTTTTGGGTCCGCAACGATTGGTCCGGGTAGCGATCGAGTTACGGTGACGGTGCCGACAATCGACGAGTCGATCGAGGAGAGCGACGAGTCCTTTGCGTTGACACTATCGAATGTCACGCACGCATCTGGCAACGGTGCCACTGGGATTGGAACGATTCTCGAAAACGACGTTCCCGTTCGAATACATATCGAAGGGCCAGAGGATGTTGATGAGGGTGATTCAGGCCAGTTTCGCATCTTTCTGGACATGGGCACGGTTCCAACTCACAACGGAATCAGTGTCCAGTTCGAAACCGTCGATGGCACGGCGTTTGGCGTAAATGTTCCAGTTGATGAAAATGCGGACTACTCTCCTGTGACGACAACCGTCTCATTCGCTCCAGGCCAGATTGAACAAACGGTAGACGTTTCGTCGCTCCACGACTTTGACTTGGAACCTGACGAAGGTTTGCTTGGAGAGTTATCCAATATCGTTGGTGCAGCCATTCTAGGGACATCGTCGGCACCAATGAAGATTGTCAACAATGATGTTCATCCCGTGATCTCAATCAACTCAGCTAGCGTTACTGAAGGTCAAGCACTTGAATTTGAAGTCACGCTAAGTTCGCCAGTAGAACAAACGGTTTCTGTTTCCTACGCGTCTTCGGACATGACAGCAGAAGCAGGCACTGACTATTCCGCAGCGAATGGAACGGTGTCTTTTGCACCTGGCGAAACGTCTACGACCATTACGATTTCCACAATCGATGACGTTTTCCCTGAGTCAAACGAGGCCATGAAGGTGGTGCTGTCGTCGCCCGTTTACTCAACGATTGGCAATGCAACGGGCGTGGGCACAATCGAAGATGATGACGAATGGGCACAACTCAGCATCGCATCCACAGAAGCCGAAGAGGGGCTTCCACTCGAATTCATCGCCAGTATCGACAAGCCGTATTCCTACGATGTCTCCTTTAGCTGGAACACAGAAGACATCACCGCCATGGCTGGCCCTGACTACGCTGGAAACTCTGGATCATCATCTTCGGGCAGCAGTCAAACAGCAA
Organism: Rubripirellula sp.; assembly: GCA_049680385.1. Lineage (GTDB taxonomy): Bacteria > Planctomycetota > Planctomycetia > Pirellulales > Pirellulaceae > Rubripirellula. The sequence goes on along the minus strand of JBAUHR010000390.1, from coordinate 1,538 downwards.
GTATTCCGGCAGGGCAAACAAGCACAACGATCTCGATCGAAACGGTCAATGACGCCGACGAAGAACCCACTGAGACAATGCGTCTTACTCTCAGCGACCCCAGCAACGCCCAACTGTCAAATGCATACGCCAGCGGGACGATCATCGACAATGACATTGAGTACCTCACCAGTATTTCGGGCGGAGGTGAAATCGAAGAAGGCAATGATTGGTACGGACAGTACTCCGACGCCAGTCCGAATTTGATGGAATTTGTCGTCACTGTGTCTCCTCAGCCCCTGGAGCGAGGTGATACGATCATTGTTAGCTATGCGGCTGTCGAAGCACGCGAAATCAACTTCGATACTGAGGAACAAGCTGCATACGAGGATGACTATCGAATTCGTGCCCCTGAATATTCTGAATCTAACCCCGTTTACGCGGCGGTGGGAGACTTGCAATTTGACGCCGCAAGTGGCACCTCACGAACGATCATCGTCGAAATTCACGGCGACTGGGATGTCGAGATGACGCAGAGGTTTGGAATTGAATTGACAGGGGCTATCGTCAGCGGGGTTCCATCGCCTGGTTCCGGCAATGTTTCGATCGATACAGATTACGTCGATGGGACTATTACAGATGATGACGTGCCCCTCGTCGCCGAGATCGAACATAGATACGAAAGCTTGAAGAAATGTGCCTGTACCTGCACGTGCTCTGCCGGGGCAGAGATATCTCCCATCTGGAAAAATGGAAGTGGCTCTGCAAGCGTCGATCCCTACGGAAGCATTGACCTTGTAAACCCCTACGGTCCTAATCGCGTTGAGCAATGGGAAATCGAGGGTACAGCAGACTTCTATCGTGTTGACCTCACTGTCGGAGGCGAAACGCTGGAACCCTATTTCATCAATTCATCTGAACCGAGTCCGACCGAGCCAATTGGTAGCTCATTTGGAACCATCGTTGAATTTGGCCAAGGTACTGGACTCTATGTTGGATCAGTTACTCTCACGGCCTATCGAGAAACAAACGGCGGTCCAATTCAACAGCTTGATTCAGTCGCGCAGACTGTGTACTTCAATGTGATTGACAACCGCGATTCGGCTGGAGGCGCGGGGTGGGCTCCGTCAGGTTTGATGCGAGCGATTCCCCGTGTCAGCGCCGAAGGTATCAAAACCTATAACGTTGTTGCTTTACTACGTCCAGATGGAACAATCTGGCACAACAGAACCAAGGAAGGCACGTTAGAAAACCATGACATTCCAATTCTGCCAAACGGGCCCAACAGCCTTGCCAATGAAGGTGTGATCGAAGACCCGGATGGCACTCGCAGCAAGTTTGACATGATCGGCAATTTGCTCTGGCAAGAAGACCGCAACGGCAATCGCACCAATTACTCGTACACAGACGGCAACAATGACGGCGAGGCAAAGGATCTCGCGACCGTCACGACACCTTTGGGTGATGTCACAACGTACCATTACAGTGGCGGAACATTGGACTACATCGAAGACCCGAATGGGTTGGTTTGGGACTACACGGTCGTCAACGGGAAATTG
>JBAUHR010000389.1:0-3208 GCA_049680385.1 Rubripirellula sp. | reverse complement strand
TGTACACACCGCCCGTCAAGCCACGAAAGTTGGGAGGGCCCGAAGTCGCTAAGCTAACCCGCAAGGGAGGCAGGCGCCGAAGGTCAGCTCGACGATTGGGACTAAGTCGTAACAAGGTAGCCGTAGGGGAACCTGCGGCTGGATCACCTCCTTTCTAAGGAAAATTAGTGGACCTGTGGTAACACAGTAAACTTATCCGTGAGCATAGCCTTGCAAGCTGAGACTTTCAGTTTCGTCTGAAAGACACTCAGCAGCAATTTGATGAGAGCTTATCAAACCAAATTTCAGAATAGCCCGTTGCTGGTTCTCCAGTAACGGGTTTTTTCGTGCGCTTATCGCGATCGAAACCTTGCACCGCAGACCCATGGATATCTCATCCACGTCAACGTTTTCACATTGAAAATTAAGCGTTAAACGTTCGTGACACCGCGTCACAAATCCGAAGTGCAGCTCCTCGACAAGTCATTTCGCGCCCCGGAAAAATCCTTGTCGTCTCTACTTCGCTACTCCGCTTTAGAAGTCCGAAACCCACTTTGAAACGCGAAGACGCGGAGTGTTTGTCGATTTCCTCGCCGTCGATGTGTGTCTTTGCGCCATAAATCCGAAATGCGCGCAACCCCCGATCAATGATTTCTAAACGCGGAAGATTTGCTTACCAACAAGTTTGCTCCACTATTGAAGTACGCCTGGCGTTTTTCCGCGTGATTGAACCGGTTGCATCGGTTTTTCAACCGTGCCAAATCGGGAAAGCCGTCCAATGATGCCATGCCGGGCCCTTGAACGGAAGAAGAAGCTACGTTTACAAGGCGATTCTGAACACCGGAAACAATGATGCTCTCTTCAAGTCCAATTCGAAAAATTCTTACAGGCATGGGCGTCTGCGCGACTACATGTTTGTTGGCTGCGGTGACTTATCACGCTGCCGGCTGGACTTGGCTTGATTCAGCCTACATGGTCATCATTACCGTGTTCGGAATCGGTTATGGCGAAGTGAATCCGATTGTGGATCCACTTCTGAAGCTTCAGACCATGGCCCTCATCGTTGTTGGTGGATTGTCGGGGTTGTTCTCAATCGGCGGTTTTTTGCAACTGGTGACCGAAGGCGAAATTAAACGGACTATGGGGGCCCACAAAATGTCAAGAGAACTGAAGAAAATGAAGAACCACACGATCATTTGCGGATTTGGAAGAATTGGCCAAACGCTCGCATTGGAATTAACAGCGAGCGAGCTGCCCTTCGTCATCGTTGATACGTCACCTTCACGCCTCGAATCAGCCGCATCGATGGGTTATACCACCGTCAGTGGTGACGCCAGCCAAGATGAAGTCCTGTTGCTAGCTGGAATTGAGGACGCAAGTTCGCTTGCCTCTGTACTTCCCGATGACGCCATCAATGTTTTTATCACGCTAAGTGCCCGTGAAATGAATCCGCAACTTGAAATTATCGCTCGTGCGGAAAACCCAGCGACAGAACGCAAACTGCGACGAAGCGGCGCGCATCATGTTGTCATGCCTGCTTCTATCGGCGCGGTGCGAATTGCACAAATCATTTCTGGGAATGCACAGTGCCAAACAACAGACGACCCAAAGAATACGCAGAAACTCCGTCTGCTGCAGGTTCCTGTGACCTGCCACGAGGGGCTTGAAGAATCTACCTTAGAACTTGCTCAACTGACGGTGGCTGAACTCGGAAGGATCGTTGGTGTCCAACGCGCGGACTGCAGCATCAACACAGATCTTGATTTATCTTCCCGATTAACCCCCGAAGATGTTTTGCTCATTGCACAGTCGTAGGTCTCGGCGGTTTTTCCCATGGACCTATGCGAGCATTGCACGTTGGGTTTCTCTCCAAGATGGGGTCATTTGTCGATACGATGCGTGCTATCGATAAAATCGTTCAACTTTCACACAGCCGTTTCCCGATATCCCACAAGTAACGCAATCTAAGTGCTCAAAATGGGCTCTGCGATTGCAATGGATTCACTTTGATAGTGAACTTTACTTTGCTGAGGGATCTGTGATGAGACAGCTCAAGTTGCGTACAGGGATGGGCATTGGCAATCGCTTTGGTAAGCATAGCGCTGCTTTTCAGCTTGCACTCGTGCTCTCCTTCGCTGGCTCCAATTCCAGCCTTGCCCAGAGCGGCCTGCCTGAACTCCCCAAGCTTCCAGGTTACCCAATACAGGTATCCGCACCGTGTCAGTCACTTCCGGTTGCATACCCGTTCGAAACTCGGCAAGAATCTCGAGACCGAACCACCGGCAGACTGATTTCGATGCTTGGCTTCAGAACTCAAGCCCAAACTTTCCAACATAGCGTTGCGGATGAACCGACACCTCCCACTTTCCCGGTCGCGGCTGCCGTTCTGGATTCGCCCGCGTTTGTCACGCCAGCAATCCTACCGCCAGAAGTCGTGCAGGCGGCAGCAGAGTCTGATGAATCTTTTGTCGCGGAAGAGGTTGATTGTGTAGTTGAACGCGTTGTTCCGGCGCTGGAGACCATCAATCAAGAATCCAGCCTTTCGCTGATCGACATCGACGTGCCTCTCGAAGACAACGGTCCCACCAACCCGCCTCAGCCTCTTCCGATTCGAAGCAAAAATGCTGATGACGAGAACGCTGGTGTAGCACTGGAGTTGATGGCGCTGCCAACACCTTCGAGTCGTGTCCCGACCATTGTCAGTGATACCAAGACGTTGAGTCTACGCGTTGAAGCTCCGCGATTGAGCTATGAAAAAGACGTTCACGAAAGTAGCCAGCGACGTCGCGAGGTTGCTTCCGAAGGGAAAACATCGATCATCGATGCTCTGGAACCTGCAGCGTTCAGTTTCTCTGATAGCAAAGAAGGCCAAGCTCAATCCTCTCGCAGCGAAAATGTAGCGACAAATTTCAGTGACAAGCAGGGCGAATCTCGGGAGGCAAGTCTGCACCTCAGCAGTGCTTCGAGCCAACCAACGTCCTTACCATCGCAGCCAACTGCTCCCAAGGCGATGCAAGTTCGCATTGAAGGCGAGCCAGCAGTCGTGGTGTCCAAATCTGCGGTGTCGAAATCTGCAGTGCCCAAAACCACTCAACAAATGAACTTGAAGCCTGCCGAAACCGTGCCTGCAGTCGCATCGACGCAACCTCAGAAGATACGTGCAAGCCTCGCTTCGCTGGTAAGCGATGTCGACCCGCAGCAACCTCAAGAGCCCCAACCGAAAACGGAA
>JBAUHR010000388.1:0-10330 GCA_049680385.1 Rubripirellula sp. | reverse complement strand
ACGTTGGGCCAGACCTGACCACCGTGAAAAACAAATTCGATGCGAACTACTTGCTCGAATCGATCATTGAGCCGAGCAAGGTGATCAGCGATCAATACAGTTCCAAAACGGTCCTGTTGGACGATGGCAGAGTGCTAAATGGGTTGATGATCGAGAAAGACGGCAAGGTCGAAATCTATCCGTCCGCTAAGACCAGTGACGAGCTGAAACCTGTGATCGTCGATGCGGACGAGATTGAAATGGTCAAGGATTCGACGGTATCGCAGATGCCCGTCTCGATGCTAGATACACTGGCCGCCGATGAAGTCCGTGACCTGATTGCGTACTTGCTTTCAGGTGGCGATTCGAAGGCCAGAGTTTATGGTAAATAGACATTAGGCATTTGCGAAGCGTCTTTCGCCGTCGGTTCAGCCGCTACTTTGCAGCGGCTTTTAACTCAACAAAACGAGATCTCATTTCGGCTAACTTTTCCGCATGGGCAGGGTTGGCGGCGAGGTCGTGCTCCTCGATCGGATCGTTCTTGAGATCGAACAGTTGTTCGCGGTCAAATTCGGCCCAATAAAAGTACTTCCAATTCTTGCGAACCAGAGCTTCGGACTGCGGGATGAAGTTGGTGCTCATTAACATTGGATGCTCGTAGAAGAACTCGTCACGCCAAGTCGGATTCTCATCCGACAGATACAGTGGCGACATGTCCGATCCCTGCATCGTCTCGGGAACGTCGATTCCGGTTGCCGCTAAGATGGTAGGAGCCAAGTCGACGTTCAGTGTAAAGTCATCGTTGGTCTTCCCTGCCATGTTGGCTGGCATTCGGGGATCACGGACAATCAGTGGCACGCGGATGCTTTCTTGGTGCGGGTACCACTTGTCTGCCAGGCCGTGTTCGGCGTGGTAGTAACCGTTGTCGGTCGTGAAGATCACCAACGTGTTGTCATCAAGCCCTTGGTTCTTAAGTTCCGCAAGAATCCGCCCGCATGTCGAATCCACTTCGGTTGCCAATCGATAGTAATTTTTCATCATCGTTTGGTACTTCTCCGGCGTGTCGAATCGCCAATGCCAGCGTTTGCGGCCCTCGTTCTTTTCGTTGCCAACAAATTCGGGTAGACGATCAAACGATTCTTGCGTCGCGTTTTCGGCGACTGGGATCGTAGTGTCTTCGTACAGCGTCATGCTCTCGGGCTGAGGCAAGAACTGCAGCGGGCTGGAGTCTTCGGCGTGAGTTGCAAAAAAGGCAACCGTCAGACAAAACGGTTTGTCAGTTGGGCGGGATTTCAAGAAATCCAACGCATCATTTTCGTTCTTTTGCGTGACATGGATTTTGGATCCATCGGGTTGCTTGATCCAGTGCTTCCCATAGTACGAGCGGCTGAAGTCGAACTTGTCGGCGGGGATTTTTCCGTTGTGCCATTTTCCGACATGGCCGACGTGGTAGCCGTTTTGACGCAGCAATCCAGGAAAGGTTTCTTCCCAAGGAGTTTCCCAGGGCTTGAACGAGCGGTTGCCATGCCGTGACATCCACTGGCCGGTGAACAACGTCGCTCGGCTGATCCCGCAAATGGACGTGGTGACACAGTTCTGAGTGAACCGAACACCGTCGCTGGCCAGTTGGTCGAGCGTGGGTGTTTTCACGACCGGGTTTCCGGCGACGCCCAATGTGTCGTGCCGCCAATCGTCGGCGTACAACAGCAATACGTTCATCGCTTCGGAACTCGGTTGCACTGTATCAGCAGGACCGGGGTCCGCTGCCGCAGACAGATGAGGCGATACGAATTGGAATCCAACGATCGTGATCGCGGCCAGCGCGAGGGAGGTGAGGCGTCTGTTCATTTGGTTGATATAAGTTTGCAAGAGACGTGTTCGAAAGAACTTACTTTGACTTGGACGAGACATTCGTGATTCTGCTGGGCGTATCCAGCTTCTGTGAAAGGGCAGCGACTAGGTTCGCGTGCTCTGGATTATTAGCAACGTTTTCAACTGGTCGTTGTGTGGTTTGATGGTCGTAGAGTTCGCGGGCGACGATACTTTTCGTCTTTGTGTTGATCCATTCGGTGTAACGCCAGCGCGGCGTACGAACGCTGTATCCCATCGTCGAACCGCGAGGATATTGGCTAAGTGCAAACTCGCGAAAAGGCTTGTCCGGATTCGCGAGGACGCTGCCAAAGCTGTTGCCGTCGCACGATGGGGGAACGTCGCCGCCGGTGAGCTGCGCGAGGGTCGGAAAGACATCGATCATCTCGACCAACGCAGTCGAACGTGCGGCTTTGTCGAATCCAGGTGCGGACACGATCAGCGGCACACGCGTGTCTAATTCCAAATTCGTGTGCTTGCACCACAAACCGTACTCGCCAAGTTTGTAGCCGTGATCACCCCACAAGACCACGATGGTGTTTTCACGAAGCCCCAATTGATCCAGTTCGGCCAACACTCGTCCGACCTGTGCATCCGAGTAGCTGACGCATGCCGCGTATCCGTGCATCAATTCTTGAGTCTGCTCATCGGTCAAAGCTCCTTCCGCCGGAATCCCCACATAGGCGCGAAGTTCACCCCAATTCGTAAACGCAAGTTCGGGCGCGTCGGTGGGCAGTTCGCGTACGGGCACCTTGAATTGCCCTCGATCGTAGAGATCCCAATATCGCTTCGGCGCGGCGAACGGCAAGTGAGGCTTCGCAAAACCGACGCACATAAAAAACGGATTGTCCTTGCTTTGCCGCAAAGCCTCGATTGCTTGATTGGCAACTGCACCGTCCTGGTAAACATCGTCAGGCACTTCCGCACTTTCGATCGCCGGACCTTTCACCGCCTTGAACAGGTCCAGACCCTTCAACCCCTTGGCTCGCGCTTCTCGGGTCTGCCGCAACAGATCTTTCACAACACTGGCGTCCGCGTACTTCTCGCCCGGCGTATCGGGCAAGTGCGACCAGTATTCCTTATCGTCGGTGTGGTGGTGATAGACCTTGCCGAAGGAAGAAGTCTCGTACCCGCGCTGCTTGAAGTATCGCGGCATGCTCATCGCATCGGGAACGGTACGGCGCAGCGGTGACCAAAGGTCGTAGATACCCAACGAATCGGGATACTGGCCCGCCAACATGCTGGCACGCGATGGAGCACAGATTCCCTGTTGGCAATAGGCTCGTTCGAAGAGCATGCCTTCGGATGCGAGCTTGTCGATGCTTGGGCTTTGAATGGATGGTTCGCCATAGCAACCGAGTTCGGGTCGCAAGTCGTCCATGAAAAAGATCAAGACATTCGGTTTTTCATCAGCCACCACCGGCAAAGATGCCAGAGACAGCAACAAGCAAATCGCAACCGTTAGATACTTCATGGTGAAACAGTGGGGGAAAGGAAATGATGATCGAGTGGAGAAAGCGGGGCAGGCTTCCGAACGCTACGGAATTTGAATGCGAATCTGGTTTCCTTCGCGTTGCAGTGTGACAGAGTAAGTCACGGACGTGCCCTCACTCTCGGCGGTGACTTCGTAATCCCCAAGAAAACCGCGCACCTGGCATTTCCCAGACTCGTCGGTCTCGGCGGTCTCATCTGTCCACCACTGGTTGGCGACCAAATCGACGAATACTTCGCCGGAAGGTTTCAGCGTCCAGTCGTTTCGCCACAAGGCGGCGGCCGGCTTCCAGTGCATCTTTTCCCAGAAACCCCATTGGACAATTGCAACGAAATTCGGGTGACTGAATGACGCGATCATGACATCGCGGTAGTAGTCCGCTTGCAACGCTTCGTCGTCGCCCGCTTCGACGTCAAACTCACTCAACTGCAGTCGCGGCGCGATCTCGGCGAATTCATCGTACACCTTCAACAACTCCTCCGGCGGCGTTAACGACGTCAACCCAAAGTGTCCCATGAAGCCGACGATGTCGGGTGATTGCCCCTGGTCGTTCAAGAAACGAATGATCTCTTTGTACGGTTCTCGCTTGTAACCGTCCGGCAACACCTTTCCTTCGTTGATCGCGTGCGTGGCTTGCGGAGCCAGGCGTCGGGCTTCGGCCATGATCTCCGCATAAATCTCTTTGCCGCCGTACTCTTTTTCATAGGTGTGATTTCCCCAACCGATGATGTGGTTGATCGTGTCCCATTCGGTCACAAAATCGGCGGTCGCGGGCAGCACATCGGCCATATGTTCCCACAACCAAGCTCGGTGTCCTTTAGGATTGCCGACAAATTCTTTTTCGACCGCATTGAAATCCATCGGTGCCCAAGCGATGTAATGACCTCGCGCGGTGATGTTGTTTTCTTTGAGCCAAGGAATCGTGTGTTCTATAAAAATTTGAAGCTTGCGGCGTGACGAGTCATCATCGCCGTGAAATTGTTTCCAAACGTGCGGACGTAATTCCGATTCGAACGTCGCTCGGTCAAAGTACTTTTTGAACACCTCGCGGTACTTCTGAGCTTCGTCCCACGTCACTTCGATCTTCTTCTTCGGATTGATCGGAAAATCGCTTTCCGGGGCGCCCAAAACTTCGGAACTGACCGTGTTGCCGAACCCGAAAGCGTGTTTTCGCATTACGACATGCACTTCGGCGCCGGGCACGGGTTTGCCGCTGGCATCGACGACGGTGACGGTCAAGTCGCCTTTGCGAATCTTTTCAATGCGGGCGATAGCCTGTTTTCGCCACGATGCGTCTGCCTCGCGACCCTGATAAATGATGGTCGATTTCGGCAGCGTTGACAGCTCACGCCGGGATCCATAATTCAACATCTGCAAGTCGGCGATCTCGACGTTCGTGCCAGCTTCGCCAAGTTGAATGCTTACGCACGCATCGGAGGAGTCGAAGTCCTCGGTCGCCTTGAACGAGCGAACGTGCCGAGTCCATTCTTTGTAGGCCGAAAGGTTGTACTGAAACGAGGTGGATTCGTCGGCCGCATCGACAAACAGGTAGGCGTTGTTCGGTTGGCCGCCCGCGTTTGGGCGGCGCATCCAAAACGAAATCAGGATCGCATCGCCGTTGCTGACCGATCCCGTGATCGGAATTCGCAATCTCATGTTCGCGGGGTCGGTGAACCGAGTGTCCGATTCGATGCTGTAAACCGTTTTCAGCGGTTGGCCCTCCACTTCGACCCACTGCCCGCTCGCGTCAACGTCTTGGGTTTGGAAATCCATCGGCGCGTCAGGTCCGAATGACAAAACCGAAGTTCCGCCCTCGGGCATCGAGATTTCGTTTTGCGGCACGAACTTGTGGTCGGCAAATCCGCTGGTCGTGAACGTTGCCAGCAACAACACGCCAGCGATTGCTCGCGACAGCGACGGCGTTCTGGAAGTGACGGACTTGATTGTGAATGTCATTGGGTGACTTGATGGGTTTTGAAGTTGGTAATGAAACCAGTTACCGAGGCGATGCCCACTGGATGCGATAAACACCGGACGAAAGCTCGATGCGTTCAGTGCTATCTCGCCTTGATTCATCATCGATGGCAAAATTGTCGACACCATCCGGCAATCGCACTTCGGCCGAACTGTTGGGCGGGACTAGAATGTTCCAAACGACCGTATCGCCATCTTTTCGCCAGGCGCTTTTCACGGTGCCGTACGACGTTTGCAACGTTCCGGCGGCGTGATCGAGGTCCTTCGGTATGTGCGGTGCCAACAACAATTTTTGCATGCCGGGTTCGTCCTGGTGGTCGCGAACGCCGGCGATGTCGTTGAGCAACCATGCGGTCGGATGATTGGCTGCGTGGTGGTCGAGCGATTGGTTCATTTGACCCCGACGCGAATCGTTGCGAAACCGTTCAAAGTACGTCGTCGCATCGTAGTCACGAATACTCTGCGCGACGCCCGGATAGCCGGGGTTGCGCAGCATATCGAGCGCCAAGTCGACGTGCCCGTGCTTTGTCAATTCGGGGTAAATGTTATAAGACATGAAACCGCCGTCGAACTGCTTTCCGTTGTCTTGATAAATCTTCGCCAGCGACGCCGCGACGGCGGATTCATCCGACGGTTCGACGATGCCGAACGTCAATGCCAAGGAGTCGTGAGTACCATTGCCGAACGTTTTATTGGCGTCGTCAAAATACGTCTTCAAGATCGACTGGCGAATTCGCTCGGCAAGATCCCGACTCCATGCCGCGTCGTCGTTCTTGCCCAAGGCCTCGGCAAAGTCACCGAACCGCATCGCGGCCGAGTAGAAATTCATCGCCGCGATCAGTTTCGGATCCGCTGGCGTTCGGTCCACACCAATCGGCGGAGCATGATCGCCGTAGCGGTTGATTGTTGGCAATAAATCCGAGGATTCGTTTTCAAAGAACTTCAGAAAGTCGAGCATCTCTTGGTAGTGGTCTTTGGCCGTCGCGAGATCACCGCTGAGCTGGTAGTGATGCCAAGCGGTAAACAGCGGCGAGACCGACCAAGTGAAGTCGAGCGTTTTGTTGGTCGACCGTTTGCCGACACCGATGCGACCGGGAATGCCCAACGGATCAAACGGCGGCGTGTAAAACAGTCTCGCTTGTTGACGATAGAACGCCCCCGAATCGAGCGTGTACATTCCCGTCGCCCAAGACGAATGCAAGTCGCCACCCCACAAACATTTCTCGCGGTGCGGGCAATCCTCCAAGATCGAGTGCATGTTGTTCAGGTGCGATTGAACGCCCATTGCAAAAATTCGATTGAGCAGCGGATCGGATGACTCGAACGTCGCGATCACCGGTGCGTCGGTATGAACGACCAAGCCTTTGATCTGTCCCGGCGTCGGCGATTTGCTCAGCCCGCTGATTTCGGCGAATCGGAAACCGTGGTAACTGAAATACGGCCGCCACGAATGCGGCTTGCCGTCGGCGATGATCCGGTGCATTTGCGGCGCAGCGTGGCAATTCCAAAATGATGAAGGCACGTTGTCCAGATGCGTGTCGTCCTCGGCCAGCATTTCGCTACAACGCAAACGAATGACGGTGCCGGCCGGTTCGTCAAACTCAAGCCCGATCCAGCCGCTGATGTTCTGGCCCAGGTCGACCGCCCAAGTCTTTTCGCCAATCTGCCAAGTCTTCACCGGTTCGATTTCTCGTACGACGCGAATCGGTGGGAAGTCTTGCGCGATCAGTTTTGGCGATAACGGTTTGACTTTGCTAGCCGGTTTCCAACCTTTGCCCGTGCCCGGTTTGGTCCAGTCTTCGTCCCACTTGCGATAATCGATGTAGTCGCCGCGAAAGACACTCGATTCGGTCAGCCCCGAGGCTTTCCAATTCCAACTGGCGTCCGAAACGATCGTGTCCGACGTGCCATCCGCATACTTCACATCGACGTAAGCACGCAGGCCCGGATTGCCGTACCGAAAACGCGCGTGCGAGAACATGCGAATGTTGTTAAAGAAACCGTCGCCCAGCAGAATCGCAATCGCGTTGTCGCCGGGTTTCAATTCGTTGGTAACGTCAAAGGTTTGATAGTGCGCAAAATGGTCGTAATCGGTTTGGCCAGGATCGAGCACATGATCGCCAACCATTTTTTCAATCAAATACGGTTCGTGATAACCCAGTCCGCAAACGTAAAGCTTCGCTGCAGCGACCGGTTGGGTGACGTCAAAATCTTTCTTATACCAGGTGGCCGGTAGCGGAGCCCGCGGTGAAATCATGGCTTCGCCGAGTGGTGATTGACCGTACTTGCAAGCGACTTTGGCGGGTGTCGTTTGATCCGCCACTCGAACTTGCCAATCGCCGTTGGTGCCGATCATCTGCTCGGTTCCGTCAGCGAACACGACGTGCATTCCAAAGCAAACCGGTGTGTCGGCATCGCATCCTGAAAGCGTGATGCTAACATCGTTGACGGACTTCAATTGAAAACTGAAATCCTTGTAATGAACCGTTGGCGGCCCCTCGGTTCCGCCAAGACCTTTGTTCTTATTGACCAGTACATCGATCTTGCCTTCATCGACATGGTTCCACCAAGTGCCGGCGGACACGACGTGCTTGTTGGGCAGTTCGAATCGATAGGTGAATGTGACCGAGTCCGCCTTGGCGGGTTCACCGGCTGCCGCAATCCAATCGCCCATCGCTTCGGCGGGCCCGTATTCGTTCTTTTGCTTGCGGTTACAAGAGATCCAGTCCGCGTTTTGCCAGTCGCTGTTTTGCAGCAATCCCGCGTCAAAGAAGGTCGGTTGGGACCACGGTCGTTCATCGCCTCGATCATTCTCGACACGAACTCGCCAGTACACGCGTTGCTTGGCCGATGGCATCTTGCCTTCGTAATCGATCGCGTGCGATTGACTCTTATCGACCCATCCGGTGTCCCAAAGGTCAGCTTGATCAAGCCCCTTTAGGGAAGTGGCGGCTTGGATGTGATAAGCACTTTGCCCCAAACCCTTTCGATCACCCACCAACCGCCACGACAACAACGGCTTGCTTTGATCGACCGCCAATGGCGCGACACGACCATCGCATTTCAGATCAACGATGTCGGCTCGAACGGGCTGCGAAAGCAACGTCAACAAAGCGAGGGAGCAAATGATCGGTTTCAACATGGTTATCCAGGTGGTCGTCGTTCTCGAGTAGCGGAAGTCTTATTGGGCTAGCTTGATCGAGAAGCGGTTTTCACCCGCTTCCAGCGTTTCGGGTTCGCGCTGGCCAGGGAACTCGACCGTGGCCGTCGTGTTGGGCGGCACGACCACTTCCATTTCAAGTTCGTCGCCACGTCGTTTCCAGCCACTGACGGCGGTACCATATCCGGTTTCTAATTCAGCTCGCGCCGACGTCAGCGGTCCACCGACGAGGGGGCGAACGAAGAAGTGTTTGTAGCCGGGTTTGCTTGGATCAGGCGACAGCCCGGCAACGCGTTCGTACATGAACTGGCCGATCGCGCCGTAGGCATAGTGGTTGTACGAATTCATGCTCGCGTCACCAAAGCCATCGGCGTGGCTGTAACTGTTCCAGCGTTCCCACATCGTCGTCGCGCCTTGGTTGATCGAAAAGAACCACGACGGGTAGGTCTCTTTGAACAGCAGTTCGAAACAGATGTCCGCGTGCCCCAGTTCATCGAACACCGGGGCCAGCAGTGGCGTGCCGAGAAAACCAGTTTGCAAATGCTGGCCCGCTTCCTCGAACTTTTCCAACAGCAATTTTTCGACTTGCGGTCGCTGCTGCGGCTCGACCAGGTCGTACCCCAAACCCATCAAACAAGCGGTTTGAGTTTGCGCCCCCGGATCAGCCTTACCGTTCGGGAAATAGGTTTTAGTAAACGCGTCACGAATGTCAGAATGCAGTTTTAAGTAACGCGCCGCATCCTCCGTTTTTCCAAGTGCCGTCGCCGTCCAGTACAGAATCCTGGCGTCACGCCCGAAGTAGGCCGTTGCGATCAAGTCTTGTGCCGTATCGCCTTTGCGATCCAGTTTCGCATAGGGCTGCAGCCAATCGCCGAAACCGGTCAGCGTTGGAATGAGATTCTCGGAGCGTCGTTCATAAACGGCCACCCACTTTTTCATCGCGTCGTAATTGTCTTGCAGAATCCGGATGTCGCCGGTCCGTTCGTAGACTTCCCACGGAGCGGTCACGACCACGTCGGCCCAACCGGGACTGGAGTAACCGAAGTTGGTCGCGGGAACGGTGTGCGGGATCTCGCCCTCGTCGTTCTGTTCGTCGCGAACGCTCTGCAGCCAGCGAGCCCAGAACGAATACACGTCATAGTTAAAGAACGACGTTGGCAGGAACGCTTGTGCGTCGCCGGTCCATCCCAGTCATTCGTCCCGCTGCGGGCAATCGGTCGGGACATCGACGAAGTTGCCGATTTGTCCCCAGCGAATGTTGCTTTGCAATTGGTTTAGCTTGTCATGCGACGACGTGAACTGGCCCCTTGATTCAAAGTCCGTATGAATCACGTTGGCGACAACCGAATCGGTGGTCAGCTTGTCAGCGTCGGCCAGGCCACTGAGTTCCAGGTATCGATAGCCAAAGAACGTTAAGGACGGTGCGTAGGTGACCGTCCCCGTTTCGGCCGCGACGTAAGTGGCTTGCGACCGAGCGGTTCGATAGTTGGTGGTGTACAGCGTCCCGTCCTGCTGCAGCATCTCGGCAAACCGAATCAAAACCGTTTCGCCCTTCGTCACGGGCATCGTTATGGTGGGAACGCCGACCAAGTTTTGTCCGAAGTCAAAAACGTACTTGCCCGGTTCGGGTTGGGTCAGCTTTACTGCTGCCACGGTTTTCTTCACCTGAACGGGCGGCATGCGTTTGGGAACGACTTTTGGTTCATCGCCAAGCGGAGTCGACTTGACTGGCATCCAAACGCCGTCGTCGAAACCGGACCGTGTCCATTGGCCCAGTTCTTTCGAGGCATCATAGTCCTCGCCGTGATAGTAACCGCCCACCCGAATCGGGCCTTGGTCGGTTGCCCGCCACTTGT
>JBAUHR010000387.1:0-3165 GCA_049680385.1 Rubripirellula sp. | reverse complement strand
CCCATCAAGCCAACGACCGACCCAACCCTTCCCGTTTCATTCTCTCGCCTTGGAAGGGCAAATATGCAGGTCGAAATGTGGTCGCTTGATCGGATCAAGCCTTACGAAAACAACCCCCGCATCAATGACGACGCCGTTGATGCTGTCATCCTCTCAATCAATGAGTTCGGGTTTCGCCAGCCGATCGTGGTCGATACCGCCGGCGTCATCATCGTCGGACACACGCGGTTCAAAGCCGCCAAGAAACTTGGGCTCGCCGAAGTCCCCGTGCACATCGCGACGGATCTCGAACCCGAAGCGGTAAAAGCGTACCGGATCGCCGACAACCGAACGGGCGAGAACGCGCAGTGGGACTACGACCTGCTGCCCTTGGAAATCGGCGGATTGCAAGAATCAGGTTTCGATGTCGAGTTGCTCGGCTTCGATGGTGATGAACTCGCCAAGCTGCTCGATCCCGGTGTCACACAGGGCTTGACGGATCCAGACGACATCCCCGAACCGCCAGACGATGCGATCACACAACCCGGCGATCTCTGGATTCTTGGCGATCACCGCTTGCTGTGTAGCGACTCAACCAGTGTCGAAGACCTCGATCGGCTGCTCGCCGGCGCGAAGATTCACCTCTGCAATACCGATCCACCGTACAACGTGAAAGTTGAACCGCGAAGCAAAAACGCGATCGCTGCCGGCAATTCGTCGTTCGAGGCTGGCAAAGGCAAGACAAAAGAAGGCCCGAAGAAGATGCGGGCCAAGGATCGTCCGCTTGCGAATGACTTTGTGTCCGACGAAGAGTTCGACCGATTGTTGAAAGCGTGGTTTGGCAACATCACTCGCGTGCTCGAACCCGGCCGTTGCTTTTACATCTGGGGTGGCTTCTCCAACATCGCCAACTACCCACCGGTCCTCGCCGCGGCCGGTTTGTATTTTTCGCAGGCCATCATCTGGGACAAACAACACCCCGTGATGACCAGAAAAGATTTCATGGGGGCACATGAATGGGCGTTCTACGGCTGGAAAGAAGGTGCCGGCCACAAGTACTTCGGCCCGAACAACGCGACTGACCTGTGGCACGTTAAGAAAATCGCGCCGCAGAAACTTGAACACCTTACTGGCAAGCCGGCCGAACTCGCGGTACTGGCGATGCAGTACTCGTCGCGAAAGGGTGAGAACGTGCTCGATCTGTTCGGCGGCAGTGGCTCTACGCTGATCGGCGCGGAGCAGACCGGACGCAAGGCGTTCTTGATGGAACTCGACCCGCCGTATTGCGACGTGATCGTTGATCGCTACCAACGCTTCACCGGCAAGAAAGCAATCCTCGAACGGACTGGCGAATCGCCGATCCCAGTTGGAGCACGCGAGGAGAACATGCGGTGACTAGAGTTCCTTATAGGACCAAGCTCCGTCGTCAAAGACATAGACGAATCGAGCGCCGCAATTCCTCGCGAAATCAATCAGCGAGTCGTTGGTCGGCAACTTGGCCGGCGGATCGCCGTCTGAGAATCGTTCGGCCTCGCCGGTCTCGCGATTCAGGCATCGCAAGTCGCCATGGGAGACAAGTTCCTCGGCGGAGGTTTGTGTTTGGTAACTTTGCATCAGTATTTCTCCGGTGTGTTCGGGGTAGCCATCGTAGTGAAGGTAGACCGCTGCATAAGTTCGGTCGGCGCGGCGGACAGCGATCGTCGCTCGTGTGGACATGGTGGTTGCTCCTTAGTTCGTGGTGTCGGCCGGCAGTCGCTCGACGACGTCCGGTGGAATGGAAAGCATCAGCGACCGGCCGTTGTCCCAGTCGACATCGACTTGCGTCCAATCGCTTTGTGGATAAACGCCGGCCACCGTTCCGGTGGTGCCGGCGGGAATCGGATCGGGGTCATCGGTCATCGAAAGCAACCGCACACGATCGCCCGCCTTGAGATTCGTTTTCATGGTTTTGTTTCCTAATTGCGAGCGTTGTTGGTTTCGTCGACCAGCGCGGCGACTTCCGAAAGCTGAGCGTTGACCAAGTTCAACGCTCGCACGTGCGTCCATCGCAATGCCTTGTTATCCGGATGAATCATTCGGTCGAGTTGCAACTCGATGTGTTGCAGCAGGTCGCGGGCAATCTGGTGAGCGTTCTCGTAGGCCGGTGCGGGTTGGATCGGCTGAGCGTTAAGCGTTTGAACCTTATTCATTGCTGGTCTCCTTTCTCGTTGAGATAGATTTCGGTGCCGTTCTCGAGTTCAACCTTGGCCGCGCCGGCGCGTTTCGCATCGGCGACGATCGTTTGCACAGGTAGTAGCTCTTCGACTTCGATTCGCCGGCCATCGGCGAATACAACAGCCGATCGCATTCGCTGCGGTTGCATCTTCGTCATTTCGTTTCTCCGTTCGCGTTGTTTGAAAACCGTTCGTACAACCACACATGAGCCATGGGTTTGCCGACACATCAAGCGAAGTCCGCGAAACATTCCAAAACTTCTCCATGTTCTTCGCGTGATTGCAATTGCCCGCGACGTTGCCGCGTGTCGCGTCGCTCGGGTGAGCCGCGTGGTTACGCCCGTCACGACGAAACGCCCGCACGTTGCCAACGTCGGGCGTTGTCGGCGGCGTTCGGACTAGAAGCCGAGCGGCACCAAAACGTGGGCGTTCTTGCCCGTGATCGCGAACTCTTCGCCGGCCGTCGTCCTCGCAAAGATCGCGTCTCCGCGGCGGACCATATATTTCACCACGCCGGCTTCAAAATTGTCGACGGCGATCGACCGCAGTTTGTAACCCATGTCTGGTTCGGGCGGTGCGGTTTCTCCTTCGGCCAAGTCGTCGACCTGGCGGACGTCGCAAATGAACTTCATCGCTTCGCCCTATGCTCTCGCCGTGAACCGGCCGCGTTCCGTTTTGACGAAGCGACTTTCATCGCCGCGCTTCATGTCGCGCAGGATCGCCGAGTAAAGCGTTGCGTGCGGCGTCTTGCCGCCAGGGCTTTCCCACAAACCAGCGTCGGTCATCGCGGCGATCATCTCTTGCGCGTTCATCGGTTCGCCGCTATCGGTCAGAACCTTCAACGCTGCTTTGACGCAAGAAAGCTTCTTCTCGCCCGCCGGCGTCGCAGTCACGTCCTTCTTCTTCGGGACTCGTTTTCGGGAACGCGTCTCGGTGGCCGGCGCGTCGGTCGCCGCGGTGCTTCCAGCCGGTC
>JBAUHR010000386.1:0-1575 GCA_049680385.1 Rubripirellula sp. | reverse complement strand
GGCAACGGATCGAAAAAGCACATCCACCGATGGACAATGTCCGCTTACCGCAGGCCCCGATTTGATTTCTACGTAGTAGCGAGCACCACTGCGCCGCAGCAGCATGTGTGCATTGCCAGGTGCAATTAGCACTTTGCCTGGCGTTACACTCTCACCATCGATGGCCTCGATAACCTCCATCTTGCAGATCTCGTTCAACCGATTCGCGAAGGACCGCGAAAAGTGCTCGGGAATATGCTGGACAATCACGGTCCCGGGGCAGTTGCTTGGCAATTGGGTTAACACTTGCTCTATCGCTCGCGTGCCTCCGGTCGATGCGCCAATCGCGAGAACCTGATTCGTGGTGCAGGGTAAGGCGTAGGTCTTGCGTTCAAGTGACTCAATGTTCGTAAGTTGTCTGACCTTTGTTATCGCAGCGAGTTTGACTGCTTCGACAAGTCGGCGTTCCAGATCTCCAACAGAGTAGGCGTTCTTGGGCTTCGCGAGCACCTGCACCGCTCCTGCCTGCAGGGCTTCGACGCCCATCTTCGTGCCCTCTTGAGTCAGAGAACTAATGACGATGGTCGGAATTGGGTGAAAGCTCATGAGCTTTCGCAAGAATGTGATTCCATCCATGCGCGGCATCTCGACATCCAACGTAATGACGTCCGGAGTCTGAGCCGCGATCATGTCACGCGCAACGAATGGGTCTGGAGCTGCCCCGATGACTTCGATATCAGGATCTTCTTCCAACGCACGTTTAAATACTTGCCGAACTACTGCCGAGTCATCAACAATCAACACACGGATCATGATTTAGTCCAATGCTCTAGCGTGTAGGATAAACGGATTGTCGTCGACGGAAAGCAACACGACAGTAGGGTCCTCAGCCAAGCGATTCCATTGATTTTGATCGGCAAGCGAGACTTGGGGAGGATGGAGCTTCATGGACTCCGAGGCTCCGAACGCTTCGGTTAACCAATTTCCGCCAATCGTATTGATCACTTCTGCCAACGCATCGTAAACTTGTTCCGTCGAGGCGTCGCCCGTCATCATGTCTGCCCATTCCTGGCACAACGAGATCGGTGCGAGGATCGCCAACTCACCGCATCGGTATCCGGAATAATCGATCCTTGCCAGCAGATAGCTGTCTGCCTGAAAAGCCGGCCATGCCTCAAGCCGCTCAGTCATAGCGAAGACCATTGTCTCCAAGACAGAGCTTGCAACGTCAGCAAACACATCAGTTTTGGTATTGAGCATTAAATCACTTCCGCATTGAGGAGCTGTTCGGATTTGGCAAACAAGTCAGCGATATCTTCTGGACTGAACGGTTTTCGAAGCGTTCCAACGATGCGATCGCAATTCAATCGCTCGACGCGTTCATTGCTCGCTTCCGAAGACACGATGATGACTGGCGGAATTGCAATCGTTGTTTGCTGCATCAATTGTTCAAGTAATGCGTCGCCCGTCAGTTCAGGCATGTTGAGGTCACACAACATGACATCGAAGCTCTGTGTCTCAAGCTGCTGCAGTGCTTCTTTGCCGTTCTTGGCTTCTACGACTTCGTCAGCAACGACCTTGGCCATAGTCAGTGAC
>JBAUHR010000385.1:0-2228 GCA_049680385.1 Rubripirellula sp. | reverse complement strand
GACGACACCATTGAGAGTCAACGCCAAACTGACGCTCCTGCGACACCAACAACACTGCGGTTGGCCGGCATGTTCACCGATCGAATGGTTTTTCAGCGTGAATGCGATGCGGCGGTTTGGGGAACCGCCCAACCGCGTGCCACCGTAACGGTGTCCCCATCATGGTCAAAAAAGAGTTTCCGGGCAAAAGCGGACAACCGCGGGAAATGGCAAACCAAAATCAGAACGCCCAACGCGGGCGGACCCTTCCAAGTGAAAGTTAGCAGCGGCGACGACTCAATCACGCTAAGCGATGTGCTAGTTGGCGAAGTCTGGATCTGCTCTGGCCAGTCCAACATGCAGTGGAAGCTGCGCGGATTCGGTATCGATCACTTCAAAGAAGACGTCGACAAAGCCAAGTACCCTAACATTCGATTCTGCAGCATTCCCCAAGCACTCGCGTTGGAAGAACAGGACGACGTTCATGCGTCATGGACAAGGTGCACTCCCAAGTCAGCCTTGGCTTTCAGCGCCGTCGGTTACTTCTTCGGCGCAAGACTGCATCAGGAACTCGACATTCCCATCGGACTGATTTCGACGAACTGGGGCGGTTCGTCGGGCGAGGCGTGGGTAAGCTCGGAAGCGCTCGCAACAGAACATCCTGAATTCAACGAAACGATCAGCAACTATAAGACCTTGGCAGATCAGTCCGGTGTGCTTTACCCCAACATCAAAGAGGCACCGAAAGGGTTGCGGCAAACGAGTCCGACCGTGCTCTTCAACAGCATGGTCCACCCATTGATTCCGTTTTCATTTCGAGGCGTCATTTGGTACCAGGGCGAATCCAATGTGACGAAACCTGAACAATACCAATCGCTTTTTCCCACAGTCATTCGCGACTGGCGTGAGCGATGGCACATCGGCGACTTCCCGTTCTACTTTGTGCAGATTGCTCCGTTCGCCTACAAGCAGAATCCGGTCAGCGCTGCGTTCCTGCGCGAAGCACAAATGATGACGCTATCGGAGCCCAATACGGGCATGGTGGTAACCATGGACATTGGCAATCCGACCAACATTCACCCCAAGCAGAAGAAGCCCGTCGGAGAACGGTTGGCACTGCTGGCACTCAAACGCGACTATGGACAAAGTGAGATCGTCGACTCCGGGCCGCTGTATTCAGGGCACTCCATCGACGGCGCAACGGTTCGCCTGACTTTCACGAATCGAGGCAGTGGTCTGATCAGTCGTGACAAGAAACCGTTATCCAACTTCACCATCGCCGGATCGGACAAGGCGTTTGTTGCCGCCGAAGCAAACATCGTGGGTGATGCGATTGTCGTTCATAGCGATCAGGTACCTCATCCCGTTGCCGTTCGCTTCGCATGGGGCAGTGCCGACACGCCAAACCTAACGAACGAAGAAGGACTGCCGGCATCATCATTCCGAACCGACCATTGGCCAGTCGAGTAGACGCGGCTGGATTCAACGCGGGCTGACCGGCGACACTGAATAGACAAGATCAAAGCAACAACTGACAAGCAAATGAAGCATCTAATCCTTGGCGTTCTGTTTTCAATTTTCGCCGCAGGGCCGAATCACGCATTCGGACAAGTCTACGAACATGACGTGGTCGTCTACGGCGGAACGTCCGCCGCGGTGATGGCTGCCATTCAGTCGCACCGGATGGGGAAGTCCGTCGTGATTGTCGCACCCGACAAACACCTCGGCGGCCTGTCGTCAGGCGGACTTGGATTCACGGACATTGGCAATCGCTTAACGGTTGGCGGTCTGGCACGTGAGTTCTATGAAAACGTCTTTCAGCACTACAATCAGCCAGACGCTTGGCCCCAGGAAACACCTGATGCGTTCGCAAAAAAGAAGATTGGCTGGCGACAGATGTGGGAAGGCGAAGACACCCGGTGGGTGTTTGAACCGCATGTCGCCGAAGCGATCTTCGATCAGTTTGTAGCAGACAACCGCATCCCCCTATTCAAAGACGAGTGGCTCGACCGCGAAACCGGCGTCAAAAAGAACAAGGGACGCATCGAATCGATCACGACATTGAGCGGCAAGGTTTTCAAAGGAAAGGTCTTCATCGACACGACCTACGAAGGTGATTTGATGGCGGCTGCCGGCGTGAACTATCACGTGGGAAGAGAAGCGAACTCGGTATACGGCGAAAAATGGAATGGCGTACAACAAGGTGTCTTTCACCACGATCACAATTTCGCGGAACTGCAAATTTCTCC
>JBAUHR010000384.1:0-1822 GCA_049680385.1 Rubripirellula sp. | reverse complement strand
TCCAGCGGATCCATTAGGAAAAAACGAAAACGGGCGGCTTGGAATGAAGACTTTCTTCTAAACCTAATACAGCAAGCAGCTTAAGATGCGGTTGCCCTGTTCCCGAGAGCGCCGTAATCTACGATGTTTATGGCGGCGCGTGGATCTATATCGATGCGGGAGAGCGGCACTACACACGCCGTCATATAGCCGTTCGGTGGATTGCGGATGGCATGGCGATTCTCGCCGACGGACCGGCGCCAGGCACGGCTGTTGTGATCTCGGGTGCTGCAGAGTTGTTCGGCACTGAGTTCGGAACAGGAAAGTGAGCTGCCACCGATAATGAGTTGGTTGATACGCACTTCCCTCCAGTTTCGTCTGCTTGTCATCGTTCTCGCGATTGCACTTGTCATCGTTGGTGTTCGAACCTCGGATTCGGTTCCACTGGATGTATTTCCCGAATTCGCACCGCCCTTGGTGGAGATTCAAACCGAAGCCCCTGGTATTTCGACCGAAGACGTTGAGAGCCTCATCACGGTTCCCATCGAAAACGCGGTGAACGGCATTCCCTTTGTGCAAACCGTGCGATCCAAGTCGGTATTGGGATTGTCCAGCGTGCCAATGATCTTTGAACCGGGCACCACCTACTCACCGCGAGACAATTGGTTCAGGAGCGATTGGCGCTGGCAGCCCGACAGTTACCCCTTGTTGCTCGCCCGCCGGTGATTCTACCGCCGTTGTCGTCTCTCAGCCGTTGTTTGAAGATTGGCCTTTGGTCCGACGCTCAGTCTCAAATGGAAATGACCGTTCTTACGAAATGGACGATACGCCCGCGACTGATGTCGGTCGCTGGTGTTGCAAACGTCGCCATCTGGGGTGAAAAAGAACCGCAATTGCAAGTGATCGTTGATCCCGATCGACTTCGCGCGAACAACTTGACACTCGATGTGCTCGTTCAAACCGTTCGCGATGCCACCGCCGTTGGCTCTGGAGGCTTTATCGACACCGCCAATCAACGCATCGCGCTGCGTCATGTTCCGGCTGTCTACACCCCGGAACAGCTCGGCGAAGTCGTGATTGCGTTCCCTCCAGTCACGGCAACCAGCAATTCGGCGGCCGGCACCGTGCCGACGTTTAACGTCCCGCTACGCATCCAAGACGTCGCCGAAGTTAAGTACGATTACGCTCCGCCGATCGGCAACGCGATCATCAACAGTCGACCAGGACTGCTGCTGATCGTCGAAAAGCAACCTTGGGCAAACACACTCGATGTGACGCGCGACGTCGAGAAAGCCATGGCGGAACTAAAGCCCGCGATGGGGCCTGTTGAGTACGACACGACCGTCTTTCGTCCCGCGACATTCATCGAACGAGCATTGGGCAACCTGACGCATTCGATGTTGATCGGCTGCGTCCTGGTCGTGATCGTGTTGGTTCTGTTTCTTTTTGATTGGCGATGTGCACTCATTAGCGCAACCGCCATTCCTCTTTCGCTCGTCGCAGCCCTGATGGTCCTCTACTATCGTGGCGGCACGGTGAACACGATGGTCTTGGCGGGTCTTGTCATTGCGTTGGGCGAAGTCGTCGACGATGCCATTATCGATGTCGAAAACATCATGCGACGACTCAGGTTGAACGCTCTGTTGGTAAAACCCCGCAGTGCATTCCAAGTTGTGTTCGAAGCCTCGATGGAGGTTCGCTCCGCCGTTGTATACGCAACCGTGATTGTTGTCCTAGCCTTCTTACCCGTATTCTTTCTAACGGGACTCGCTGGGGCATTCTTTCGTCCTCTCGCCGCCGCCTACATTCTCGCGATCTTGGCTTCCTTAGCCGTTGCCTTAAC
>JBAUHR010000383.1:0-2946 GCA_049680385.1 Rubripirellula sp. | reverse complement strand
TACATTGACCTCTTTGTCGGATCGCACATCGACGACAACGAAGTCCGCCTGCGGTGCATCGGTGCCTTCATCTTTTGCCTTAGCTTCGGCTTCCCGCTGTTGCTGCAACATCTTGGATAGGTCAGCAGTCTCGATCGTCTCGAGTTTGGGTCCTCCAAAGAAGCCGCCAAACTGTGCGTTGGCCGACGACGTGAGGAGCGATAGCAGCAAGCAGGGAGCAATCAGGTGAAAGAGTGGTTTCATGATTCGATATCGTGGGAATGAGAGCGTTTGAAAGTGAATGCCGGCTTCGCCACGCCAGCTGGTTCGCCATTGCGAGTTCGCGGTGAAGCCTTTCTGAAAGCATGAACTCATTGCGGCAATTTCAACGACGCACCAGCGGCTAAGCCCATCTGTTCAGCGTGTGCGGTCAGCAGTTGACCGGTTTGTTCGTCGGTGTAGATGATGTGAACGTGCGTCATGGTGGCAGGGTGTGTCAGTTTCCCGACCGCATCCTTGGCGAGTATGCCAATCAGCTTTCCCTTGATCGTTGCGAAAGTCTGCTCGAATGGTCGGTGCGCCGTATCCAACTTTGTCGCTTTCATCCGGGCATGGACCGGACAAGTTCCATTGATGACATGCAATCGAACATTCGTGAACTCGCCCTCCACCATGAACGAAAAAGGCTTTTTCGTGTCGACCTTTGATGCCGCTGCCGCCTTGGCGATGAAGGTATCGAAGTCTGCATGGTTGACGTCATGTGTAACCGGTTGAGTCGCCCACGAATCGACCGAAGCCCCGGCTAGCATTGTTGCTTGAAGCGTGCTTGCTTTTGGAATGGTTTCGACCTTGCCGTCAGCATCGACTTTCGTGGCAATGATCTTTCCGTTCTCGACGGTGACCTCACCTGCAAGATCCTCTAGTGCGCCCACGGCGTAGACGTTTGGTCGCTTGACAAGATCACTGAGCAGCACGCGACCATGCGACTTCTGCTGACCGATCGCTTCATGCATTTCCCCGTACTGAATAAAGTTGCTGCTGGTTTCT
This sequence comes from Rubripirellula sp., assembly GCA_049680385.1. Classification (GTDB taxonomy): domain Bacteria; phylum Planctomycetota; class Planctomycetia; order Pirellulales; family Pirellulaceae; genus Rubripirellula. The sequence goes on along the minus strand of JBAUHR010000383.1, from coordinate 1,920 downwards.
ATCTTCGTGGTTTCGTCGCCTGCAGCGACCCCAGGAGGCAAGTACGTCAACGCGGCGGCGAGAGTACAGAGCGTCATTCGGATATTCATGGTTTCTTTCGGTATTGGTAACGGATTTGCACGACAAGGTGTTCAAGTGATCGCCATGCGGGTAGGAGTGACGGCCTTCGCTTGAGCAAGAGCAATTAGCTGGACGGATTTTCAATCCAGAACCATCCGCGGAGTTCGCCTTCTTTGAATCCCGTGGCTTGGTCGTCTGGGTAGAGTTTGGTGAGTTGTTCCTGAATTACCGGTGCGATTTCATCTTTGGGACCGTGGCACATCAAGCACTGAGCTTTCAAATTGATCGGAAGCAGCGCGGCTGAGTGCCCGTTGTCCAATGACACAAATGTGGGTGTGTCGATCTTGTCTTGAACCAGTTCTTTTGCCCACGCCGGAGCGACGTTGTTTGGGTTTCTGAGTCGCACGCCGGTTCGTCCGATTTGCAATCCCTTCTCATCACTCACCGTCTTGGCGATGGCTGGAGCTTCCTTTTGACATACGGTGATCGCGGCTGCTGGCCCCTGGTTGGTCATGGCCTCCATCAGCCGCCCGGACAACTTCATGAAGAGAGCGTCCTTCGCAGCAAGCATTTGCGTTTTCGACGCTTCACTTGGCGATTGACCTTCAACAATCGTGGCTGAATCACGATCTGCATCGGAGGCTTGCGTTTCGACGCTGTTCTTTGACGAGCAGCCGGTTGTGAGCAGAGCACATCCGACGAGCAAACCTGGACCAATTGATTTCATCAGATTGAGATTCATTCGCTAGTTTCCTTTCGAGTAAGAACGCACGCGAGTTCGTGCATGCCGGTGGGATGTTCCACCCGCGTTGAAGACCCAGGCCAACGCCAATTCGTTGCTGCGAATAGTTCTCGCATCCTGCTGAGCGGACAGGCGAAAGGTGGACCGTCCATGGCGTCGGTTTGCATGAATAACGCGAACAGATTCCCTTCGGGACGAATCCAGCAGGCGAGCAACTGTTGATACGTTTGCCATTGGCTTGGATGGATCGCGCACAAACTCGTCTGCTCATAAACGGCATCGAATTCGTGAGATTGACAGAAGGCGAAGACGTCTGATTGAACCACGTTCGCTTTCAAGTCGCGACGGCTCAGTTCATCACGTAACGACTGCACGGCTGCATCAGCGAAATCAATCGCAGTCACGTCGAACCCAGCCTCGGCCAACGCGATCACTTCGTGACCACGGCCACAACCAGGAACGAGAATCTCACATGGCTGTAGGTCACCCGTGCTGATCCAATGTTCGAGCATTGGGCTCGGCTCGCCGCGATCCCAACCAGTTTTGCCGGTGTCGTATCGTTCCTGCCAATCGGTGCTCGCTAATTGTGATTGATCACCACAACAGGTTTGACATGGGGATGGATCACTCATTCCGTTCTCCATCAACGCGGCTTTCCTTTGGAGTTTTCGGCAGCTCGTACGGAGCGTGAATCTCTTCCATGCCGTTCTTGATAAACCGACTGACCAGCTTTGCGTGTTCTTGTACCAGCATCACCACATACGGGTCATCGGATTGGTATCTCACTTTCATTCCTTTGTCAGTTTCCTCATAGGTCAATGAGTAGTCATCTGCATGCTTGATCAGTTCGACAAAAATCGGGTGAAACGTCATCGGTGGCAGCGGTTTGTTTCCAAGCACGCGGTCTTCCATCGCTGGCACGTGCTCTTTCAACATGTCGGCGATTGCTTCGTCATCCGATTCCGTGACCGCCTCTGCCCCGTCCGGCAAGTTCTTGATCGTACGCGTAATTTTGTCGCGGTCATCGAACATCGAATGCAAGGTAGTCATGTCGTCTTGCATCCCTGGCATGGCACCAGGTCCCCGTCCCATTCCCATCCCCCGCCCCATACCTGGGC
>JBAUHR010000382.1:0-10616 GCA_049680385.1 Rubripirellula sp. | reverse complement strand
CTACCAAGGCTCGATTGATCCGAGCGATGTCGTTCAATCGGCGATGGGCAGCTTCTTCGACGCCGCCAGACACAGTCGCATCGAAGTCAGTCACAGTGTTTCACTGTGGCGCCTGCTCGCAACCTTTGCTCGCCGAAAAATGGCTCGTTCGATTGAACGTCAATCGGCGGTCAAACGTGGCGGCGAACACGTTCGGCTTTCACTCGACCACGTCCAACCGCAAGTTGTCGACGACGATGAATCGGACAGCGAGAATGAGGCGGGCGAGTTCATCACGACGTTGAAGACTGAACTACCGAACGATCTGTTTGTGATCGTTGAGGGCATCCTGGCGGGGCAAACGCAACGAGAACTTGCCGGGTCACTTGGCATCGACGAGCGAACGGTGCGTCGCCGGATGGCCCGAATTCGCAAATTGCTGACCCCCGATGCAACAACCTTCGTCAACGCCGCACGCACGGCGGACAGCACGCCAACCTTGCCGCGCGTGAACTACAACGCGTTCGTGCTCGGCAAGCTGATTGGCAGTGGCGGTTTTGGCAAAGTCTATCGTGCGGGGCTGCATGCCGATGGCCGAACCGTTGCCGTCAAGTTCCTTCGCAAAGCGTTTTGGCAAAACGAAAACGCTCGCAGCTCGTTCCTCCGCGAGATCAACCTCGCGTCGCAAATTAGCCACCACGGTGTCATCCGCTACCTCGGGTACGGCGAGTCGCCCCACGGTGGACCCTACGTCATCAGCGAGTGGATTGATGGACGCTCTCTGCAAGTTGTAACCGCAGCACCAAACCAGATTGTCCCTTGGCTTCGGCAGATCTGCGATGCGGTCGCGGCCGTCCATCAAGCTGGTCTAGTCCACGGTGACCTAACACCAAGCAACGTTCTCGTCGATGCGGACGATCGAATCACGATCACCGACTTTGGCTTTTCCCAAGCGTCCGTCGCAACAGCCGCTTCCCTGCTCGATCAACCTCGCGTACTTGGAGGGACGCCGGGTTTCGCGGCTCCCGAACAAATCGATCCAGCGTTCGGTTCCATCGGCCCAAAGACCGACATCTATGCGATCGGCGGTCTGCTTCACTGGCTCGTCTTCCGAAAGCCACCGAATCACGGCGCGAGCCTCGAAGAATCACTGGCGTCAACGCTCTCGGGTGACGACCCAGACATCCCGCCAAGCGAAACGGTCCCCGATGCACTTCGTGACATTCTCGCCGTCACGCTCCGCAAATCGCCCGCGGACCGAACAGTCGCCATGGCGGACATCGTGAAGATGCTCGGCTCATCTGCATGAACTCGTCATCGCCCGCCCCGCGACCGCGTTTCGGCCACTCGCTCAAAATCTGCCACGCCCAGATGCCCTGCAACGCATCAACGCGGACTTCAAAGTCTCAACCCGTTGCCCATCGCACGTTATTGCCAATGGGGGGGTCAGCGTGCTGGGTTAGCGCAGTCTTCGATAAATTCGTGAAATCTTTTTTCGGTTCTCGGGGTCGAAAAGTCGGGTCGATGCGAAGACATGCCTGTTTTGCGTACTTTGCCTATTCTGCGGCCGCGAGATTTGGGACCAACTGCCTTCGGCACCCTCAAGGGCGGGTTGCATTTGGTCACGGACTCGATGAAATACGGGGCCTGCGGCGGCCTTCACGGGAATGTTGCAGCCATCCGACGACGCGTTTTTCCTGCCGATCCCTTGCCAGGCAACTCAATGAGCACTTCTGAATCAGCCCTTTCCGACCCGAGCCTGCTGGGCCAGTCGCAGGCGTCGCTGACGGCTGAATCCGACAAGTCGGGCCCGCTGCAATGGATCACCGTTGCGGTCCTGATCTACTTGTTGATCTGTGCCGTAGGAATGATCGGATCGGGTTTCAAAATCGCAACGGGCGATCAAGCGACCGAGATTTTTGCGTTTGCGACCAACCCGTTTGCAGGATTGGTTGTAGGAATCGTTGCAACAGCACTGATTCAAAGTTCGTCAACGGTAACGTCGATCATTGTTGGCCTGGTTGCGGGCGGCTTACCCGTTTCAGTCGCCGTGCCGATGGTGATGGGCGCGAACATCGGAACGTCAATCACTAACACGATCGTTTCGCTCGGTCACGTCCGTAGAAAGAACGAGTTCGCGCTGGCGTTCTCTGCCGCGACCGTTCACGACTTCTTCAATCTCTTTGCTGCCATCATCTTTTTGCCACTTGAGATGGCGTTCGGTCTGCTTGAAAAAATCGGCAGCGTCCTGGCTGGATTTTTCGTCGTCGAAAATGCTTCCATGAGTGGCCTGAACTTTGTAAAGACCGCCACCGCACCGGTCGTTGACTCGTGCAAACAGATGGTCAAAGGAATGGGCGACGGGGCAGGCGGTTCGTTGTTGATTGTGATGGGCATCGTCCTGATATTCATGACCATTCACTTTGTTGGAAAGCTGTTGAAGCAGTTGATGGTAGGAAGGGCGAAAAACATCATGCACTCGGCGATTGGCAAAGGACCACTTTCGGGAATCATGTCCGGAACGATCGTGACCGTCCTGGTTCAATCATCGTCAACGACCACGTCGTTGATGGTTCCGCTAGCGGGATCGGGTGCGTTCAGCCTGAAACAGATCTACCCCTTCACCCTGGGTGCAAACATTGGCACCTGCATCACCGCACTGTTGGCGGCGACGGCTGTCGGTGGCAACAGTGCCGCAGCACTGCAGATTGCGTTTATCCACCTGGCGTACAACGTCCTGGGCGTGATCGTTATCTATGGCATCCCGTTCTTGCGATTCCTGCCGGTTCGTGCCGCACAGTGGCTAGGGGCAACCGCGGCAGACAACAAACTGGTCGCGCTGGCTTATATCTTGGGTGTCTTCTTTGTCGTCCCTGGCCTGTGCCTAACCGTTTCAAGCTTGCTGTAGCTTGGATAGCCCTCGATTGAAGCAAGCCGTTGAGGACGGACTGAATGGCGGCCAAGATAATCAGACCGCTAGAATTCGCGTTCGCCGTTGATCGCTTCAAGCAGGTCAGAAATGAAGATGCTGGTTTCTTCGCCATCATCCGAGACCGATAAACATTCGTTTGTCTCGAGCACTTTCAGGATCAATTCAAACAGTCCCATCTCGTGATCCTGCGTTGGCATCGAGAATCCATAGTCCTGGTGCCAACCGTAGAGACTGTATCGATTGTCGCCAGTTTGAATGATGTAAGCGTGGCTTTCGCAATAACCATCGCCGAACCATCCAAAACAGGGGAAGCGATTCAGGGTGTCGATCGTTTGCTGTGGAAAGCCTGAATCAACTTGCAGGTCTTCACGTGTCCCCCAGCAATGATTAACCATGTCATGCAGTCCGATACCGCGTAACCGCGAGTACGCTGGTGCATCGTCGGCAAAATCCTGGACGAGTTCCTTGGGCGACGGAAATGTGACCAGCATCTCGCCCGGGAAATTGCCTCCCCAGCCTCCGAGCGTTCGGTACATCAAGCGAACGTCATCTGGGATTTTGAGTTTGACCTTCTGTTCAAACGCCTCGATGTCCGCATCGCTTGCAGGACTCGAAACAACACACGGCAACGCCAACTTGCCTGCGTACTTTTCGAAGGACCGTTCGGTTTCGGACCCGTCGTCCAACTGCAACTGATGAAACTCGCGTAGTTCCTTCAAGCGATTCGCTATACGGTCGTCGATTCGCTGGCGAATCTTGGCAATCAGTGCTTGTGGATCGTTACTCATCGTCGGAATTATTTCTTGAGGATGATCGTCAGTGGCTGATTTCGCGTCCGCTTGCGAACCCTTGGTTGCCTGCGCAGAACCACGTGTCTGCGCGGGGCAGTTTGTCGCCAACAGCAGAGCCATGGAGGCGAGTAAACAACCGGTTGGCTTCACGAGTGCGGGCATCGCAAGATTCGAATCGAGGAATGGACGTGACGGTGATTGTACCTTGTTTGCACCCTCGTCATTCCGTTCTCGCAGCAAATTGCGGACAGGGTTAACTTGCTTTTGGCTATTCATTCAGTGTCCAAACATTTGAGCCAGTCCAATCAGAATCGTTGCCGTTTTCCAGAAATCACTCGAGTCAACACAGTGAGCGTTCGCAGCCGGACTTTCCCTGTTCAAGCGCCGCCCACGCGACCGGCATCAACACTTCCTACGCTAACCATCTCTACTTCAACATTGCACCTCGCACCTCTGACTCCAATGCAATCCTGGCGGATCCCCAGTTCTCGCGACTGGGGCGATTGTTGCTAATCGAAAGCTGCGATGCTGCCGGGACAGACGCTTAGGATTGGGATTTTAACGTCGCAACGGGCAGCTTCTTTGGCGATCGCCGCTTCGATTTGGTCAACGGAATACCGTGACGAAAAGTGTCCGAGAATTAGCGTCTGGATATTCGAGGTGGCGACCATTTCCATCACAGCGTCCAGGGAACTGTGCTTGTTTCGTTTAGGATTGTCGGGATCAATTTCGTCGCGCGTAAGAAAAGTCGCCTCGTGTATCAGAACCCTGGCTTCGTTGTATCGACCGTCCGTTTCGATCGGCGTGTCGCCGGAATAGATCAGTTCGATCGTTCGTGACAGGTCAGCGATGGCGTCCGCACCAAGACGCTTTCTTGCTTCCGCGATCTCGCTACCAGGCAGCCCACGAAATTCTGGCTTTAGTTTTCGGCTGACGGACTCGGCGATGTACGTCAGACTTTTCGCTTGCTTTCCGTCCGTCCGAACGTGGCGGTTCTCAATCGCTCGGACGACCAGGTTGTCGCGAACCGCAATCCGGTCACCCGGTGAAAGCGGCGACCACTGGGTACCTGAAACGTGCGGATCAAAGCGACGCGAGAACTCGGCGAGCGACGGAAACGATCCGCAGTCTTTCGGGTAGTGAATCGTTAGTCCGGAACGACCGTTGAGCTGCAGGAATTGCAAAAGCCCGGCCACGTGATCTCGGTCCGCGTGGCTAATGAACACATGCTTGATCTTGCGAGCCTTTTGAAGCAGTCCCGCACAAACACCATCACCACAATCGAAAAGGATTCCAAGATCTTCAACGAAATACCAGGTTGAAAACAAGGCCGTCGAGTAACCCGTGATTCTGTGAGAAAGCGACATTACTGAATTCAGTTCGTTTAGAAGTTGAGCATCGGTGGAGTGCGAATCAGAATGCGAGACATTGGAACGCCAGACACTGACGCCAGACACTGACGAGCAATCGATGGTTCGCGACTCGACCGAACCGAAATGATTTCGTCGATTCGTTATTCGTCGATGCAATATTCGTTGATGCGTGACGCAGCTCCGATCCGTAATCTCCGAAAATGCACCCGCGGCCGGAATTTGCTGGATTGTCAGGTGCTTTGGTGGTTATAGCGATGCCAGAACTAGGGCAGGTAGACGCCGCCATTCAAGAGGGTTCAGTGCTGAAATCCGCCCCGCGCTTAGGCTCAGGTCCTGCTTGAAAAGGAGGGTGCAGAAAGACCGCACGACCTCCCAGCAGGCTGCGGTAACGCTAAGCGACCTTGCCCCCACCTTTCCAACTTTTGGAGCCTTGCAACCGTGAATCGTCGACTCCGCTTCTTTTTGTGCATTTCGTTTCTCACGGTCTCGCTCGCAATTCAATCGCAAGCCATCGGTGAGATTACTTTCGTGGACACGTCGTTTTCGACGTTCACCGACGCGGTAACGCTGCAGCGAGTTGGTGTGAATCGAGGCGGAACGCAGTACGCCTATCGCGGATCCGATTGGATCACCGGTTCGGTCACTGCCGTCAACATTTCCAGCGCGACCGTGATCAGTGCCGATGGCTATCCGTCGGCAGGCGCGGTCGACGGATTTCTCAGCAGCCCAGTACTCAATCGCGGATTGCTGGATCCCGGACTTGGCGACGGCGTTTTCAATCCTGGCGATGAGTTCACTCAGTACACGTTCAATCAACCCGTCTACAACGATGTCGGCAGCGACTTGTTATTGTCGTTCATTACATTTGATTTCGGATCGTTCGAAACAAGCCCAGGTCCCTACTGGCTTTCGGCCGATGGTGGGACTCCGCTGATGATCAATCGGTCCGCGGACTTTGATCTATCGCCCGTAAATTCGATGCCGATGTTCACGTATTTTGATTCTATTGCGGATCCATCCGACTTTCTAAACAGCACGACGCCATCAGGATTCCTCGGCACCAGCACCGCAACGCCACGTCCCAGTCTGCAGCTAGTCGATCTCGCCGATCTAGGCATTGGACATGGTGGTACGATTAGTTCGTTAAGAATTTGGGACGACGACTTCAGTAACGGCAACACGATTTACCCAACCTTCATTGCCGCTTTCCCCGCCGTGTCGGTCCCGGAACCATCATTCGCAGGCGTGCTGGCGATCTGCATTTCTGCTGCGATGACTCAACGAAAACGCAGACAGACCATGCGTTGATCGATGCAAGTCTGGGCAACACATTCGCTTAAGTTTTAGTCGTTCTTCGGGCGACGCCGCAAACGTTGACGCAAGGTGCTCGATAGCCATCGTCGTCCCGCGACTTCGCGTGAATCAGAAAGCCGGCGAGTCGCTGGTCGGAAGTGCTTGCTGTTTCGCTTTTTCCCGTTTCCGCTTCTCTTCGAACGGGTCATATTTCGGAAAGTCACTGTGCTGCATTTCCGCTGGACGTCGAATGATTTGCATTCGTTTGCTCTTCTCATTCCATGGCTCGATCTGAATCGGCGTGTCCGGAACCAAGTCCTTTTCGGTCACCATTCCAATTCCACTTTTGTGAATCACAACAACGGAAAACTTCTCCGTCTCGGGCGGAAACTGAAACTTGCCCTCGTCATCCGTGGTCGTCACCGGGTTGTCCCCGTCATAGACCTGTTCGTCGCGATTGCGAACGTTGATACGAGTCCGCGCCAGGATCACTTTGGCTTTCGCTAAAGGTTTCCCGTCGACGCCGTGTACTGACCCCGTTACCGGATTCCCCTTTTTCAGTTTTAGGTTGATTGACAGCGTTTGCTTTTCATCGTCTCGCTTTGCGTCAATCGTTTGTGATATTCCGGGCTCGTACCCGTCCGCTTCCACCCGAATGCGTTGCGGGAATCCCGTCTGACTGAACACTTTTTCGAACGTCCCGGTTAATACGCGTGGTTTCGGATAGAGTCGCCAGTCTGGTGCCCTGCCATCGTCGTACTCGAACCCCATCATGTAGGTCAGATCCTTGATTAGCTCACCGGTTTCAGCGTCAGTGACGGTGACCGAGACGGTAAGTGGCGGCGTCAGCGTCAGCGTGTACTCTTTCTCGCCGGCAATCATCGGGGTTTCGTCGATGCTCATCTTTCCTTGTTTTCCGACGTAGTATTTGACGACATCCGCAGGCAGGTCCTCCACCACGAATCTTCCGTCCGCATCAGTTTTTGCCTCGACACGAAGTCGACCTCGTTTGCCTCGCCAATTCTGCGCCCAAACGGTCGCCTTCTCCAACGGCTTGTCGAGTTCATCGACGACGCGACCGCGAAGAGTCTTCCCTGGTTTCAGTTTGATGGAAAGCGGGCCGTCACGGGCTTCAAATAGTTCCGGTGCATAACCTTTTGCTTCGACCAGGAAATTTTCGGCCTCAGCCGAACGGGCAGACCACGCTTGGTCGCCAACGTCTTTGACCGCCTGAGCCGAGAACTTGAACTTGCCGTCTCCTTCAGTCGTCGCGATCGGTTCATCAATGCGGTGATCGTGAAGGAAGGCAAAAATCTTTGCCGATCGAAGCGGCCGACCGTCTTCGTTGGTGATGATGCCCTGAACAAGTCTCCCTTTCTTCATCGTCACCACAGCGGACGAGTCAAACAGTTTCTGCAACGGGGGAGCTTCGTAGATTGACCTGGAAGTCAATCCACGAACCGAGTGGTCACTGATGAAGCTGGGATGTTGAAAGTAAAGGTGAAACCTGTCCTTGTCGATTTCCTTTGGCAAGATATTCAGCTTCCATTGGCCATCCTTGTCACTCGTCGCGATCCCTTTGCAGTTGTAATTTGATTCACAAATATTGACCCGGACATGCGGGCTGTCGCCAAGTGCTTTACCCGTGCTTTCTTCCCAGTAGTGCATCGATACCCGAGCACCGGCAACGGGCTTGCCGTCCTCGTCAACGATCGTTCCGCCGATCGTGTTTCCGGGGTCCAATGGAATCGAGATTGTTTTCGGCAGTACGGGAGTCGGTTCAGATTCCCAGTAAACTCGCAGCGGAACAAAGCCAGGCTTACTTGGATAGACTCGCATCGATTTGATCGGCAAGTCTGGCAATGTGATGATCGACTTACCTTCGGAATCGGTCGTTTGCACTTTGACATCGCTAAAGTCGATGCCTTTCCCCATGTACTGCAGTTCCAGGTCGACGTCAGGAATCGGTTCTTTCGTTTCAGAGTGAATCACTCGAAACTCCATCGTCTGCCCTTTGTCCCAGTCGACATTCGGATCCGTCGTCGTTTCTGGCGAATCTGCTGGTGATGCACTCGTTGCTTCTTGTGGCATCGCGGCGACCGCAGTGGTGTTTGTGACGACGATCGTAGACGGCAAAGCAATCGCTGCGATGGTTCCCAGGACGACGAGCGCTGCAAGCGAGGGTCGCCGACGGAACTTGCGAGTCCCAGACAGCATCGTGTAAATCCGATCCTCAATGTTTTTCGTCGAACCGCCGACTGCCAGCACGGACTGGAACGCATCGAAGTTTCTTTTGCGATCCAGCAATTGCACAATGGCTTCGCAGTACATTTTGGGCGAAGTTTTTGAGTCTGATAAAACGTATTCGTCGCAACATTTCTCTCGCTCTTCTCGAATCTTTCGATTAGCCCACCAGACGGCTGGATGAAAGAAAAACATGGCCTGGACAAACATCTGAACCAGATTGATCGCCGCATCCCATCTGCCAACATGGGCTAACTCGTGAGTCAAGATTGCCCGACGCTGCGCGACTGATTCGATATTCTTAAAGCCGGCCGGCAGATAGACATCACCTCGCAACCAGCCAAACACGAACGGCTGTGAGCTTGATGCAACGACGTAGACTTTGGGTGCTCGCCGAAGTGACATTGCACTGGCGATTGAGGCGACGAACGATTGCGTTTCTGTTTCCGCTGGAACACGCAGACGTCTCAGTCGCCACTGAGTCTCAAGCATCTTGCCGAACAATACGGTCAAGAAAACCGTCGAACCCACGACCCAACCAAGAACTAGCCACGCAGAAATGTTAACGCTTGTTTTCGGCTTAACAGTCGCCAAGCGCAGCGAGACCGGCGCGGTGACCTGTGTGTCGACATCCGAGTTAACGACGGAAGCAATTGTGCGTGCTGTCGCAGCGGAAGTTTGTTGGAAAATCTGCGTCCTTGGTTTCGATTCAACACCTCCGTCAACAACGATGCTCGGGATGGTCGGCGTTGGAACAACGGCATCCGAACTCGCTGGCAATACTGCCACCGGAACACTGATCAGCGATGGAGTCAAACATTTGCCGATCACCAGCAACCACAGCAGGTAACGCCAATGAGCGCTTTGATTCTTTAGCAACCGTGCACCAATCACCGCGATCGCAAATACAACGATCAACTGACAACTCTGGTTGGCAAGAAATCCGGCAACCCAATCAAAGACAGTTTCCATGGTTCTCTCCACATCCCGGTAAGTGTTCGCGTCGATCTAGCCGTGTTTTTCGATCAGTTTTTTCAATCGCTTGATATCGTCATCACCAAGCTCGCTTTGATCGGCAAGATGAAGCATCAACGGCAAAGGATCGCCACCAAAGAGCCGGTCGACGAAATCGCCAACCGTGCGTTTGATCACGTCCTCCTGTTTCACCGCAGCCGTAAACACATGGGCCTTGCCGTCAACTTCGTGCTCGACATAGCCCTTCTTTTCCAATCGTCGCATTAACGTTTGCACGGTGGCGTAATTGGCAGGCGGCTTCTTCGACAGCGCGTCACAGACCTGCTGAACGGTTGCCGTCCCCAGTTTCCACACGAGCCGCAATATCTCCGTCTCGGCTGGACTGACGGGCGGCAAATTTTTCTTCTTACGAACCATGACCTCTCCTCGATCTATCCTCTTACGGATGTACAACAACATTGTTTGTACATTCGTACGAGTTGTCAACAGAGCTTCTGTAAAGTTCGCCGATTGGCTCGGACCCTGATGACAGCATCCGCATTGCACGAGTAGGCGTGATACATTGGTGTCCTGTTCTCGCCATCCCATCCATCGGGAAGTCTTAGCCATGAAACGTCAGTCGCCTGATTCAACCGAGACGAATTCCAGTCTCTCTCGCCGTCAATTTTCCAAAGCCACCGCAACCGCGTTTGGGGCTGCGGCAGGGTTTCATTTTTTCCCCGGACTAGCGAACAAGCGACTGGAAAAACCAACGTTGGCCGCAATCGGAATCGGTGGCAAAGGCCGCGACGATCTCGAGAAGTCGGCCGAGGTCGGGTTCGAAATCGTTGGTTTGGTCGACATCGTTGACACGAAACGATTGAAGAATCTTGCGGGGCGGTTGAAGTCGATTGCCGAGTCTCGCGATCGTTACCCCGATGCCGAGTTCTTTACCGACTATCGCGAAATGCTCTCGCAGATGGGCGACAAAGTTGACGCTGTCACGATCACGACACCGGACCATCATCACTTCCATGCTTCGGCCTTGGC
>JBAUHR010000381.1:0-4949 GCA_049680385.1 Rubripirellula sp. | reverse complement strand
CGTATGAACAAGCGGGCGGCGGAACCGGGCGATTTAATTTGCAAGTCACGATGCACGACGGTGACGGCAAACACCGCTTTCAACAGATCAGCGACGGACGGCTCGCCTGGACCCGCACCGAAATCGCCGGCGAAGTCTCACTCCGCCGCGTCGATGTTGGGCGACTCGACGAATGGATTCGCGGTGATAGCGACGACAACTCGATCGCGCCGCGTTTACGAGTTGGCGCTTGGACTGAAATGCTGACCACGATCCAGCGTGACTACACGCTGACCGCGGCCAGCTTCAAACTCAAAGGCACGCCCGTCTGGGTTCTGACCGGGACGCTAAGAAAATCCAAGCGAGAGCAAGTCTTGGCCGAATCGGGGCTAGAGACTTGGCCAGACCTGTATCCGACGCAGGTTCGCATCGCGATCGCCGCCAAGCACGATCCCCAAACGAACTTTGGCCAATGGTTGCCCGTCCATATCGAATACCGCAGCGATGCCGTCACGGTTTCGGATCCCAACGATCCGGCCAAGACCGTTACGACCAACGGACGCCTGATCACGCTGATCGAACTGTATTCGCTGCGACCGATCCAGCCGCCGCCGATCGAGAAGTTTCGTTACGAAAACCAGGACGCCGAAGTCATCTTTGTCAACGAAACGGATCGCTATCTGCAAATGCACGGCGTTCAGTTGACCGAACGCGAACGTCACCTGCTGACTCGCTAGAACAGAGATTGGGTTTCGAAGCAGTGGGAAATACAAGCCCGAAACGCTAGCGAGTGAACTGCAGCGGCCACTCGCTGGCGCTTCGGACTTGTATTTCGTGGACGATTCACGGTGAATCATTCAGATGCCCAGTTGCTTAGCGACCGCTCCTTTGGCTCTGTGCGGGTCCGGTGGTAGAATTTGGGACTTACGATGGGTGCCTGAAGCATCCGGGTTCCGTGCCTCCAAAGTTGTCTGCGACTCATTGTCTTCGTCTACTTCGCCCGCGTCGTCTCCTGGGCCCGCGTCACCGTCTCGTTCGACGCTTTTTCACTGGGCTCAGCTAGTTCGCTTGCCCAACGTCTTCACCGTCTTGGCGGATGTCAGTGCGGCGTTCCTGTTGGTCGCTCACGGGCCAGCGCCGCTGCCGCGGTTCATTGCCGTCGTGATCGCAGGCGTCGCCCTTTACTGGGCCGGGATGATCTTGAACGATGTCTTCGACGTCGAACAAGACAAAGCCCAACGTTCGTCGCGTCCGCTAGCCGCTGGTGCGATCCCAATCAGTCAAGCAACAATGGCGGGTTGGTTCTTGTTGGGATTGGGCGTCGTGATTGGCGCCGCCAGCGGGTATTTGCCGGGTGGTGATTCGTATCCGGTGACATGGTTTCCTGCCGCGATTTCGATACTGCTGGCCGTCATGATCGTTGCGTACGATGGGCCGCTGAAGAAAACTCCGCTGGCGCCGATGGCGATGGGCGGCTGTCGCGTGCTGAGTTTCTTGCTGGGAGCATCGCCCTTGTTCGCATTGACGGTTGGCCAGCCGCCGCTGCCCCAGTACATCGTTGGCATCGCGATGGCGTTCGGCGTTTACATCATGGGTTTGACGACGATGGCCCGTCGTGAGGCGGTCGGCGGCCCGTCGCACAACTTGCCGATGGGATTGATCGTGACGGTGCTAGGGTGTGTGATGTTGGCGTTCGCGCCACAGCTTGCCCGAGGTGCCAACATGGGCTGGACGGTTTCGACGCGAGACATTTTTCCGTTGATGATAGGAACGATTGCCTTTCCAGTGGTCGTGCGAGCGATCCGAGCGGTCCGGACTCCCACGCCCATGAATATTCAGATGGCGATTCGCGTTGGCATCCTGTCCATCATCCCGCTGGCTGCGGCGTATGCGTATTTGGGTGCCGGCGCGGGCTGGGCGCTAGCGATCTTTGCACTCGTTGTGCCGTCGATGATCTTGGGAACCCGTCTTCGCGTGACTTAGAACATCCGTGAAACGCTGCATCGTCCCGTGAAACTAGGAAAAGCTCGCCTAATCGTGTTAAAATGCTGGACTGACCTTACTGGACACTCCTATGATTCGGGTGTCGCAGAGAACGAATGTTGAGCCGCAAGCGAGGGAGTGAACGAAATGATGGTTATGCCTGATTTTTTCACTTCACCTTTAGTACAGGCTGCAACTTCCGTAGTGATTCTTTGCATCCTGATATCGGCGGCATTTTATGTCGTGGCAAGCTATCGGGACTATGTCGCTGAAGACCAGGAGACAGGCTCGGATGCCCTCTTAAAGTTGCAGGAAATGCACCGCAAAGGTGACATCAGCGAAGAAGAAATCCGAACTATACAAGCTAGAACCCAGCAACAATCCGCTGGACCGATCATCCATGACGAGCCAACCTCCCCGGACGACTCGTCACCGAACACCCAAACTTGATGCTGTTCTAAACAGTGTCCCGTTTGGACTCCCACCGTTCGGAACCCGTCTTGATCGACTTCGACGGATTGTTTGAAGGACAACCCATCTGTCTGTACGCCCTCCCAATTCCATGACGGCATGCATTCGGAAACCATAGATCGTTTTTGAATTAGAACCACCTTAGGCTCGAGCTTTCGAGGATACGGATGACCCATCCCGCATTTCGGGGCGGATTCTGACGTAGCGACCATCGGTCGCCGTCGGAAACGTCACCGTGCAAGCGGGAAAGCATTCGAGCCGTGGCCCGAAACCGTAACAGGAGTCGTGTATGCCCTCGAAAGATAATACCCCCAGCGCACCTACCCGCCGAGGAACCTCAACCAACAAGAAGAACGCCTTTTGTTCGTTCTGTCGGAAGAGTTACCGCGACGTCGGACCGCTTGTTGAAGGACCAGGTGACGTTTACATCTGTTCCGAATGCATCGAGCTTTGTCAGTCGATCCTCGATCAAGAACAACGTCGACGCGGCCCAAGCAAGTCGCTGTTCGGTGAAATCCCGACACCGCGAAGTATCGTCGAACACCTTGACCAATATGTCATCGGTCAAGGCAGCGCCAAACGAGTGTTGGCCGTTGCAGTTCACAATCACTACAAGCGATTGAGTAGTGGTTATGAAGGCGGTTCCGAAGTCGAGATTGAAAAGAGCAACATTCTGCTAGCCGGTCCAACCGGCAGCGGTAAAACGTTGCTCGCCCGTTCACTCGCACGAATGCTAAACGTCCCGTTTGCAATCGGCGATGCTACCACGTTGACCGAAGCCGGCTACGTTGGCGAAGACGTTGAGAACTTGTTGTTGAAACTGTTGCATGCGGCTGACTTTGACGTCGAAGCGGCTCAGCGCGGGATCCTGTACATCGACGAAGTCGACAAGATTGGCAAAACGAGTGCTAATGTTTCGATCACTCGCGACGTTTCAGGCGAAGGCGTGCAACAGAGTCTGTTGAAGATGCTCGAAGGCACCGTTGCAAACGTTCCACCGCAAGGCGGACGCAAGCATCCCGAGCAACAGTACATCCAGATGGACACCAGCAACATTCTGTTCATTGTGGGCGGTACGTTTGTCGGGATCGAAGAGATCATCCGCAAACGACTCGGCCACAAGACGCTCGGCTTTGGCGGTGGCGATAGCCAGCGGAATGACCAAACCGAGTCGGAATTGTTGGCTCAAGTGCAAACCGAAGACATCCTGCAGTTCGGTCTGATCCCCGAATTGGTCGGACGTTTGCCAGTGGTCAGCTACTTGCAACCGCTCGATGAAGAAGGTTTGGTCAACGTCATGACCCAACCAAAGAATTCGTTGATCAAGCAGTATGAAGCTCTTTTCCAAATGGAAAATTGCGAACTGAAGTTCACCGACGAAGCACTTCACTATGTTGCTCGCAAAGCAATGGACAAGGGCGTCGGTGCACGTGGCCTGCGAGGAATCTTAGAGGAAGTGATGCTGGACATCATGTACGACTTGCCCGAGCAACCTGAAGGCACGCTGTACACGATCGACGAAAACGTTGTGTCAGGAAAGAACAAGTTGTTCCATATGCCGACAACCAAGAGCGCTTAGTTCCTAAGCGATCTTGACGAGCTACGAAACGAAAACGCCGGCGAACACGAAAGTGACGTCGGCGTTTTTTCGTTTCAGTGTGCTCGACTGGCCGAATGGTCAGAACGGCCCGGCGGTCGTGCTTCGCTCTCCATCACAACTCGAATCGATGCGAACAACACCAATCCGTTGATCAGGTGCCACAGAAAGTGAGTTCCCAGTGGCCATGACTGACACACCGCCATGTCGATCGTGCGACAACATAGCGACAAACTAAAACTGATCAGCAACGTCACCATCCAACCGGTTGCCGGAAGTCTCGCCAGGTTGTGATAGACGGTCATCGCACCGATCAGAACGTACGTTGGCGCATAGATCATCGATCCGTTCAGCCATGGCGGCAGTCCGATCATCGCTAAGTTCGTCGCTAGAAATCCCACGCAGCCGACTGTCGCGGAAATCCGATTCCAAGCCAAGAACCGCACCAGATACAGCCACAAGAAATAGACTTGGAAAGCGAATATCGGCAGGATGTCCATCACCTGCGTCGCTCGGGTAGCGAACGTATGAAACGTAAAACTGCCGATACCGACCAAGCATGCCATCACGATCATCGCGACCACGGGCCGGGTCAGCCGCGACTGTCGCCGCGCCAATCGATACGCAAGTGCGGCGGCAATCAAGAACGAAACGTTGCTGAGCGCATTGAGCGGCTCGGCCCAGAAAGCGTCACTGCAACGTTCACAATAGAAATCGACAGACTCGTTCACGACAGCGTGTCTCAGACTTCAAGATCAGGAAGGTTGTTCTTGTGTTTTTCGTAAAATTTCGTGATGTCGAGACCACCGCGGCGTTCTTCTTCCATCAATTTGATCCGTGATTCTAGACGCTCGACCCGGCGCAGCAGTGCGGGAATCAGATCAGGCGTTTCGTCACGTGGCTTTGGACGCGGTACGGG
>JBAUHR010000380.1:0-5712 GCA_049680385.1 Rubripirellula sp. | reverse complement strand
CGGTCACCGGAGGTAACCTTTATGCGACCGGCGATGATACTTGGACAGGTAATGTTCTGTTCGGGACAAGCAGCGGCTATTCGGTTTTTCGGTATCGACCGAACTTCGGTTCCTCGCTGAGAATGACTGGTGACCTGACATCGCTTGGACAAGGCGAGATTCACGTCACCAATTCGGGGCGCACGATCCTTGACGGCACGACGACACTGAGCAATTCGTTCAACAATCTTGTGATTGTCCAATCCGGCGCTCTTGAGGTGAATGGTTCACTGGTCAATCCACTTCAGCGGGTGCAAATTGGCAACGGCACCTTGGAGGGATCGGGATCGATTGTGAGCAATCAATCCGATCCGAACTACCGCGTCCGCCTGGAAGGCAGCGCCACGTTAAGTCCCGGCCCCGCCGGTGGTACTGGTGTTCTCACGGTGGGCAATTCGCTCCGGTTTTTCAACTCCGGCAATCAAGTCAAAATTGACATCAACGGTGCGAACGTTGGGACGCAGTACGATCAAGTCAATGTCACTGGTGATATTGATCTCGGCGGGGCGGCTTTGAATGTGTCACTTGGTTATGCGGCGATCGTTGGTAGCAGTTACACCATCATCAACAATGACGGCACCGATGCGGTTGTTGGCACCTTCGCAGGACTGGGCGAGGGTGGTCAAGTGACGATCAATGGTCACACCTTTCAGATCTCGTATGTCGGTGGGACCGGTAACGACGTTGTCTTGACGGCTGTCAACGGGTTGCCGATTGGTACCGTCACCAGTGCCGCAGTGATCAACAACAAACTGGTCATCGCCGATTCCTCCACTAGCGGCAAGAACGACAATCTGAAAGTCAGTTTTGACGGCACGAACTACACGATTCAGGATACTTCCACGCCAACAGCAAACACGATTCAGTACGTGAACATCAGTGGCGCGACGGGAAATGGAACCAGTACGATCACGCCCGTGTCTATGACTGGAACGGTTCGGTAACGGGTTTTTCGATCAAAACCGCAACCTCGTTTTGTCAGGTGCCAACACCTACACCGGTGTTACGAATGTCGACAGCGGTCGATTGCTCGTCAATGGTTCGTTAGCGGACGGACCGGCGGCGGATGATGTCGTTACCACCTTTTGAACTTGACGCACCTCGCTCGCGGCCGAAACCGAATCGAGATTCGAGCCTTCGCCGGCACGCTCAACAAAACCAAACTGCTCGGCTACATCCAAATGGTATTGGGCTTGGTCGAGTTGGCTTTGACCACGCGACGCTGCAGCGGCTGGGACTACAGCAAGCGGCCTGGCACCAAGAGCTGCTGGGATCGCAATGGCGCGGGCGAAGGTGAAACGGAACTCAACCGGCTTTACTACCGCCTTGGCTGGACCATCGGCTGTTCGGGAGTTGCGCGGCTTTTCAATAAACGTTTTTGAATTCTTGCAACACGCCCGGAGATTCGCTTGATGTGTTTTGAAAACCATGGCTCATGTGTCTCAACGCCGACCGGCAAAACGCACGCACCTTTAACCACCGAGAAGAAACCATGGCAATGAACGAAGCCCAGACCGCCCGCGCCGCAGCCCTTCGCACGATTTTCAAAAACATGGACCCGCACCAAGCCCAGGAGATTCGCGAGTCGTATTACCGCATCGCCGAGAACCTTCGGCCTTTGGTAGACGCCCTTGAGATCGCCGACCTGGACAACGGCGGGCCGGCCGGGCCGCTGATTGAAGAGCACTACATCTTTTGCGAGCTGCTGGAAAAGCTGGACGAGAGCGTTTTGGGAGCGGTGCTGTAAACCGAAGCCGAAACGCCGGCACGGAAGCTTGGCGTTGCGGCGGGTGGTACCCGTCGCCTGACGATGGCAGCCAACCATGAGACTTTCCCTTTCGGAGAACGAACGATGAAGAAGGCAGACATAAAAGTCGGCAGCGAGTACTACGCCAACGTGACGAACAAAAAGGTGGTCGTCCGAATCGACGCCGCAAACTCGGCCGGTGGCTGGGACGCAACCAACCTGTCGACGAACAAGAAGGTAAGAATCAAAACGGCCCAGCGATTGCTTGGTAAACCACGCGCCGCCAGGTCGGCCACAGCGGTTCGAGTTGGTCCTTGCGGATCGCGTAGCACCGCTCGCTCTGGCCCGCAGGGTGACGAGCAGTCGAAAATGCTTCGTGAGCTTCGAGATCGATTGGACGAATCGGACACGAATTTCGGACTGATCTCTGATTCGTCAGACGACTCGTGTACGCCGGCAATGAAGCAGCGAGTTGCCTTGGTGGCGGAACTGCCAATTGAAGCAGGCTGCGACGTGGGTGCGCCAAGCGACCTGTCTCGCAAACTGAACTATCTCGTCGACTATGACCGCGGCTGGCGCATTGAACCGTTTGACCGGCAGAAGCATCCATTCGACTTGCAAGCAAACGGATGGATTCAGTTTCGACATCACGGATTCTCGCGGCAATCCGAATCGTGGACCGACAACGCGGGAGTGACCAGGCCGATTCGAAACCGCAATGCGTTTGATATCGAGCGTGCACGTTTGACGCTCAGTGGTCATGCGGTTGATCCGCGACTCACTTACTTTTTGCAACTCGACGGCGACACCGATGGCGCTGACTCGGTTGACTTTTTCGACTACTGGTGGGCTTGGCAATTGACCGATCGCTTCCAGATCCAAATGGGCAAACGTAAGGTTTCAGCCAGTCGTCAATGGTTACTGGGGGCACGGCGGACCCGCTTTATCGATCGCCCGATGGCGAATGACTTTTTCCGCCCTGATCGAACGGTCGGCATCTGGGGTGTAGGGCAATTCGCAAAGCATGGCCACTACGAACTTATGGTCGGGAACGGATACCGAACGGCGAACTTGCCGAACTCAGTGACCGACAACCGCTTCACCTTTGCGGCGACCAGCTACCTTGACCCCACTGGGTATTTTGGCGGACAAATCGTCGACTTTGACGGCACTTCAACGCCGTTGTGGAGACTCGGACATTCGCTTGTCTATTCGCCACAAGCTGGGAACGAAATCGGGATTCCTCTTGACGAAACCGATTTTCTTCGACTTTCCGATGGGACTCGATTGACGCAGACCGGTGCGCTCGCCGCTGGAACGACCGTGTCCGAATTTGACTTGTGGTTCTATGGTGTCGATTTGGCTTGGAAGTATCGCGGGTGGAGCGCAACCTCCGAAGTTTTCTTGCAGTGGATTGACGACATTGCTGCCGACGGTGCAGTACCGCAATCCAACCTCTTTCGGCACGGCTTCTATGTTGAAGGCGGACGATTCATCATTCCAAAAACGCTCGATGTAAACGCACGCTACTCCCAGGTTGCCGGAGAATTTGGTGCAGCGAACGAGATTGCCGCCGGTTTCAATTGGTACCCACTGGCGAAGCCAACGATCAAATGTTCTTTTGATGTGACGTACTTGGACGGCAGCCCACTTCAGAATACCACCAGTGACATTCTGGTGGGTGATGACGGCATCTTGTTCCGAAGTCAGTTTCAGGCTGAATTCTGACATTTGGAACGGACTGAGTATGGAACTAAATGATGACCATCTCAGTTTTTTGTAGACTCAAGCGGCACGTCGCGAAAACGCACGTGGCAGGCTTTGCAGTTGTCCGAGATGATTTTGGCCTGTGCTGGGATCTCGGCGGGGATCTCGGCGGGTAGAGTTTGGTCACCGCGACTTGCTTGCCATTTGGCGAGCAATATCTCTAGCTTGCGGGCCGCCGACTCTGAATCACGCAGCATCCGCTTGAATTCCTCCGGCTCCGCCTTGACTTCCGGCTTCCGCAGAAGTTCGGTGAAGTGCTCACGCAGTAACAGCGCCTCGTGGGCAGGATCAAGGTCGGGATGCTTTTCGGGCGTTCGCCAATTTGATTCCGCGATCAACTTGATGTGCTCGTGGGTGTGCCCCAAATCAACCATTGCCTCTGCCATCGGAGGCACCTCGGCCACCTCGGGAAACTCCGGCGAGAAGTGACGAAGCTCGTCCGCCGGGAGCGGTCGCGTTTGGCGAGCCGACTGGTACAGGCCGACGTAATTCTTGTTGGTCCCTGCCAGTTCGAGGATCTCGATTGCTTTCTCCGGCTTGACGAGCCCTGCCGCGACACATGCGACGCTGGCCGCCGCCGGACTGCGGTGCTTTCCGTGATGGCAGTGGATGTAAATGGGGCCTTCCAAAGATTGAACGGCCTTGGCCAATTCTTTGACACGCGACTTTGGCACACCGTCGTAGCCGTGGGGCAAATGGACGTAGCGAAGACCATACTTTTTCGCCATCTCCAGATCAGGCTTCATTCCATCGACGCTAACGATCGTCTTGATGCCTAAATCGGCCAACTCCTTGAAGGCGGCATCGCCTTCGGGAAGTCCACCGGAAATGACCGTGGCGTGCACTTGCACCGGATTCGGCAGGTGCGACGCCTCCAATCGCCGAGGCAAGTTGTCGCTGACCTGGGCCGTGACTTGAGACTCAATGAAACTTATCAGAGAAATCACAAACACGGCGATCCAGTAGGTGCTTTTTCGAAGACGAAAGACTGTCGATTTGGTGCCGTTGAATTGCATTATGTTGCCTCGAGAAAATGCGAATCAATCTGTTCGTGAATCAGCCATTGGCATAACCAGCGTGATGTTGTGCCGCACCAGTTCATAAGCTTCGCCGTTTTCCTCGCCCGGAGTAGAGAATTCGACGCTGCTTCGCAGTGTCAGGGTCCCGGCTTTTGGTCGCATCAACTCGATTCGGCCCTGCGAGTCTGTTTTGATGTTTTCACGAAGCCCCTCTGGTCCACGAACAAACACCATGCGATCGGCGACGGGTTTTCCTTTCCAGAGTAGCGTGAACTCGATTTTCGCCCCAACCTCGTGGGGCACAAGATCAAGGTCTATCTGTTCGGCTCGTCCCAATTCGTGCATCGCATCGTGGGAAACGACGGACAAGTTCCGAGCGTAGTAGTGCAACAGAACCTTCGTCTGCCCGTATTCATAGACGCCAAATTTGCCGTAGGCATCGACGCTGTATTCCGTCGCCGTTGGTAAAGCTACTTGCATCCATCGATTTTCGCCATCTTTGATCTCTTTGGCTTTGACAGGATCCGGCGCGGGTTGGTTGATTGTGCGGATCCAGACGTCACTCGTTCCGAGAAAGTGGTCCAAGTACGAACCATCGCCCGGCTTGGGGGATTCTTCAAAATAGATGTTCGTCGCCTGCTCCACTTCGGGCTTCCGATCCACCGAGATCCACAG
This sequence comes from Rubripirellula sp., assembly GCA_049680385.1. Classification (GTDB taxonomy): domain Bacteria; phylum Planctomycetota; class Planctomycetia; order Pirellulales; family Pirellulaceae; genus Rubripirellula. Next base: position 465 of record JBAUHR010000380.1, on the reverse strand, counting down.
GTAATGGGCGTGTGCGGTTGTCGCGACGCATAAACAAACGAAAGCCGTCAGTCCGAAAGCTTTAAGGCGGTTCATGGATGTTCTCCCAAAGATAAAAAGTCAGCTAATCTGAACCAGTGAAAAAATTCCAATCAACCATAACATCGACGTTGTCGTGACAAGCAGCGTTCGCATATCAGGGTTGGCTTCCAATGTTTTTTTGTCGACAGCATAGAATAGCATTTCCGACACGAGCAAAAAACGCGTCTGATGTAACTGCATAGCCGTAAAGCGTCGGCTTGCTAAACATCGCGGTGGCCTGACGTCGCTCTTCGCTGTTTTCCTCGGGCATCGGCGATTCCGCCGGGAGGCTTTCGGGATTCCACGTCACGTTTTCCACCAGCGTTCGAAATTCGCGTCCCGCCTTCAAAACCGTTGTCACCCCGTCCTTCCCAAAAAGGTAGATCCGATCATCAATTGCGAACG
>JBAUHR010000379.1:0-2072 GCA_049680385.1 Rubripirellula sp. | reverse complement strand
ACCGGCAGATCGCAGACAACTCCCGCCGGGCGATTTCCACCGCGGTCGCGTTGGGGTTGTCGAGGTTGAGACGCACCCAGAGAAGACGGTTTGCGTACTCGCCCTCCACGATCTGAAACGTCAACTGCAGGTAGTTGCCCGTGCCAGATTTCGTGGGTTTCATTTCGCTGTCGGTGATGACGGCGACGTACTTGCCGGAAGGGATCGGTTCGAGGTCGTCGGCTGGTTCGACGGTGTTGGCATCAAAGCCGTTGAGGTTTGCCATGGTTAGTTACCTTGGGTTGGAGGAGTGGGTGAGTTGTTGGTCAATGCATTCACGAACGCCGACCACGAGAGCGGCAATTCTTCAGCGATGCCGTAACGATTCTTGGCAACGCAACTGGGCGATCCGTAAGCACGTACGACACGTTCGCCACCGTCTTTGCCGATCGCATGAGCGATGGTGCGCTTGCGGTTGAAGCCACCGTCTTCGCTCTGCGTTCGCATCTTGCGAGTCGCGAACAGCACGGCGTCGCACCATTCCTTCACCAGGGCCGCAGCATGTTTATGCAGTCGCGGCGAATAGCGGTCGTAGGGCGAGGACTCGGGATCCTCGAACCGTTCGACCTTGGAATGGGCGATCAAGACCGTCACCATGCCACGCGAACGCAGCACATTGAGCAGATCGAGCACTTCACGCCACAGAGAGAGGGCGTGCATGTAACCGCGGGCATACCCGCCATCGACCTTTTCGATCGACTCGACGGCGTACTGCTGACAGAGCTTGTCCCAAACAAGACGCTCTAGCCAATCAAGCGAGTCGATCACGACGGTCTCGTAATCGTGCTTCTCATTGACGAGCGTTTTCAGGGCTGCGACGACGTCATCGAACTTCGTCGCCAGCGGAAAGCGATCGCATTCGATTTCGTCGAGGCCGTCTTCGGTTTGGATGAAGATCGGCTTGGGGGCTTCGCTGCCGAATGTTGACTTGCCGATGCCCTCGACACCGTAGAGCAAAACACGAGGCGGCTTCGATTGCCGGCCAGATTGAATGGTTTCGAGTAGGTTGGTCATGGGTTGGTTAGTTCCTTCGTTGAATGGTTGGGATGGCTGGAATTACAGGGTTGGGATCGCTTCGATGTCGAAATTGCCATCGCGATCGCTGGTCACGAGGTAGTGTTTGAAATCAATCTGGGCGACGAACCGTTGGTTGGTGCCCAGTTGCTTGCGGAGCGATTTGCACGCCCCAGTAAAATCTCGTGACGCTTCGTTGAAGCGGTCGGCCGATCGCAAGTAACGGCCGACCGCCAATGAAAGTGCAACGCGGCGTTCGATGTCCAAATCACTCATTCGCTAACCTGGTGGATGGGAGGTTTGATGTTCCGACGACCCGTTGGCCGCCCCTGGTTACCTATGCCGTGAATTGGTCGCCCTGTACGCCAATCTCAGAAATTGGCCACGCCATACTTCTTCAAGTGCTTGGCGATCTCGGCACGCACCGTGTTGAACCGCCGACGCGGCAGGCCAAACTTTTCCATCGTGCTGCTCATCGAATGACAACGCAGGTACTCGCACAGCCGCCGCAATTCCGCGGGCATCTTCTGCATCGCGACCTCCAAAGCGTCCGCTTCATCGATCGCGTGGAATGGATCACTGTATGAGGACTGGTTTCGCCGGCCCTGGTCCTCGTCACAGATTTCGCCGCCGAGAGTCGCGAAAGTCTCATCCACCGTGTCGACGGGCGTTTCAAACGACTGCATTTGCACACCATCTTCGATCGGATGCCGTTTGTGCCGTTTCCTCGATCGCAACAGCTCTCGCACGCCCGAGTTGATGACTCGATTGATGAACGTGTTCACCTTCGATCGCGCCGGGTCGAAACAGTCAGCCTTCTGGATCAAGTACATCAGCAACTCTTGAGCGATGTCTTCGGCGTCACAGTCGCTGAATTCCGGTCGCCGATGGAGTTGCTCGGCCTTGATCCGCGCCGTCTTCATGGCGAAATCGTTAAGAATTTCTTCGCCGAGCCGTTTGCCGTCCGCTTGAGTATTCGCACTCATGGTTGTCTCCGGCTGGAGGCATCCCGTGATGCG
>JBAUHR010000378.1:0-5996 GCA_049680385.1 Rubripirellula sp. | reverse complement strand
CCCGCCAACCATGCCGGTGATGATCACACCAGCACCGAGTTCCAACATCAATCGTCGGGCGCGCCGCTTCATCCGTGAATGGCCAATCGAAGCATGACAAATGCAATAGTTAGATAAAAGGACAATGCCAAGGATCCTTGGCTACTTAGACTTCGGTGAAAAGATCATCTGGGTCAAGGTCATCTCGGCATCCCATTTCTCCACAGCCCCGCTGTCCCCCTGGTTTCTCGGGACCGACAACCGCAGATCTCGCACCATCGTCCCTGATTTCTCGTCCCTCAGTGCGTCACAGAACTTCAAAATCTGGACCATGGTCGATGGAGCCAGCCCGATCGTAGTCATTCGCATTTCAAAATCGCTGCGACCGATTCGCTGAGGATCCGTCGGCTGTTCTCGCAACAAAGCCGCCTGGTTCAAACCGGCTGACTGACGAGCGGCCTCGATTCGATTGCTGATTTCGGCAGGCGACTGCAATTCCAACGCTGCGACTCGCGGGCCGTCTTTCAATCGGTCGATCTGTGAAATCTTCGTTTTGACTTCGTCCAAGTCTCCGCGTGCTTGCGCCAACCGGTCGGCGGCCGACCGTGCGTCCAGCAAACCAAAGACCGAGTAAACGCCCAAGATCAGAATTGCGATCGCCACAAACCATCGGCGACGTACCGCTTCGTTGGACCAACCACTCATAATGGCGGCTCCTGAATCCACGTCGCCTCGATCGCCGACACAAACGACTTGGCGTCCTTCTGTGTCGTGACGGGTGGATTGACTTGAAAACCAGCCTCCGCAATCGCCGACGCGATCTTGCCCGCATCCACCGGACTTCGAACCAGCAAATCCATGTCGACCTTGCCATCGTTGATCGCAATCGATTCGAACTGGAATCGAACGTCTGGCGAAAACGCGGCCATCAAACGCCGCAGCACCATCGGCGCGGGCGTCGGCACATCGATCGCCGCCGCACCACTGGATCCGATCACCTTGGCATGCTCGCTGCGTACACGACGAAGAATCGCGCCGGGTACTCGCGTGCCGGGGAAACCCGTTTCGAACAGCGTCCGTTGTTGCTCTTGAAGCGACGTGATTTCATTCTCGATCTTTGACGTCCGGTACCAACCGCCAATCGCCACCGCCAGCAAGAAAGCCACGGCGGCAAGCGCCAACAGTCGCAAGCTTTGCTGAACACCGCGCAGCCGATCCAGCGGTGCCAGTTTCTCGCGGCGCAGATCAAACCAAGGTCCGCTGCGATTCGCCAAGTACGACGCGGCGCCTCGCTGAGCATGCACCATTGCCGATTCATCGATCCACTCGACTTGGCATTCGAGCGAACCGCCAATCATCGCCGCCGATTCCGGGTTCGCCCCGGCTATCAAGACTCGATCCACGTCACCAAAATCCATCACTCCATGGCGCGAGATCGCGTCGCTATCAAGCTGCAAGTGCTTCCAAGACACAACGCGTCCATTGTCAATCGCCATCGAATCCAACGCGCCGTCGATGACCCACATCAATCGGACCCGTCCGACTGGCGATTCACCTTCGACCACCGACCGCGTCGCCAAGATGGCTTGTGGCACGATCGACTGAATCGTCATTCCGCTGGCTTCGCAAGTGTCCGCAATCGCCTTCCATCGATCCGACTGGATCGCGACCGCCGCAACGAACTTTCCGTCATCGCCGTCCGTAACGACGTAGTCGGCAACGAAAGACTCGGCATCCATCGGCAAGTGATCTTCAAGCTCGAAAGCCATCGCAGTTCGATCTCGAACATCGACACTGTCGGACGGACCGAAGGCGACAAAGAAACACGACGTCGAAGATGGCGCTAAAATGCAGGCAACGTTTTTTAACTTCAAACCATCGACCCAAACGCCAACAGCATCCGCAATTTCGGCCGACGATGCATCAGCACCAATCACCACCGATTCGTCACCATAGACGACCGTCCATTGACCCGACTGTTCAACAATCAGTATCTCGCAGCGACTCATTGATTGCGTCTCCGGCCGTTGGGACGCTGATTGCCACCGCCACTAGAGTTTGCCGACGGTACCGACCGCTGCAACCGAACCGTGGACTCACTTCCTTGGTAGGACAGTGTCACGAGTTCTGACTCGATTTCATCAATGGTCACTCCCGCTGGCTTTAGATCTAACTCTTCGCCAATCGCCTTGATGTCGAATTTCCCTTCGGCGTCCGACATGATCGCGACGCTGCCGTTTGGATCGATGATCGTGCCTACCAAGACCAAACCTAACTTAGGCACTGCAACCGGTCGCGGTACCGCGGGCTTGGGCGTTGATTGAACGGGCGCCGGACGCGGCGCCGGTGGGGGCGGGTCGTACAGCGGCGATCGCAGTGAACGCAGCGCAACATCGGTACTAAGCGGAACCTTCTCGCCGGGGTTTTCGTCAATCGCGATTACGACTGGCGCCGTTTTCGACGGCCCGAGACCATCACCTTCGCCAACATCCGAAGCCGCCCAAAATCCCACACCGCCAGCACCAACCAGCAACGTGGTCGCTAGAGCGTTCATGGTGCGGCGTTGATTGATGATGTCCATGGCAATTGATCTTTATGCGAATCGATCAGTAAGCGAATCGAGTGTGCTGTGTGATTCCGGTTTCATCGCGAACGGTCGCAGCAAACGTCCGCAACCGAGTCCCGCTGCGACTCGACGCGTCAATCCAAACAGAATAGTTGGTACTGGTCTCGGAGATCAGGGCGGCAATTTGATTGCGATTGTCTTGGTCGGAAACTTCGGTTTGCAGCATCACCCCGAGTGTAACCGTTGGATTCTCGCGGAAACGCTTTAGAAACTTCTGCGCTCCGCCATCTTGCACCACCGAACCGACGACCGCCAAGATTGCTTCATCCGAAGCCCGGCGAATGTTTAGAACTCCGTTGCCCCAAAGCGAAATTCCGGTCGTTACATTTGGCAGCGCTACTGGCGATCTCGCTTGTCGCTCGAGTTGCCCAATATCGAACACTTCCCCCCAACTGCGAAACGCCGCCGGCACTTCAGGTTCGGTGATTTCGCCATCCTCGGATGACGGTTCTTTCAACCGCGCGTTCTCGCGCGCCAACTGCAGGGGTTCGACGGCGGGCAGCAAACGAATCGTTCCCGGCACAGTCGAACCGACGACCCGCTCGATTGCCTGCTGAGTTCTCATCGGCCCGACATGGTGGTACATGGCGTTGAGGTTCAGCTTTGCGTCTTCGTCACCCAACAGCAAATCAAAGGTGATCCCTGACAAAGTGATCGCCGCACGAATGGTTGCAGGCGGAGGAATTTCCGGGTTCTTTTCAGCGTACACTTTTTCTTGCTCGTCGAACACTTTTGGGATCGATTGATTGACCACACGTTCAATCGTCAGCGCCCCCCAACGTGTTCGCAAACCTCGCTCGGCATCTGCCGCTTCCAACCCGCGACGCAAACTGACTTTTGCAAGCGTTGCCAGAACGGTGATCACCAAAACCGAAACGGCGATCACGACCAGCAGCACGTAGCCTTTCGGTTCGTTCGAAAAAAAGGTGTCAGACCGTTCTTTACGCGTCATGATGATTCACCACCTCGCGAAACAGCACTCGGCCATCTCGTCCTCGCAGCGTGACTCGAAACACCGAAGGGACCGGTGACAAACCACCGGTTTCCGCGATCGGCAAATCCCCATCGCCAGGCTGGACGATGGCGATCGCATCAATTTCGATCGCGGTTGCGCCGACCCAAGCAATCTCTGCCGAACGAGCATCCGTTCGCATCAACACCGAACCTGCCTGCGAAACTTGAATCTGATAGGCGACTCGTCCGGGCAGACTTCCATCGCCCATAAATCCGTGCAACACAACACCGCCCGCAATCGCCGACATGCCACGCGAGTTTTGAAAATCCAATCGCAACTGGTCGGCCAAGATCGTGATCGGAAACCGATCCGCTTCGGCCTTGCGAAGCTCACTCGATTCCCGCACCGCCGACCAGACGACACCCAACAACCCAGCCATCATCATGGCGGTTAGCACAGCCGACGCGACCAATTCGATCAACGTGAATGCCGCTCGTCGATGGTTAGGTCGTCTGGTCATTTTGCACCTTTGACAATATCGACACTGACCAAGGTTTGCTGCTTTCCCGATGCAGTCGCTTCGACAATGCGAAAACGGACGACACTCATGGGGATCCCCGCCGGTGCCGTCAATCCAACCAACTCAGTCTGCCACCACCAATCGTTGCGACCGGGGACCACACCACGGCTGGTCGGTGGAATGCCGCCTCGACCGCCCGACAACTGGAACAACAATTCGTCGGCCACGCCAACTGCCGCCAACTTTGCCTCGGCAAGTCGGCGGGCTCGCTGATGAGCCGCAAAGGCCAACAGCGAACTGACCAGCACGCTAGCCATGATCGCCAATCCGACCAAGACTTCCAGCAGCGTAAAACCGGCTGAATAGCGGCCGACACGCCGGACCTTTTTTTTTCGCTCATTCCTACAACGCAAACATCGCATTGACTCCCCCCTCGTCGTCCAGAGGAATCACCTGGCCGCTGGTCCCCAACATCACAAGCCAACGTTTCATCTTTCCACGCGTAAGTTCAACCGCATAGGTTGAACATTGCCCCTTTCGATCGACGACCAAATTCAAGTCGCCACCCGAAACGCCGCTCCGGTGCATTCGCATGTTCGATATCGACACACGTGACGGCAGTTGAAAGTTAGCGTCGCGGTCAGATCCCGCCACATCGATCGTCAAGCGACCTCGACTGCGATCGATCTTGGCAATCACAACGTCGCCCGTCACGCGTGCTTCGCGGCGAGCACGAGCGTCAAACCGCTCAATCGTTTCCGCAGCCCGCCCGATCTGGTAGCGGTCCATCACTCCACCAAGCGACAACGCCGCGATCGTTGCAAGCACGGCCATGATCGTGATCACAACCACCAATTCAATCAGCGTGAAGGCATTACGCATCGCCATCCAACGATTCACTGGTAAAGTCCGCGTGCTCACCTTCGCCGCCTTCGCGACCATCGGCGCCAAGCGACACGACTTCGTAGGGTTCGGTGCTGCCGGGGCTAACGTATTCGTAGGGATTCTTCCACGGATCGACTGGCAACTTGTTCAAGAACCCGTCGGGCCAGGAATCCGTGCCCTGAACGAGAATATCTAATCCTTCGTCGGTGGTCGGATAGCGACCTTGGTCGGCGTAGAACGTTTCAATCGCTTTGACAATGTTTGCGATCTCGGCTTTGGCCGCATTCTGTTTTGACGAAATCAAATAGCCTCGGGTTCGCACCGCGACCAAGCCAGCCAACATCCCCAAAATCACCATCACGACGATCAACTCGACCAGCGAAAAACCTGGACGCAGTGGATGTCTGCGACGAAGCCCACCGAATCGAGATGTCATGGATTGATCGCCACCAAATTTACTGAACATTTCCCGCCTCCAAAATTGGAAGGATCGTCGCTAACAACAAAAAGCCGACCATGGCGGCTAAGAATAAGATCAGGACAGGTTCCAGTAGCGCCGTCAAGCGAGCCGAAGACGTCGCCACCTGGGCATCGTAGTCGTCGGCAAGCCGAAACAACATGTCATCCAGCTTGCCGGATTCTTGTCCAACCGAAAACACTCGTACCGCCAACGGGGGAAACACGCCACTTTGCTGCAGCGCGTCGGCAACCTCTTCACCCGCCGAGATCCGGTCACCACAGTCCGACAACGCCTTCTTGAAGATCACGTTGCCCGTTGATCGCTCGGCCAAGTCGACCGCGCGTGTCAATTCAACACCGCTGCGCGATAACGTTGCGATGATCATCGCAATCCTGGCCACACCTTGCTTGACTGCCATCGGTCCAATGATCGGCAATTTCAACATCGTGCGGTCCCAGAACCGCCGACCACCGGGTGTACGAATCGCAAATACGGCGGCACCGATTGCCACGATCACCGTGATCGAAATCAACCATCCGTGAGCAAGCAGTGCGTCACTGATCGCCTTGGC
>JBAUHR010000377.1:0-2273 GCA_049680385.1 Rubripirellula sp. | reverse complement strand
TACTGATAGTCAGGCTGGAACACATCACCTTCGCTGCCAAATTCTGCGTGCAGCGAACGGTATTGTTGCGTGCGACTGTTGGACACCGTCGTTGCCCGTTCGTCGACCTTGGCCGTCAACTCGGGCTCGACCAAGCCGTTTTCGATCTCTTGTTGTCGAAAGAACTCACGCTCGTCGTCGGACACTTCGATCACAAAGGTCGCATCGAAAACGCTTGGGTCAGCTTGCGTGTTTCGCCAATTCCAGTACGTGACGTAGGAATCATTCTTTGACGAAATCAATGCTTCGCGACGTTCCGTTCGGCGTGCGTCTCCGTCCAACAAATTCAAGGCGTTCCAAACGGAATTGACTAGTTCCTCTTGGGCCCTTTCATCGATCACTTGTAGCGTGTTGCCATCGATCAGCGTGCCGAACTCGCTGCTGGGGTCAAAGGTCATTGTCACATCGCCACCGGCAACGATTTCTTTCAGAACCAGATCGCCAGAGTGCTTGGTGTGACTGTCGCCTGCCGCCCAAGCTGTCAGGCTATCACCAAGCGTCTGCCGAGCGTTCAAGTTGTCAACTTGCAGCGGCTGATCGGCTTGGCCAATGCTGCCGGTGCGAGCGGTCAAGTCGATGGCATCCCCGATTACTTTGGATGCGTCATTGATTCCAACAATGCTCCCCTGCGAAAACAGTGTGACATCGCCATCGTTACTTTCCAGGCCTGACGTGTTCGCGTTGACTTGATCGACGAACAAATCACCACTGACCTCGTTTGCGAAGATGTCACCCATGACCGTTGTTAGGCTGACCGATCCGTTGACGTCGACTTGCATCCAGCTTGACGTGTCCGTGAAGTCGATGGTCGACAACTGCCGGACTGGGATACCGCGTCCTGGGCTGGTCAATGGACGAATGTATTCGTAAACCTTCCCAGGAACACCACCGGCCGAATGACCAAAATTGACTAGCACCCGATGCCCTGGAGCCACCGCAGCCTGTCGATCCGATGTGAAGTCGTACGTCGGCACGTCGGCTATATTTGTGTTGATGGGCAAGGCATCACTGCCGATCGCGCCGGTCGCCGAAAGATCGACATGGCGACCACCGATGATTGCGTCGGCCGAATTGAGTTGAACTTGCCCACTGCTACCAAGCGACGAAATCCGAGTTGTGCCGTTGGGATTACGGATTTCGCCATCAATAAAGACACGTCCTAGCGATTGGATCTCGATTTCGCCTTCGGCTTGTCCAAGAAACTGAATTCCGATCGGTTGGTCGGCGAGGATATTGTGCATGTGGAGCGTCAACTTCCGAGTTACGTCAACTAGTTTCCAGTGGACAGTCTTGACCGACCAAGGGCCCCAGCCAGACCACGTTGGTTTTAGATCGTACTTTTGAGTTGTTGTCACCGAAGACGTGACATGGGGCAAGTAGCGATACTTAGGCTGAGCGTCGTTGGAGGCAGTCGAGACGTAGAATCGATCGTTGGATCGATCCGAAGTAAGCAAAACAGTGTTGGTTGGTCCAACGGTCTTGCTATCGACATCATTCCTATCAAAGAAGTTCGGAATTAGGCCCCATAACGAGTCCTTCGAAAGTCGCGTCGTCGTCGTGGATCGAGTTCCTTCTACAACCGTCCATGCCAACCGAAGCTTGTCCTTTGGCTTGTAGGAGAATTGACGTTCAGTGGTTCTGTTAGAGGACGAGCCTTCTTGCACATGGACCAAATCACCCTCGCGTTCGTAGAGGGTGACGAGCGGAGCCTCAGGCGTGCCCTTCAACATGTCCTTGATGATGATGGTACCTTCGCCCCGCTGCGAGACGTCCAATCGATGTATTTCCATGTCGTACGTCGTTTGATTGTCGATGTTGATTTTGGCGTAATCACCAAAGACACGAATTTCGCCGTTGCGAGTGTTGGCGATTCGCCCGGTCAAATCAACGTAACCGCCGCTGGCACGTAGTTCTTGAACGACAATTCGTTCAAGACCATAGTCGTAGCTGGCAGCGAGATCGCGACTGCGCGGATCGGTCAGCAACAATGGATCTCTTTGCTGACCAGACGCCGGACGATTGCCTTCGATCCGCTGCGCCATCGCATCGTCGATCACCAAGTTATATTCGCCGCGTCCGCTTTGGATCACACCGTTGACGTTGATGTATTCCGCCGTGATGAAGATCCGTTCGCCTTCCAAGATCGTACTTTGGCCGTTGACTTCCTCCGGGTGACTGGCCGCGAAATAAATGTCTTGTGAAGCGACTGTTCGTATGATCGAGGAGGACCCGTC
>JBAUHR010000376.1:0-1514 GCA_049680385.1 Rubripirellula sp. | reverse complement strand
GGCTCGGAAGGTTTGCTACCCGAGTAAGCTTTTCGATCCGCCGACGACGCCAACAATTCCCATTGGCCGGCTTCCACAGCGGATTCGATGCGATATTCGATCGGCAACCGGTCGGCAAACTGTCCGTCGCGATCACGGCCCCAGACGACGCGGTCGATGACGGCCAGTGCGGCGAGTTCGATTTGAACCCAGCCGCCTTTTGCAGAATCGACAATCCAACTGCGATCGTTACCGTGACGTCCATCGTTGATGTGCATCAGTTTATGTTTTGGATGCACGAAGTCGCCGGACGATGTCGCTTTGGCACCGCTGCTGGCCAGAGCAACGTTGCTTCCTTGAGCGTAAACTTCCAACTCATCAATACAACCTTCGCCACCAGTGGTCTTTTCAATCGTGAAGCGAATGAAACGCACTTCTCGTTTCTCAAAGACTTCTTCGTTCTGTCTCGCGTTGACGGACGGACGCAGTTTCGATTCATCTTCGGCAATGAATTTCTTCAGCCTGTCAGTCAGTTCTGCGATCTCCGCATCCAGCGTCGCGATCTGCTGTTTGGTTTCCGGCGAAGGCGGCAGCGAGCGATCGCCGTGCTGAACGCCGGCGAACACGGCTTGCATCGAGTAGTAATCACGCTGGCTGATGGGATCAAACTTATGATTGTGGCATCGCGCACAACCAGTCGTCAGTCCCAAAAACGCCGTGCCGGTGGTGTTGATCATGTCGTCGAGCTCGTTCATTCGCTGAGCCTGTCGCAGTTTCGGGTCGGAACCTTTGACTTGATCGACGGGACCAGCCACAAGGAACCCTGTGGCGACGTCGGCTCCCAATGCATCGCCCGCGATCTGCTGGCGAACGAATTCGTTGTATGGCTTGTCGTCGTTGAACGACTGGATGACCCAATCGCGATACTGCCACGCCGTCGGTCGCTCGCGATTCATTTCATAGCCATGCGTCTCGCCGAATCGTACCAGGTCCAACCAGTACGTCGCCCAGCGTTCACCGTAATGCGAACTGGCAAGAACGCGTTCCACGAGCGTCTGCCAAGCGTCGTCACGATCATCCGTCACGAACGCTTCGACCTGCTGCGGTGTTGGCGGAATGCCGAGCATCACAAGATATAACCGTCGAATCAAAACACGTCGTTCCGCAGCGGGCGATTGCTTCAAGCCGTTAGCCGTCAATGTGCTGCGCACGAATTCGTCGATACCACTTGCTTGTGAACGCTTCACTGGCTGAAACGCCCAGTGCGAAAGATCGACTTCCGTTTTCGCTGGTCCGTAACTTTCCGGAGTCTTTGCTCCGCCGGCGATCCATTGTTCGATCAGCTCGATCTGAGCATTCGATAACGATTCCCCCGGTGGCATTTCCTTGCCAGGTTCTTCGTGCCGAATCACTTTCAGCAAAAAACTCTCGTCCGGTTTTCCCGGCACGACTGCTGGCTCACCGGAGTTCCCACCGGAAAGCATGGTTGCTAATCGATCCAGTCGGAATTGACTTTCCTGTTCATCCGGCCAATG
>JBAUHR010000375.1:0-10475 GCA_049680385.1 Rubripirellula sp. | reverse complement strand
CCGCTGGCTTCGGGCGATTCGTCGGCAGCGAGGCCCTTCGATTCCATCCAGGTTCGGAGCTTGGTTTCGGATTCCTTGGCGAGCTTTTTGTTGAGCCGGCCGGAGAACCGGAGGACTGCGAAACGGCCGCCGGCTCGTTTACGAACGTCGACATCTGCACCGGTGGGCGATGGCACGCCCTCGACGGCGACTTCCTTCGGCATCACGAATCCCATTTTGACTTCCGAATCCGCTTTGTCATTTTCCATGAACACTGGCGTTGTCATCGAAATCTTCTGCTCGGACTCGTTCGCGCCCGAGATGTAGCGGAACAGTTTCATGAAACTGCCGTCGCGACCTTGGGCGTCAATCTTGGTGGACGTCGCAACAAGCATCAGGTCGGGGTATTCGCGGACTTCAAAATTGCCATCGGATTCGATGACCTTGTATTCGGCTGATTCGTAGCCGGCTCGAGTGGTCTTGTTGAACACAAACACCCCGATCGCGACCAATGCCGCGACACTGAAGAAATACACCATTCGTTTACGCATCATCCATTCACCTGTTGCGAAGAACTCGGGACTAACTGAGTGTAGCGAAGCGACTAGGTGTCTGCATTGTCTCGGACGAAGGCTCCTGAAATTGCTTCCTGTTGACGGTCGTTAACAATCGGAGGTCTACCACAAGTTCATAGCCACGGAGAATGTCGCGATGTTTGGATCGGGAAATAGCAAAGAGAAGTTGCAGGAAAAGTACAACAAGCTGATGCAGGAATCGTTTGATCTGTCTACGGTCAATCGAAAGAAGAGCGACTTAAAACGGGCCGAGGCGGAAGAGATCGGCAAACAGCTCGACGAGTTGGAGAAGACGTCTTAGCGTGGCTTTGCGGCGTCCTGCGGTTTTAAATTTTAGTATCTCGTTGGAGTGGTAGCGATCACTTACGCACGTTCTCGATTGTGGCTGGGGATTTCTGGCGTTGGGTTGATCGTCGTGATCAGCTCTTTCATGCTTGCCTCTAAGCTACCGCCGCAGTTGCTGCCAAACGCGCAGTGGTGGAGCGGCGATGATCTGCTTGGTTTGGTGGCATTGGTCAGTTGCTTGGTGGGCGTGTTGCTACCGCTGGATATTCAGGGCGGTTACTTGCTGCCCAATCGCTCGCGGCCCGGCACGATCACCATCGGGGCTTTTGCGAAGGGATGGATTCGCGGTACGACCGTTCAGGCGAGCTTCTTTCTGGTCGCGAGTCTGCTGATTCTGGCAATGGGACGACAGCTCGGTTTAGTCGGGGCTGGTTTGGCAGTCCTGGCGATTGGCGTCGTCCAGGTCGCGTTTCAATTCCGAATTGCTCGGCTCATGGCATCGTTGCCCGACAAGGTCGATGAGCAGGCTGAAGCGAATGCCGCTGTCAGTTCCGCGCTCGAGCAGGCTTCGCAATGGGGATGGAAGATACGCCCGGTCATGGTGGTTGAGCACCATGACATCGGGTTCACAGGCGGCATTGTTGGTTTGCCGGGAATGGAATGGATTGTTGTGCCTTCGTCTTCGCTCGCGAAGCTCTCCCCCGAGCAGTTAGCGATCACGATTGCAAGACGTTTGGAGGCAATCGAAAGTGGAAGCCGAACGCGCGGCGTGTTGCTTGCGTTTGCGTGGGTGCTGGTCGGTTTTGTTCTGTCGGCGATGTTGCCTGGTGCGGGCGTGACCAGCGTGGGTGAACTGGCGATGACGTGCTGCGGATTCACTCTTTGGAGCTTCCTTGGATTGCTGACGCTGCCGACGCTTAGCCGCCAGGCCGCTTACGCGATTGACCGCAAGGTGATTGACCAGGGAGCTTCACAGGAGTCGCTTTCTAGAGCTTTGCAGACACTCGATCGTCTTCAGGATGATGAACCGCATCGGCCAGCTCTGATTGAAGCGATCTTCCATCCGGTGCCAAGTGTGGATAACCGACGCATCGAATCAGCCAATACTTTTCCGATCGCCTGGCATGCCGCTCGCATGACATTATTCGTGTCGTGGGCCTGCATGGGGATGCTGGTTCGAGCGGTGCATTGCAACGTAGGTCGCCCCGAATTGTGGGTGATGCTGCCGACGGATTGAGGCTGCCGAAATTCTTGACGAGTTCCTCTACCAGTTGTTCCAGGTAATCGAGAACTGCAGGACGCTGGCGATCGTGACCCAGACCAGGTACGGAATTTGGGCGAGGGCGATCCAGCGGTTGTGGGGCCAGATGGCTTTCATGGCCCAGAGGATCGTGATCCAGACGATGGCGATGTCGAGTGCGGCGAGCGGGAGGTTTCGCAGACCGAACTGGATCGGAGTGAACGCGATGTTGGCGATCAGATTGATGGCGAACGGGATCGCGACGGGCCACGGGATCTGTTTGCGGGCGACTCGGTAGAAGACGTAGCCGAACGTGACCAGGATGATCGGGTAGAGGAGTTGCCAGATCGTACCGATCGTCGACGGCTCGGGAGTCCAAGTCGGTTTATTGAGGGCGTCGTACCAGTCTCGCCAAGTCATGTTGGGAAGCTTGAAGAGTGAGGAGTGAAGTTTGAAATGAAGAAAACGGGTTACGAATATCGCTTGGTGAGCGGGCACCGACTCCTTCACGCTTTTTGCTGGCCCGAGACGGCTCGCTCAATCTCGGCTGGAGTTGGCTCGGTTCCGGCTTGGGGCTTGGACATGAACTTCATCACTCGTGCATGCAACTTTTCCCGATCGACATTGCTTAGCCGGTCGCCCATCATCGCGAGCGTCTCGGTCTGAGCGATCGTGGCAGCAAGCGTTGCGTTGATGTAACTGTTTAACGAAACGCCTTGTTTGCTGGCCAACTCTTGTGCCTTTGCTTTGAGGTCATCTCGCATTCGCAAGGAAAGCGTTGCCATGATCAATTCTCCAGGTCATAAAGTGTTGTGAATTCAAGCGGAGTCATTACGTCCCATCCGTGCTTGACGAGATCCAGGTGCGAAAAATCGCGAACGTTATACGTGACGATGATCGCGGTTGCGGCGATAGCGGCCTCGATAAATTTGTTGTCCGCTTCATCAAGCAGGTTCGGTCGCCAACTGAAATGGAGTTGCGTTTGGTGTGAAAGCGAAATGAGATCCAATATCAAATCAGCGTTCTGCTTCACCGTCAGTCCAGTCAGCTTCCTAACCGGCGGACGCCCCAACACGTCTGCATACTCAGCCACAATGCCCTCGGTAAGCATGAGCTGAACTTGACCTTCGAGCACAGCCATCAGAACGCGGTAAGCCAAGCTACCTGCATGTCGACACGCTCCTGCGATCAATACGTTCGTATCAAGAACGATGGGAGGACAGGCGTTTTCCAACTTTGATTCTCGAATGCAGCCGCGGCAGGTGATACCACATTGTGCTACAAGTGTTCCCTCCCGTCAAGCGGATTTTGCTGGCGAGTTGCAGTGCACGCGGTGCCACTAAATCTGCGAAGGCGGTCGCGAATGACGCGAGAACGCGCACGTTAAAACCAGGTTATGAAGTCGTAGTATTTCGCAGTGTGCAGCCATTCAGGAGGGGGCTGTTTTTGACCGGCGTTTACCACATTTTTGTAGGAGGGCGGGTAGAGTTCCTTTGTGGACAACTTTGTGTGGAGAGAACTTTTGAAAGCGAGTTCGGTTCGCTCAACTTCTCTGTTTGGTTGGAACAATTTCCGACTCTGGCGGTAAACGAAAAGCCGACGTTTGCTCCACGTCGGCATTTTTCGTTTTGTCCAGTTATTCCGCAACCTCTTGCGTTGATGCTGGCGGTGGCGAGTTCTTGGGATTCTCAGACAACTGGAAAACCGCAGACTTGCGATGACGGCCACATGGACGACAAGGACGAATTCGCCTCCGAGATGGCTCCTCTAATCCAGGGCGACAAAGTCGCCTGGGAAGAAACCATCACCAAAGGTCTAGAGAATGCCTCCGACGCATTCATTCGTTTGTTTGATGGTGACAACCTTGGCAAGGCAGTCGTCCGCATCTCGGACGATTGATCGTTGAAGTACCCAATGACGCCCGACGGTCGCTACTTCGTCCACAAAGAACGATTGTGGCGATGCACGAATCCGACTCTTGATGAAGATGCGCGGCAGACCTTGGTCAACGAACTGATGACCGCCCGTCGCGACGTTGGCAAGTCAAAACGTAAAGGCAACATTGCTGCTCTGTCGGCAGCTCGCAGTAAAGTCCACGCCGCCAAGGTCTCGCTCGGCGAACGAGGCCCTACGTGGTGGGATGACGACACAGACTTCGCGAATGAAGTCCGACAGCATTGCGATCAGTTGCGAAATCGAGCTTGTCGATCGAGCCAGCAACGTTTCCAAGCCCCAGAACACCGCCGCACCGACAACGAACGCGGTGATGATCCAACCGAAGCGACAGCTTCTCAATCCCATCGGGCACTAAGACCAACGCAACGGCCGAGATCAGCACACCGCCCCGGAAAGCAATCATGCTGTGCCGAAGCTCTTGCTCCAACCAATTCGGCTAGGTCCGTTCGATCATCGCAATCGCACCACCGGTCGGCATCGCCGCCCCCGCCATCGTCGTCAACAATAACACCTGCACCAGCTCGCTTATGCCGCGTCCTCCGTCAAATCAAACGTTGACACCGGCCGCGTTACCGCCGCACACCAAATCCAAGCGATCAACACGCACTGCAACGGCAACCGCGCGACCAACGCCCAGAACGGAATGTCCGGAAACCGATCCGCGTGAATTACCATGTCCACGTTGGCCGGAAACACCGCCACCAACAAAGCAATCAGCCCCCAACCCGCCGCCCGTCGCAACTTCGACACAGCAACGCCAATCCCACCGGTCACTTCAAAGAACCCCGAGACATAAACCAAAGCCAACGGCCAAGGCAAGTACGCCGGCACAATCTTGACATACACGTCCGGCGACACGAAGTGATTCACACCGGCGGCGATGAAGAGAAGCGAGATAACGAAACGTGAGGCGGCTAACATGTTTGAACCAGACCATTGCAGAGTCGGCAATTACGTCGAAACATTCTCGCCCAGCGAAACCTCGGCACGATCAATCCTTTTCTGAACGAAATTCGCATGTTAACGAAGTTGTCGCATGATTGGATTTTGCTTCAGTCTACCCGACGACCAAGTGATGAGACCAATGGTTTCGATCGACAAAGGCACCAAAGAAGTCTGGGCAACTGACGCTCGATGAAGTCACCTTGGATAATGGATTATAGCGGATCCGAATCGTGACCTAAGCTTCATCGACCTGCGGTCGTCGCCGCAGTAGATATGCGCCGAACGTCACGATTTTGAATCCAGCATGCGTAGATTCCGTAACATTGCTTTAATCCTTACAGGCGTCACGGCTGCCGTGTCGCTGTGTTGCCCGATGCTGGTCGTGCTTGGATTCTTGGCACTCATTGTTCCAGGATTGGTGCTTCTCACGGCTCCCACCGTTTTTGTTTATCTTGCGACCACGCTCGGTATACACCGAATGCTACCCACCAAGATTGGTTGGGCCGCGATTCCGATCGCGATCTTTCTTGCACTTGGATTAGGTTGGTTGGTCATGCAACCAAGTCGCTGGTCAGCAACATCAGAGTTCCACGCAGAAGTTTCACCCGACGTTCTTCCTGGTGAACCAATCATCTTGAGCGGAAACGTGTACTTCGAGAACGGCGATCTCCATCGGTCGCCCGAATGTGACTACTTATGCACGACGCTCTTAGATCTACCGGGCGTGAAAAGTGTCACCATCCAGCGCACCGGCCTGACTGGCCTCAAACGCGATCCCACCGTCGCGGCGTTCGCATTGGTCCGCACTAGTGTGGATGCGGAACCAGGAGTGTTCCCATCGAACCCTGGTCAATTGATTCGCAAACATCCAGGGCTGATGCGACAAGTGAAAGGGAATGAGTTGCTGAAGGTTGAGAAATCGCTAGAAGCCGATTGGGCGCTACGTCTTGCTGGTGCGGAGCGAATTGTTGCGGTTGAGCCAACAACCGCCGACGAAGCAGATTGGATCGTGCGTTTGGTTTCAACCCACAATCAAGACAGTCCACGAGTCCAACGAGTTGAGATTGCCCGGCCCGGCAATGACGTTCAATTTCGCCGGAGTGAAGTGCGACACTTCGTTCCTGGAAACCTCTTCTACTTCGGCTTTGATGTTCAAACGGGTATCGGAACAATCTCTGGCGCATCGTTTGGTATCGGCGGAAGCGATTGGAAATCGTCGGGCCAGCGAATCAATTTGGAACCGGCGTTGCTAGAAGCACTCGAGGTGCCACTTCTCGCCGAACTTGATGACACCCGCGAACGATTGAGCCGGGAAGTCCAACGTGCGATCGACGATCCAGACGCGAGTCCAGCGAGGCTGGAATTGGCAAGACGCTGGCTGTCGCTCTTTTTCTTCGACGCAGGTCCGGACGACCATCCATTGATCGCCCGAGTTGTCGGTGACCAGCGAGTGAAAGACATCGCCGGTCCGATCGAGAGCGTCTTTTCCAAGGGCAAAACACCAATCGAGCTCAGCACCTCCTACGCACGACGGATTGCGTTCGATGATGCGACCGAAAAAGAACGATTGCTGTTGGCGAAAGACTTATCGATGATGCCACCGGGCACGTTCGCCAAACCCGATCCAGCTCACATCGCCATTTGGACTATGCCCGAACTCTACGAACAGGCCGGGCCGTTTCTTTCAAGGCTAGCTGACCTCGATCCTGAGCGTGCCATGCCCATTCTGCGCGACGCACTCAATCACGTTTCGACCAAAGAGACCTGGAGCCAAAGACGCGCGATGGTTGAAGGGATTCGAGACGCTTACGCGTCACTCGGGCCAGCCGCAAAACCGGATGCCGCGAAGATCAGCACTCTGATTTTGCAGCGTCCGTCACCGATCACGTCTGGTTTCAATGATGTGCAAGCGTGGAGACTGACTTTGGCAAGGATGGGAGTTTCCGTCGATGACTTACCGTTCTTTCCAAATTCAAGCCAGCAGCAGATCAGCCGAACCAAGGATCAAATCCGCGATCGGCTGCAACGCAACCAAGCCGAGATCTAACCGCCATCGCTCTGACAAACCACTCGCCATGTCCCTAGAACAACTAAATCTGCCCGCGACCGATCCTTTCGATCGCCATACCAAAGAAAATCCATTCGTCGCCTCTGTCGTATCGAGCGGATGGGTGTTGTTTCGCACGCATTCGCCCCTGTTGCTGCTATTCGGAATTCCGTTAGTCGCCATTCAAACAGATGCCGTGTGGTTCAACTTTCCGCTCGGAAAGGGAGGTACCATTCCAGGACCATGGGAACGAAGTGTCATGAGCTGCATTTTGCTTGCGTTGTTCGGCATGTCTCTGGCTGAGACGTTGCTGAACGTATTCAGGCTGGCTCTTGACCCCACGGCAATTGTGATCACTGATGAAGGCGTTCAAGGCTATCACGCATGGCTTCGACGGTCGTTCAAATGGTGTGATGTTTCGCACGTACGCCGTTCAGGAAATCGACTTTTGATCCATAAGCGAGCGACGTCCATTCTGCTCCGGGAATGGAATCGCCACTCGCGACCAGGCGGACGCTACCACTGGTCAAAGATGCTGGTCGTCGAACTTAACTGCGTCGATCAAAGTGCCGACACCATCTTCGCCGAAATCAATCGCCATTGGAAAAGTTCGTAACGCTCTACGTCGTTCAGCCACCGGGACCGCAAGCCTATTCGAAACGTGACGCCGCGTCTTGATTCAGTCCCGTGCTGGGATGCAAACCCGAAATTATCGCACGAGTTCATTGCTTCACATCCGAAGGTGCCCTCATCGTCGGTGTCAATTTCTGATCCGGCATCAAGCGATGCACATCATGTAGAAGCCCAGCGATCCCACCCCTGAGATCAGCATAGCAAGCAGTAAGTAGGCGATCGTTCGCTTCGGCCCGAGACGAATCATCCAGATGCCAATCAGAAGCTCGACGGCGGTCAGTAAAAACGCCAGCCATTGTGATTCTTGGAAGTATTGGCCGAACATTTGACTCAGCAACGCCGCCGGAAGAAAGGCTGGCATTCCGGCGATCATAACTGCCAGTGTTGGCAGTATGCGGTCGAGTTCCTCGTAGCCGACCACCCAGGCGTACGGTAGGATTAAACACGCGATCAGCGCCGATGCAGCCATACGATGCTGTGGGTTTCTTACGCAGAACCAAGTCGAGAATGTGTACGCGCCGGCGCACACGATCGCACTTGACACAAGTGGGAACTTGGCAAACAACGCAGTCGCCACTGCAACACCAGCGGTGATCATTAGCAATGCGCGAACGGAAAATCGCATACGCGACCGCGGTGCGTCATTCAACGAGTTACTCGTGATCGGCAACCACGGCAGAGCGACAACAAACACGGCGAAAGCAATCGCCGACCACAACGGCACCTTCCACAGCAGCGGCGATGGGCGGCTCTGGTCAGAGTCGGTCCAAGCATAGAACCCCGGAATAGACCAACCGACGAGCAAGCTCACCACGATGAACAGTGACATGACTTGGGGGAAGATCGGATTTCGAGATGCCAGCTTTGAAATTTCCATCCTTCTTCGAGAGCCCGTTTCGCCTCAATCGCTGCGCCATTTCTGGGAGATCGTAACCGCTCCTAAAGCAACAGCGTTTTGCCTAATTTGACGCACCACCATCAACGCGAAGATGTTGTCCGGTGACCCAAGCGGCGTCTTCGCTGGCGAGGAAGGATGCGACTGCTGCGATGTCATCCGGGCGACCGAGACGCTTGAATGGCGAAAGATTGCGGAAAAATTCCTTCCGCTCTTCGGTGCTGTCGGCAAACATGCCCGGCTGGGTTGCTCCGGGGCGAACGCTATTGATGGTGATTCCTCGTTCCCCCAGTTCGTGCGACATCGAAACCAACATCGCGTCGATTCCGGCTTTCGCGGCTGAGTAGCAACCGGTTCCCTCGCGGGGACGTTCGGCCAGTTGCGATGAGACAAAAATAATTCGACCACCATCGTTCAACTTTCTCGCCGCTTCACGCAGCGTCAGGAACGCTCCCAGAAAATCAACCGACATCAACTGGTTGAAGTCAGCCAGTTCGACGTTTTCTATTCGATCAAAGCCACCGATTCCCGCGTTGACAACAACGACATCCAACCCGCCAAATTCGGAGACCGCTGCTTCAAACAATCCACGGACTTCCGTTTCATCACAGACGTCTGCTGAACGCGTCACCGCAGCTCCGCCAGCGTCCGAAATTTCCTTGGCGACCGACTCAGCGGCTTCGCGGTTGCTTCCATAATGAACGACGACGTTGAAACCATCTTGGCCAAGTCGCTGGCAAATTTGGTTTCCGATCCCACCGGAACCACCCGTGACGATCGCGGTTCGCTGTTTGGATGATTTCATGTCATACCCTTCCATTCTTGGACGCTCGATTCGACTACTTACCCGCTGCGGCTGTCACAGCGGCGACGATATCCGCCGGCTCTGCTCGCTTTTTGTAATCTGCATCCAAGAACGCGTAAGTGATCTTGCCAGATTGATCAATGACGTAAGTTGCTGAAAGCGGCAACTCCATCGCATCGTTGCCGTTGTATTCAGGCAGCTTCAGCTTGTCTCGGTACATAGGAACGATCGGCTTTGGAAGTTGAAAGACCAATCCATACTTGCGTGCCACTGCGTTGCCTTTGTCGTGAAGAGCGACAATTTCCAAGTCGTTTGCTGCGGCCGTTTCCTTCGCTTTTTCAGGCAATTCCGGTGTCAGCACCACCAACTTCGCGCCCGCGTTTTCGATCTTGTCCAGGCTCTGCTGCATCGCACGAAGTTGAACATTGCAGTACGGACACCAGCCGCCGCGGTACCACATTAAAACGATCGGGCCGTCCTTCCAAAGGCTGCTGAGCTGAACCGTCTTGCCGTCCCATCCTGTGAATTCCGCATCGACCGCTTGGTCACCGACGTTCTTCGCAGACTTTTCGATTCCCGTCCCGCGAACGGTGTCGATTCCTTCGGAAAATGTTTTGCGAACAGCCTCAGGTAGTCGAGTCACGCTGGCGTCTGCTTTCTGCTGGAGAAGTTCGGATAGCATTGGTGTCGCTCCTGTGGGGGAAGTCTCGGTGGGCGTGGCTTGCGTGCTCTCGTTCTGCGTGCTCTCGTTCTGGGCAGTAGCCACGCCAGTGATGCAAACACTTGCAAGTAGAATCGCTGCGGGAAAGTAAGTGTTTCTATTCATGTGCAATTTTCTTCTTGAGTGTGAAAAGGTGGCGGCATGGTTGCCGAAATCACCAACAACGCTGTTGGTGAATCTATCGTAGTGGACGAGGCTGAGTGCAAGTCGTTTTCAAAGCCGAGAAGTTCGTATTCTTTGCTGTGCTCGCTTTGTACTTTTTCAACATTAAACGTGGGGTAGGCATCCTGCCTGCCAAATCGCAGGCTAGAAGCCAATTGTGTTCGGCACGGTATTTGCGCCGGCAGGTTAGGTAAGTTTACTTTCCTGCCGTTCTGACAGCGCCCCGATGGCT
>JBAUHR010000374.1:0-24773 GCA_049680385.1 Rubripirellula sp. | reverse complement strand
TGCTTTGCCAGACCATCGTCGGGTTGGTTCCAAAGTCGGTGCGGGTCATCGAGCCGGCGCATTTCGGCTAGCATCAACGACTCCATTTCCGCAAGCTTGTCCGCGTAGCGTGCATCGCCAGCCAGATTGGTTTGATCCGCCGATGGGGCCTGGCCGGTCAACTTCGCCAAATCAGCGTCGTGATGCTGGGCGAGAAACTCGCTTGGGTTTTCGGCCAGATTGAACAACTGCTGCTCTTGGACCGCACCATCAAGCACGTCGTACTGAATCAGTTTCCAATCGCCTTGCTTGACGCAACGCATGCCTGGCTTGGTGCCACCGCAATAGCAGCCATACATCACGTCGCGAACCGAATCCGTTTTACCTTCCAAGACTGGCTTGAAGCTGATTCCTTCGTTTGTCTTTGGTGCTTCGATGCCCGCTAGGTCACAGATCGTTGCCAAGACATCCAGCAGATAGATGTCGCCGGGTGCTCGCGATCCTGGCTTGATGCCAGGCCCTTTGACGATGAACGGAACTCGCCACGTGTGCTCGTACAGATTCTGTTTGCCTTGCAAACCATGTCGCCCGATCGCCATGCCGTGGTCCGACGTGTAGATCACATAGGTGTTATCGAGCTCGCCCATTGAATCCAGTTTTTGCAGCACGCGATCCAATTGAACGTCGATATTTTCGCTGCACGCAAACTCGCGACCCATTTCATTCCGAATCGTTCGCTCGTCACGATTCGTCCATACTCCACTGACATGTTCTTCGTCACGCAGTCCCGGCTGGCCATGATGAAAGGGATGCGCGGGCAGATAGCCGACCGGCAATGCTGGTTGCTTGGGGTTGGCCGCCGGCAAACTGTTTTTGTCTCTATGATTAGTCGCACCGTACTTTGCCAGCAGTTCGGGCTTGCCGTCGCGAGTGTCGTGGGGGTGTGAAAAACCAAAGTAAATCAAGAACGGGTCTGCGTCGCTTTTCGCTTCTCGGTCGTTCAAATAGTCCACCACTTGCTGGCCATGCCAATGGCTGCCGGATTGGTCGGTTCCGCCTCGCTTGGTGGCATCGTGAACGACCGTGAATTGTTTGTTGGCCGCATCGTACGAATTTCCTTTCTTGCACGTTCGCATCGTGTCGTAACCAGCCCGATTGAAGACCGACGCCATCGTGTAGTCGACCAAATCGGGCGGCACCAGATTCGGGTTCGCCGCGTTCGGGTTGTTCGTCGTTTTGTTGCCACGGTCGGGGATATGCCACAACGTTCGTCCCGACATGATCATGTGGCGTGACGACGTACAAACGGCTCCGACCCAAGCGCCCATCTGGCGAGCCGAATCGATCACCATCCCTTCGGCCGCCAAGCGATCGAGCGTCGGCGTCTGCAACTCGGTCGCCGGGTTGTAACACGACAAGTCATATGGCGACTGATCATCGACTAACACAAACAGAATGTTGGGTCGCTTGGCCTGACCCTCGGCTGCGCCGGCGGTGACGGAAAACAGTAACGGAACCAGCGTCGCAATCGCCGCGAACGTGGTAACGAAAGATCGAACTCTCATAGGGGCAAAACTCGGTACGGGGAAGGACAGTCGGAGGCGAGTTGCCATTGTAACCCGCACCTTCGAGCGACGGTGTTTGCCCTCGCGGCGTCTGAGAAATCGTACGGAAACAAGTTCGCGATATCACTCTCCCTTTGGGAGAGTCGGACGCAGTAGCGGCCGGAGCGGGTTTTGCATACGGCCCTTCCCGGCCGCTATCGCGTCCGCCCCGCCCGCGGGGCGGGAGGGTGAATTCGAGGGCGTGAACGATGGTTTTGTTCCTGGACAGCCGCAAAACGACACAGTCGAACAAGTGTCGGCGTATGGCTGATCAGAAACTTTGTTGTCGCTGCAGCAAGTATTCCGTCAGCGCCTTGTCGAACGGCGTGCTGGTGTCGAGCGGTACATAGTCGACGTGCAACTTGTGGCAACCGGCGCGGTAGGTTTCGCGGAACTCGTCGAGTTGTTGCAAGTAGTCTTCGCGAAAACCAGTCGCGTCGACGGAAACTGTTTCGCCCGTTTCTGCGTCTTCGAATTGGACGGGTCCGTCATAGGGAAATTTCACTTCGGCTTCGTCCATGACGTGGAACACGATCACGTCGTGACCACCGTGCCGCAGGCGAGCGAGCGACGAAATCACATCATCGGGCGTTCCTGTTTCGGTATCAGTGGGCAACAGATCCGAAAACAGAATCACAAGCGAATGTTGTTTCAGCATCGCAGCCAACTGAACCAGCGACGTCGGCAAGTCCGTTCGTCCGGTCGGTTCTAATCGCGACAGCGACGCCATGACATCACCGAGGTGACCACGACGACTGCGCGCGGGCAACAACGCTCGCATCTTTTCGTCGAACGAGATCAACCCGACCGGGTCTTTCTGCATCGTCATCAAGTACGTCAGCGATGCGGCCAAGCACGTGCAGTATTCGAACTTGGTCATCGACCCCGTGCCAGTAAATCCCATCGACTTGGACAGGTCCATCACCAAGTATCCGGTCAAGTTCGTTTCGGCTTCGAAACGTTTGGTGTAGTACTTGTCGGTCTTGGCATAGACCAACCAATCGATCAAGCGCGGATCATCGCCGCGGTTGTAACGACGATGCTCGCTGAACTGAACCGAAAACCCCTGGAACGGACTGCTGTGTAGTCCCTGCAAGAATCCACGAACAACCATACGAGCCCGAAGGTCGAGCCGCTTGATCGATTGCAACGATTCGGGGGAAAGCGATGGCACAGGAGGAGTAGGTTTTAGGTTTTAGGGATTAGGGATTAGGAACTTGAATGATCAGCGCAGTTATCGGGTGCTTCGCACAAAATAGTCCGGACACGAATGGCACGAGATGAAGGAACAGTCAGCGGTTTAGGCGATTTTCCTAACACCTAACACCTAACACCTAACACCTACTTCTTTGCCATCTTCTCGGGCTCAGGCGGTCGGATGTCTTCTAGCAGTTTTTCGACGATTGCGTCGGTGTTCATGCCTTCGGCTTGGGCTTGGAAGTTGGTGGCCATCCGGTGGCGCAGCACTGGTACGGCGATTCGTCGAATGTCGTCGGGGTCGATGCTGAATCGGCCGTCCATTGCGGCGAGTGCTTTAGCGCCCGCGATCAGGTTTTGGCCGGCCCGTGGTCCCGCGCCCCAGTCAACCAGTTCGCGAATGTACTTTGGCGCCGAGTCGTCGCTGGGGCGAGTTGCGCGGACCAGTTTGGCGGCGTAGCTAATCACGAATGGGTTCACTGCGATGCTGGACACCAGTTTTTGGACGTTCAGGATCGCGCGTGCCGACAAGACTTTGTTGACTGACGGTGTTTCGCCGCGAGTCGTCGCGGTCAGAATCTGTTCTTCTTCGGCGGCCGATGGGTAGCCGACCTTGACATTGAACATGAACCGGTCAAGCTGGGCTTCGGGCAGCGGGTAGGTGCCTTCTTGTTCGATCGGGTTTTGAGTTGCGATGGTGAAGAACGGCGGCGGCAAGTTGTAGGTTTCGCGGCCGATCGAGACCTGTCGCTCCTGCATCGCTTCCAACAGGGCTGCTTGTGTCTTTGGCGGCGTCCGGTTGATCTCGTCAGCCAGCAGGATATTGGTGAAGATGGGGCCTTCGACAAAACGGAACGAACGGCGACCGTGCTCGTCTTCTTCAAGAACTTGCGTGCCCGTGATATCCGAAGGCATCAAGTCGGGGGTAAACTGAATTCGCTTGAATTGGACGTCCAGGATGTTCGCGAGCGTGCTGACCATCAACGTTTTGGCCAATCCCGGCACACCTTCCAGCAGGACGTGGCCGCGAGTGAAGATGGCGGCCAGCAGTTGCTCGATCACGTCCGATTGCCCAACAATGACTTTGGCAAGTTCGGCTCGCATCGTTTGCTGGTGATCAGCAAACTCGCGTAGCACATCGCCTAAGTTACGGGCAGGCGTCGATGAATCAGGCGAGGGCGGGACAGGAGGAGGGCCCGATGGTGGACCAGGTACAGGAGGATTAGAACCGCTCATGATGATTTACAAACATTCCTTTGCTCAGTCGGATCGGCCGGACGTTGGGCTGGTGAAGTTTAGCGTCTTTTGCGTTGTAGCGGCGATACGAACGGTTGGGTTGTTGGCGTTTGGGTTGTTGGCGATTCTGGCTGTCCTCTGCTGCCCTCGTCCGGCGCGAGCCGACGTCGATGCAGCCACCGTTCAGCGCGCCATTGATCGCGGCGTTGCCTATTTGCTGAAAAACCAAACCGAAACGGGCGGGTGGGATGAATTCAGCGGCTATTCGTGTGGGCAAACGGCGCTTTGCACCCTTGCGCTGATGAATTGTGGAGTCGACCACAATTCGCCGGCAATCGCCAAGGCGATGAAGTACCTGCGTTCTCACACGCCAAACGAAACTTACTCGGTCGCACTGCAAACGCTCGTTTATTGTCACCTAGGTGCCGCCGGTGATCTGCCCCGGATTCGTCGCAACGTCCAGTGGTTGGTCGATCATCAGTTTCGCGAAGGTTCGGGGGATGCGTCCGGCGCATGGAACTATGGCGACCGTGGTGGCGCAGGCGATCCGTCCAATTCGCAGTTCGCCATCCTGGCGCTCGGTGCGGCCGAAGAACGTGGCATCTTCATTGAACCGGTGACGTTTGAATCGGCGATGGATTACTGGACACGCCGACAACGCCAGGGCGGCGCATGGTCATACAATTCGCGAGACATTTCCGGCAGCATGACGTGTGCCGGTATCGCTTCGATCATCATCGCGCGAGGACGACTGGGCGGCACGACATCAGCCATTGCCGGCGACACGATCCAGTGCTGTGGCGGCGACGACGAAGCCGCCGATCCGGTCGAAGATGGCATCGAATGGCTGGGCCGCAACTTCACGACTCAGGTCAACCCCGGCGGCAACCAGATGTCGTTCTATTACTACATGTACGCACTCGAACGAGTCGGCCGGTTGTCGGGGCGGCGTTTTATTGGTGACCACGACTGGTACCGCGAGGGTGCCGAGCAGTTGATCAAACTGCAAGACGATTTCCTCGGCTATTGGAAGAACGTTGGCCCACTGGAACCCGAAGAAGTCGCGACGTCGTTCGCACTGCTGTTTCTTAGCAAAGGTAAACGGCAAGTCGTTGCGGGGCGACTTCGTTACACGGGCGCCCGCAACAAAGACTCGAAGTCGTGGAAGCAACATCCCGACGGCATGCGGCAACTGGTCCGTCACATCGAACGCGATTGGGGACGCGACCTGACATGGCAAACGGTGGACGCCGAGAACGCGGTACTTAGCGACTTGCTGCAAACACCGGTCTTGGTCATCAGCGGCAATCGTCCGCTGGATTGGTCGCGGCAAACCGCTGACATGCTGCGTGAATACATCGACCAAGGCGGCACGATTCTGTTCGAAGCCGACGGTGGCAACGGATGCGGTGATGCCAGCGGATTTCAAAACAGTGTCGCTCGCCAGTGCAGCGAGTGGTTTGACGGCGCGACGCTGGATCGACTGCCACCCGATCATCCGGTGTGGTTCGCCGAGCGCAAAGTCGATGCGACCGCGATGGGCAAGGACTACTGGATGTATGGAGTCCAGGCGTGTTGTCGGACCAGCGTTTTCTATTCACCGTCCAGCTTGTCATGCCGATGGGAACTGGGGGACCACCTGTTCCGGCGCACGAAAATCTCGGATTCGGCAAAACTGGAAATCGAAACCGGAATCGGCATTGGCGAAAATGTGATCGCTTATGCGACGGGGCGCGAGCTGAAGGACAAACTGGAAAGCCGATTTGTGATCGACGACAGTTCCGGCATCGACGCCAAACGGGGATCGATCCAGATTGCCGCATTGGCCCTGGACGCAGGTGGCCAAGAAGCTCGCCGAGCCGTTCCGAATGCCGGGTCACTGATCGAGTCACGAATCCCGCTAAAGATTTTCGCCAGCGACGCCCCCGTCGGTTTTGACGCAGCCGCGCTGGCCGATGTCCAGTTTTTGTGGGTTCACGGCCGGACCGATTTCGTGCTGAGTCCCGACCAACGACGCGTGATCCGCGAATTTGTCGAGCGGGACGGGATGATCTTGGGATCTGCGGTCTGTGGCGGCGAAGCGTTTTCAGTCGCTTTCCGACGTGAAATGGCGGCGATCTTCCCCGACTCGCCGCTTGCCGTGATCCCGGACGGGCACCCGATTCTGGCGGCCAGTGGAGGATACGACATCTCTAGCGTTACCATTCGGACACCGGCGGTCGGCGGGCGACCGGCGAACAACCGCGGCGTCGGAAAGAGGTCTGGTCGACCGATCATCGAGGTGGCGACCATCAATGGAGTGGACGGGATCTTCTTTTCGCCGCTCGATTTGAGCTGTGCGTTAGAAAGTCCCAACTCGGTCCAGTGCCCCGGTTACAGCACCGAAGACGCCGCAAAAATCGTCGCAAACATTGTGTTATTTGGGATGCAGCAGTAGCCCCCCAGAGGTATTGGCGGGCGCCGCAACATTGAATTCGGTTTGACCCTTGCCTAAACGCCCCTATCCCTGCCATAATCCCGGGCCATCAAAACACCAACATCCTATTTAAACGTCCATTTGAAGACCTGATCGATGTCCAAGAGCAAGAAGAAAGCGGAAACGATCTTCCTCGTTTGCGAAGAAACCGGCGACTACAACTACTCGCTCAAGCGTAAGCCGGGCCGCGAAAAGCTGCGTTTGCTGAAGTACAGCTCGCGCCTTCGCAAACGCACTTGGCACATGGAAAAGAAGAAGTAACCACTCGACGCGGAGTCACGGATGCAGCGGAAATGGCGGATTGTCCCCCACGATTCATCTCGTATCGAAATGTTGATGCGAGAGGCGAGGGTGCCCGCCGTCGTTGCTCAGGTGCTCGTCAGCCGCGGTGTCTACACGGCCGCGGCGGCTGCCCAGTTTCTTGACACCAAATTGATGGGGCTGCGCGAACCGCAGTCCCTGCCCGGTGTCCCGCAGGCGACCGAGATCTTGGTCGCCGCGATCCGCGAAAAGTTGCCGATCGTCATCTATGGCGATTACGACTGTGACGGAATGACCGGAACCGCGATCCTGGTCAACGGCATCCGCCTGCTTAACGGCGACGTCAGCTACCACGTCCCCAATCGACTGGAAGACGGATACGGGCTGAACGAAGACGCGATCCGCAAACTTGCCACGCGCGGCAAAAAGGTCATCGTTTCGGTCGACTGCGGCATCACATCGGTCGCACACGCCGAACTGTGCAAAGAACTAGGCGTCACGCTGGTTATCACGGACCACCACACCATCGGCGAGCAATTACCCGACGCCGATGCGATCGTTCACCCGCGATTGCCCGGATCCAATTATCCCTTCGGCGAAC
Source organism: Rubripirellula sp. (assembly GCA_049680385.1). Lineage (GTDB taxonomy): Bacteria > Planctomycetota > Planctomycetia > Pirellulales > Pirellulaceae > Rubripirellula. The sequence goes on along the minus strand of JBAUHR010000374.1, from coordinate 17,419 downwards.
TCTGCGGAGCTGGCGTCGCGTTCAAGTTGGCGTGGGCGATTTGCCAAGAAATCTGTGGATCCAAAAAAGTCACCGAGCCGCTGCGCCGCTATCTGATGCAATCGTTGGCGCTGGCCGCGATCGGGACCGTCGCCGACGTGGTGCCACTGCTGGACGAAAATCGGATCCTGGTCGAACACGGTTTGAAGACGCTGAAATCCGAACCGCTGCCGGGATTGTTGGAACTGATGAAGATCCTAAAGCTGGACGAAGCTTCGGCGCTGGACACTGAATCGATCGCGTTTTCGATCGCACCACGGCTTAACGCTGCCGGCCGATTGGGCCAGGCACAGTTGGCGGTCGAGTTGCTGACGACGCCGGCGGGCGACCGAGCCAAGGCGCTTGCCGATTACATTCACGAACTCAACAACAGCCGCGACACGTTACAGCGAAGCGTTTATTTGGCGGCGCAAAAACAAGCCAAAGCAGACTTTGACATCGACGGCGACGCGGCACTCGTGCTAGCCGGCGTCGGTTGGCACCAAGGTGTGATCGGTGTTGTCGCCGGACGCTTGGCCGAAAAATACGCCAAGCCCGTATTAGTGATTTCGCTTGATGCGGCGGGCAAGACCGACGCGGTCGGATCGGGCCGAGTCGGTGGCACGAACATCAACTTGTACGACGCGCTGGCCGAATGCAGCGAGCGTCTGGTGCGTTTTGGTGGTCACCAAGCGGCGGCCGGCTTGACGATCGACGAACGGCAACTCGATGCGTTCCGAGGTGACTTTTGCGAAGCAGTCGCCAAGCAGTGGGCCGACAACGAAGTCGTGCCAGAAATCGTGATCGACGCCGAAGCACCGCTGGGTCAATTGAACCTCGAAACGCTGAAACAAATGGAAATGCTGGCACCGTTTGGTGCTGGCAACCCGCGTCCGATCTTGACCTGCCGTGATGTCCGCTTGGATGCGCCGGCAACCTTGATGGGCAAAACGAAGGCGCACCTGACCGTCAACTTGCGTCAAGGAACCAAGATCATACGAGCGGTCGCGTTTGGTGCGTCGGAATGGTGCGACGAGCTGAACCAGACGGACGGCCCGATCGAGATCGCATACCGTCCGGTCATCAACGAGTTCCGCGGCTTCCGAAAGGTCGAAATTCACATCGTCGATTGGCGTCCGGCCAAGCAGGTGGCGACGGTCGAAGCGTAGAGCCGGGGCTTAGGGCCGAGGTGTTGATTTGCAGGGGGGACTATAATCGGGTTCCCGCCACCGCAACCGTCGCCTGAGGTGCCCTGATGTCCTGGCCCAAACCCACCGTATCTTCCGCTCCGCTTGCCATTGCCATCGTTCTCGCGATTGGCCTCTTGGCGGCTTCCGCTAGTGCCGACGAAGCTGCGAAAAACGAGCCTGCTATTCAAACGGCCACCGAGGCCACAGCAACATTCGCGGGCGGGTGTTTTTGGTGCATGGAACCGCCGTTTGACAAAATGCCGGGCGTGATCTCGACGACGGCGGGTTACACCGGCGGCCGAACGCCTAACCCGACCTACGAAGCCGTTAAAACGGGTCGCACCGGACATATCGAATCGATGCAGGTGAAATACGATCCGAGCAAAGTGACTTACCAACAACTGCTGACTTTGTTTTGGCACAACGTCGATCCAATCACCGCGAACGGGCAGTTTTGTGACAAAGGTGGCCAATACCGAACGGCGATTTTCTATGAAAACGACGAACAGAAAGAGATTGCCCAGCAAAGCAAACAGAGCATCGCGAAGCAGTTGAACATTCGCGTCCGAACGGAACTCATCAAGGCGACCAAGTTCTATCCGGCCGAAGAATATCACCAAGACTATTACACCAAGAATCCGACCAAGTACAAATTCTATCGCTGGACCTGTGGCCGCGATGCACGACTGGACGAGATCTGGGGTGACAAAGCACGCAAGCCTTGATCAAACTGTCGGCGACACTCCTGCACGTTCACCGACCACCCGAAGAAGTCTGCATGTCGCTTAAAGCTATCCGAACTCATATCGCTCCGCTCGATTGCATCGTCGTCGACGGCGGCCCCGATCCGTCCATCGCCGTCGTGATCTGTCACGGCTACGGCGCATCCTACGACGACTTGGCGCCGCTAGCGGGTGAATGGATTTCGATGATCGGTGACGCGGCCAAGAAGCTGCGTTTCGTTTTTCCCGATGCACCGAACTCACTGGCCGAAATGGGCATGCCGGATGCGCGGGCGTGGTGGCCGATCAACATGGCGGCGTTGGCCCAGTCGGTTCAAGCATCACGATTCGACGAACTTCACAAGCACGAACCGCCTGGCATTGCCGCGGCTCGCGAGGCACTTTGCGAAACGATCCGAGCGGTCAAAGCAGACCTGGGCGGCGACGAGACGCCATTGGTGTTGGGCGGATTCTCGCAGGGCGCGATGCTATCGACCGACGTGGCTGTGCGTGGCGACATCGATCCGCCGGCGGCGCTGCTGTTGTTTTCAGGAACGCTTGTTTGCGAAAAGCACTGGAAAGCCGGCCTGTCGCGACTCACGGAAACGAAAGTCTTTCAGTCGCATGGAACCGTCGATCCGGTCCTGCCGTTCACCAGCGCCGAAAAGCTGCGAGACTTGATCGCGTCGCGCAAGGTTCCCATCAAGTTCCACTCGTTTGTCGGCCCGCATACGATCGATGGCGAATCGGTCGCAATCACATCACAAATGCTGGCCGACATCGCTGGCAAGTGAGAGCTGTCGCGATCATTTTCGGCAGTAGTTTGTAGCCCGAATCGCAAGCTGCACAGGACAACTCGTGGATCCGCAACATCAAGCCGGCGTAAGTGTTTCGATGTCGCTGCCAGTCCATCCGAAACTCAGCTCTTGTAGTTCCAGTGGCTTGCTCGCGAACCGCGGCAACCGAGGTGATTTGCGAGACACCAGCGAAGCTTGATAAACGATCACCGAAGCATTGTAGGTTGCCTTGGATTCGTCGATCTTTTTCTGCTGTGATTCCAAGCCACGCAGGCACGCAGCGATGCCTTTTTGCGAGGTGAACAAGGAACCTTGCTCGATCGCGTTGGTCATATGAAACAGCGAATCGATGAACCTATCCTGAGCCCTGCACATCTCGGTGCACTCACCACGGCCTGCGAGCTCGATTTCAAAGTTGCGGACGCTCGCCTCGGCAATCCGATTGCAGCCTTCCAACTCTTGTTTACCGTAGTCGAGCAGTGGATGATTGGGCAACAAATCGAGCAGTGAACCGACGATCAAATGGCGTTCCAACATCGTTTGCCGTAGTTGCCGCCACTGAGCGATCACCTGATGGCTAAGCGATTCGATTGCTCGCTTTTCCTGCCTGATTGCATGAACGACGGCAATTGACGCGGCCGCAAAAGACGCGACAACAACCCAAATCACAGAATGCCCCAATTGACTTAACACCACAAACGCTACGACGGAAAATTCGGGCCCCGGTTTCCTACCGGAGAGCACCGTAGGGAGAGCCCCCCCAAGCACTTAGACTCCAAGTCACTTAGACTCCAAGTCGCGAGGATAATCCAAAATGATAATCCAAAATCCGCCGAGCACTGCCCCCCGACCAATCCTAAAACGAACGATGCAACGCAACTCCAGCCGACGCCCCGAACCGAGCGAGTTCTCCGATTCGCCCGCCGATTCAACGTACCAACTCGACTTAGTCAGCCGGATGGATGGCGATTGCGCCCTGGCGACTCTGGACCGGCAACTGTATTGGCTTTGCGAACTTTCCGGGCATCTCAGCCCCGAACAAGTCGACAAATTGCACCCGCCGTATCAATGGACAATTCGGCAGGTCTTGGGGCACGTCGCCGATGCCGAACGAGTGTTTGGGTATCGCATGCTGCGAATCGCGGCGGGCGATACGACAAGCCTGCCGGGGTGGGACGAAAACGCCTACGCCGACAGCCGATTTGGGATGGGGACGATCAGCAATCTGGTCAACGAAATCGCTACGCTGCGTCAATCAAACTTGTTACTGCTAAGACGAATTGAACCCAAGGCTTGGGACCGTTCAGCAGAGGTTTCTGGCAACCGCATGACCGTGCGTGCGATCGCATGGCTTGCCGCCGCCCACCTGCATCACCATTTCGAGATCATCGAACAGCGATGTAGTTTCAAGGCGCAGCGCTCGGCAATTTGACCGCTCGGTAACTAAACCGTTTGGCAAACTGAGCGCCCGACCATTCTGAAGTTCTGCGACTTAGAACTCTTCGCCGATCACTTCGCCCGAAGCTCGTGTGCCCAAGGCTCCCCAAAGCCCGTAAGGACTCTTGCTGCCCGGCGCGGCTCCGCCGGTGCCACCGGGTTGTACGTTGGGTGTATCAAAGTCGCCCGCTTCGATCGAGTCAGTGACGAACTTCACCGCACCATCGGCCATCAGGACGTGAGCACCGCCTTGGTGATAACTGCTGATCGATGCCACGCCAGGTGCGTCCACCCCGTCGCCGGCGACACCGCCTAGGCACAATTCACGGTTTGGCGACAAGATCGTCGTGAACGACGTCCAAACCGTCCCACCATGTGCCCAACGATAACCGCGACCCTGGTCGGCGGCAGCAAGCGTCGGTGCAACGCCGCCGTCAGTGCCGTCGGACCAAAACCGAGGCCGTGTGGGGCTGACCAAACCATCGTGAAAACAGTAATCAGGTTCGTCGCGAATCGTATCGGTACCGTTTTCGATCGCGGCGATCGTGCGCGTGTTTCGGTCGCCCAAATCCGTGGCAATTTCGCCGCACATGATCGTGTTGGACAGTCCATCCAAGATGTCACGAAAACGCGTGTCTCGGCGAGCAACGAATACGCCGCGGCAACCCGCTTGGGCTTCGGCGGTGACGGCGGCAGGCGTTGGATTGGTCAACACCGAATTAATAATCTGAGTTGGCCCGGTATTCATCGCGACGATCGAATCACCAACGCAGGCGGCGTAGTTTGTCCGCCCGAATGACGGCAAGCCAACGCCCGGATCGCTCGGACAACGCAGGGTTGGCATCTCGGTCTGCCAAGGCACGTACTGTGCTACCCACGGCGATGGCCCCATCGCAGGGAATGCGGGCGACTGGACCCCGCCATCAACCCGTTGTTGGCTGGGATTGGAAATCTGTTCCCAAATAGCCTGCTGTTCCATGAACGGCGAGATTCCAACCAGGAACGACAAAGACATTTGATTGTTCATGTCGACAGGTACATTGCCGTTCGACCAAGTGCCACCGAGGTGCCGGGGCAACTGCTTGTAGGCCGAATGATAGTTGTGCAGCGAAAGCCCGATTTGTTTGAAGTTGTTGCTGCAACTCATTCGCCGAGCAGCCTCGCGAGCCGCTTGCACAGCCGGCAACAACAATCCAACCAACACGCCAATGATGGCGATCACCACCAACAGCTCGACCAAGGTGAAACCAGTACGGTTGAAACGAGCACGCGGTGAACCGGAAACGGGACGCGCAGCAGCGTCCGCGCAGCAATCGCTGCGCATAGAAAAACGATACATGGGGAATAAAATCCGAACCTGAGATTAAGAATAAAAGCAAAACGAATCAGACGAACGTTATGCCTGCTCAGGTGGTCCCCTGGTCCAGTTGGCGCCGGCGTCATTGGATGACGCAATCCACTCGTCCACGATCCGCACATCGCCGCAGGACAAACCACGCGACGAAGGCAAGTGCCAAGCGAATACCGCAGTCGACGAGAGAGATCGGGCCGCACAAATCGCACACAAACCATCGTGGCAATGGTCCGACGTCGCCCGCTGGTCAATCGCACCGCCGGCAAACTCTAGCCCAGCCCCCGGCTCGGCGTCGTCGACCGAAATTGCGTGAACGTGATGCCCCGAGTGATCCTGGCCGTGCCCGCATGGTGAACCAGGTTCCGCGTGAGTGTGGCTGCCACACCCCGCTACCGAATGCGCATGGAAGTGCGACGCGGGCAAAAGCCAGCCGCCAACCAAATAGGCAATCAGAGCTAGGCGAGTGATCCAAACCATCAGTCTTCGGTACTTCCAATCAAATTCGCGGTAAAACAGCAGGATTCAAGGCCACGGTATCTGAAGTCCCCAGCCGCGACTAGGCACTTTCGGGTCAATTCGCGACTCGTTCTACGACAATCAAAGGCAACAGGTTCAAACGCGTCATGGGGCCGGGATCTCCGCACCTTGGGCCAGACGCCAAATCATGGGATAATAAAAGGGATTCCATGGCTCATCTTTCCCCGCTGACCACAGTTTTATCCCGTGTTTGAAGAATCTCTCGACCAACTTTTGGGTGACCAAGCCGACCCCGTCGCGGCTGGTTGGCGGCTGCGTGAACTGGCTGAAACGGCCATCGACCACGGCCCCACGCTGCTGGCTGAAGTTGCCCTGCAAGCCGAACCCATCGGAAAATCCGATGCGGCGATTGTCGGCGGCATCCTGCGAGTCGTTCACACGGTCATGTTGCAGGCCGGGCAAGAAACGATCGCCGGCCTGAACATCGACGAGATCGAGACCATTGAAAAATCGCTGCCGGTGGGGACGCCCAACCGATATCTGTTGCTGCACCTGCTAGCGACGATCGGCAGTCGACCGTCGCTGGCGCGTCTGCTGGGCATGCTGCAACAATCGCCGCCGGAAAAGTGGATCGAAGCGGCTCAGGTGCTAAGCCCCTTGATGCAGAACGATGACTGGCCGACCGATGCCGTTTACCCCGAACTGCTCGGCGCGATCCAGCACCCGACGCTGGCATCACCGATTTTGGATCTCGCCAACTACTTGGTTCGCAAACAACGCGTCGCCATTCATCCGGCGACCGACCGGATCGAAACGCTGAACTTACTGCTTGGCGAAATCAGTGGCCGACTTGCCCGATTCGAAGAAGACCCCCACACCTTCGGCGATGATGTCGACACCGTTCAAAACCGATTGGGCGAAGCGGTGGCGTTAGCGGTTTCACTGTGCGACACCGTCGGAATGCTCGGCCAAGAAAGTTCGGTTGGAAAGCTGCACCAAGCACTCGATCTGAAACACCGCCGCGTGCAATGCGAAGCGGCCGGCGCGCTGGCTCGGCTGGGCGACTCGGACGGTAAGGCTCGATTGATTGAACTGACCAAAGACCCAACCGCGCGGCTGCGCGCGATCCACTATGCCGATGAACTTGGGCTGGGTAACCGGGTCGAAGAACAATATCGCAGCGACACCTCGACGGCCGAATCCGAGTTGTCACTATGGCTAAGCCAACCGCAACAGATGGGCGTGCCACCGACCAGTGTCGAAGTCGTCGATACCAAACGGATGCTATGGCCAAGCTTTACCGATCCCGTGGACATTCACTTGGTGCGATTTGAATACAACTTTGGCGAACGCGTTTATTCGAATGTCGGAATAACAGGACCGGTCACGTTTGCGATGTCGGCCGACGTTGCCGACTTTGCGATGGCCGACATCTATGCGATCTATGCGGGGTGGCACGCTGAGCATCCCGAGATTTTCATCGTCGCGGCAGAACATTTGAACGAAGTGCAGATCCGTGTGATGAGCGCGTTTCAAAAGCACCTCGAACAGACGGGCTATGAATCGATCAAGCCTGCACTGTTAGGATTCTTTTTAGAAGAAAAAGCAGGCGTGTTCATGGCGATGCGAGACAACAAACCGTGCGCCGTGGTCACCGACGGGCTGGAAACGGTCGACTATCCCGTTGGCGGTCGACTGCGACCGATCACGCCCGGCGATTTGTTCAATCTTTACAAGGGCCGAAAAATGCTGCGGACCTTCAATCCAACGTCCGTCGACGAAACGAGCTAGCCGATGTCGTTCAACCTAGGACGAGTGACGGATTGTGAAAACCGTTTGCAGCGAGACTTTGTCGAATTTGCTCGGCTGTGGTCCGATGTCCGCGAAAAATGGCAGGACGATCGTCGTGCCAAGTTCGAACAAGAGCATCTGACAAGCCTGGGGCCGAGCCTGAATCGGTTCTCGGCGGCGCTACGAGACTTCAGCGACGCCGTCCGCAAGGCCGAACGAGCGTTGGACGACGAAATGACCGGCAATAGCTCGGATTGACGTTCGGTCCGATGGTCATTTCCGGCGGCGGCGGATGATAGAATAGCAGTCCAGTGCGACGGCATTCTCGTCGATACTAACCGCGTCGATGCTGTCCACGTCGACGCTTGCTCTTCGATTGGCTGCTCATCATGAAAGACTCCACTGTTCGCCCCGCTGGCCTGTTCGACGTTCGCCGCCAGAAAAGATTGCTCGACGGCTTGTCCAAACGAATCACGTCGTCGCTTCAGCAACGACAGCATCTGCTGGTAACGCACGCGAAACAACGCGATTCCGAGGAATCCGATTTGACGTCGGGACGCGCCACCGAAATGGAAGGGTGCCGAAAGACTCGCCGCGAAATGCTCTCGCAATGGGACCAGTCCGAAGAAGAACTGACTTTTGCATACGAGTCCAAAGCGGTTGCCAATCGAATGGACCTGAACCGGTTGGCGGTTGTCTTTCGGCGCAAACAAGTTGACGAAACAAAAGGTATCGAACGAAAAGTCGATGCGCGTTGCCAAGCGGTACTGCAACAATACGAGAACCGCAAAAACCAGCCCGGCCAAATCAAACGCAAAGAGATCAAACGGATCGACGATTCGTTGATCAAGATCCACGAGAACTTAGAGTGGGCCAGGGCGCTTACGATCCGGCGACTCGACCGATTGCCCGAAGTCCAACCGACCACCGACCCCGACGAAGACATGCGGGTCACGGCACCCGAGTCCGTTCAGATGACAGTCGATTCGATCGCCGCGTTGACACGGAAATCGAAAAAAGTCGTCGATGAAATGCAGACCGGCGTGGCTTCGCAAATCGTTGACAAGTTCTACCTTCCCATCGGTGTCGCGATCTTCATCGTTCTATGGGCGATCGTCGCTTACTTTGTGGCCCCGCACCCGCCGTGGTTGTGGATGGCGGCAGGAGTCTTGCCGGCCGGTGTGCTGGGATTCGCCGCCTACTTGATTTTGCTTTGGCCGCTAAAGCGGATGACCAGCCAACTGTACCCGCGTGCCGAACGCATTCGATTGGCCGCCGAAGAATGTGCCGCGACGGGACGCAAGATTGCAACCAAAACGGCTGCAGACGCATCGAATGATCTCGTTTCACGCCGCGACGCGCACTTGCAAGCCGCAAAGCGATGGAAAGGCGAACAACTCGTTGCACTCGAGCAACGACTGGCCGAAGAACAAACGGTACTGCGCCAAAAACTTCTTCAAACAATTGAATCCACCAACACGCAGTACAGCAAACAATCAGCGATTGTCACCTCAACGATGCGATCCAAGGCGGAAGCGGTTGCCAAAGAAATCACCAGCCGGCTGTCGGTAAACGAGCAAACAACCCAGCAGCGGCGTGAAGCCAACGCGGCTGCCAGATTTGCCGAAATGCAGCACCTTGGCGTTCGCTTGAAAGCCGGTGTCGGACATGGGTTAAAGCGAATTTCGTTGACTGAGCAAGCGGCCAAGCAAAAAGCACCCGACTGGGATGCCGTGCTGAAATCCGATTCCACCGACGCCTCACCATCAATCGATTTTGTCTCAATTGGAACGCTGCGAGTTGACGGGCAACTACGAAGCCTGCTGACCACGCCACCGCCCGACAGCGCTAACAACAGCGACGGTGCCAACGCTACCGTTGCAAACTCCGCTGAATCATTGCCCGAAATGCTTGCCGATGCGGAAATCCCGAGCGAACTGCCGGTTGTGCTGCACCGCCGGATCCACAGCAGTTTGGTGATCCATGCGGCGCCGGGATCCATGGACGCCGCGCTGGAATTAGCGCACCAGTTTCTGTGGCGACTGTTGTGTACGGCACCGCCGTCGCGAGCCAAGTTGACGCTGATCGATCCGCTTGGACGTGGCCAGCACTTCACCAGCTTCATGGCGCTCGCCGACCATGACCCCGCCATCGTCAGCCACCGAGTTTGGACAACTGATCAAAAAATCGAGGCACGATTAGCCGAACTGGCTCATCACGTTGAGGATGTTTTGCAGTCGAGCCTGCGGGATCGATTCCAGCGGATCGAAGACTACAACGAATTGGCCGGATCCATGGCCGAACCGTACCGAGCCATCGCGGCGGTGGGTTTTCCCGACAGCCTATCGCGTGAAGGATACGGGCACCTGCGAGCACTGATCGAAAGCGGTCTGCGATGCGGAATTTTCACGCTACTGATTTGTGACCAGAACAAACCTTGGCCTTCGGACATGCCAATCCCAAGTGGCGACAAGGTGATGTCACTGAAAGTCGATGCCGACGGCGAATGGACGTTGCTGCAAGATGGATTGGCGGATCTTCCCTTTGTTCCTGCGCCGCTGCCGCCGACAACCGTCCGCCCGGCACTGATTGAAAAAATCGGTACGGCCGCAGTCGCCGCTTCGCATGTCGAGATTCCGCTCGATTCAGTCTTGGCCGGCATCATCGAAGGCAAGGGATCCACATCCGACGAAATCTCGATTGCCGTGGGCAGCCAAGGTGCCAACCGATCGCTTAGCATCGACCTGGGCGAAGGCGTCCGCCAACACGTGCTGATCGCCGGCAAGACTGGTTCGGGCAAGAGCACGTTGCTGCATTCGATCATCACGTCGGGCGCGTACCACTATCGCCCCGATGAACTTCAATACTACTTGCTGGACTTTAAGAAAGGCGTCGAGTTCAAACCGTACGCCGACATCGGATTGCCTCACGCACGCGTGATCGGAATCGAAAGCGAACGAGAATTTGGACGCAGCGTGCTGCAACGACTTGATAGCGAACTGCAAGAGCGCGGCGAAAAGTTCCGCGCCGCGGGTGTTCAAGAACTTGGCGATTACCGCACCGCCAGTGGCCAAGCGATGCCACGGCTGATGTTGGTGATCGATGAATTCCAAGAACTATTTGTCCGTGACGACCGTATCGCCGGCGACTGTGCGATGTTGTTGGACCGACTGGTTCGCCAGGGGCGTTCGTTTGGCATGCACGTCGTGCTTAGCAGCCAATCCTTGGCCGGTGCGTATTCGTTGCCGCGAGCCACGTTGGGCCAAATGGCCGTCCGGATCGCGATGCAGTGCAGCGAATCGGACGCGGCGTTGATCCTGTCGGACGACAACACGGCGGCCCGTTTGATCAGCCGCCCGGGCGAAGCGATCTACAACAATGCTGGCGGTCTGGTCGAAGGCAACCAACCGTTCCAAGTCGCCTGGCTGTCGTCGAAACGTCACCGCGAGATGCTCAGTTCGATCACCGCTCGCGACGAATCTTACCAGTCGCAGATGTCGCCGCCGGTCGTTTTCGAAGGCAACCGCCCGTGCCGATGGTCGCCAGTTTTGGCAAACACGGCGATCAAAGAATCCGCCCCCGGAACGATCACTGGCCTGCTAGGTGAATCGGTTGAAATCGGCCCGCCGGTTGGGCTGTCCCTGGCCCGCAACACCGGACGAAACGTGCTGCTGATCACGCCGCCGGATTCACGAGTAGCGATCTTGGCGACGACGCTATCCGGGTTCGCCAAGTCGCGAAAGGATCTGGAAATCGTTTACCTGGACGGATCGCGAGTTGGCGACAGCGAATCACTGGCACCTTGGATCGAAGCATCCGGTGCAACGGTCAAGTGCATCAAGGCTCGCGATAGCGAATCCGAAATCGTTCGGCTCAGCGAGTTAGTGACTGCACGCGGTGACGAATCGCACGACGCCGCACCGATCGTCGTGGTCATCGATCCGTTGGAACGATTCCGCGATTTGCGACAAGACGAGTCTTTCAACTTTTCGCTCGACTCGGCCGGCGCGGCAAATGGATCATCTTCGCTGCAGACATTGCTTCGCGATGGTCCCGCCGCCGGCGTGTTTACTGTGATCGTCTGCGGATCGGCCGAAACGTTTTCGCGATGGCTACCACGCGGCAGCCAACACGATTTGGAACTGCGGATTCTCGGCCCGATGAACCCCTCGGATTCATCACTGTTGATCGATTCGCCGATCGCTTCGGAACTGTCCGCCGCAACAATGTTGTTGTACGACGATTCCGATGGCCGAATCACCAAGTTCCGCCAATGCGACTTGCCCGACGCGGAAGCGGTAAACACTTGGCGTGAATCCGAATAACCGTCACGCAGTCGGCTCGGTAGCGACTTCTTCATCCGGCGGACCAACCATCGCGGCTACCGGGTCGCCCCAGTCGGCATCGAACGGTTTGCTACATGACTTGCATTCCACTTCCGTTCCCAGTCGCTGGTCGTCGATGACTTCAGCCGTTTCGCAGTGTTTGCATTTCACTCGGACTTGTCCGGGTTCGTCCGCCATCGCTTGCAAGTGCGCGCCGGTGACTCCAGCGACTTCGATATCTTCGGGTTGCAAGATCGTTAACAGATCGCGATCGATGTCGGCCAACTTTGACAACCGATTCGCTAACAAACGAACGCTGCGTTCAAAGCTGTTCCGCGAACAGCGACCGTTTCCAAAGTGACGATCACGTCCGATGTACAAGTACGTGAACCCACGCAGCAACCGACGCCGCGATTGAGTTGGCAACGTGTACTTCGCCTTCGCAGCGATCAGTTCGAAAATTCGGCAAAGGTCTTGCGGCGAATAATCATCGAACGTCATCGTCGTTCCGACTCGCGAACTCAGTCCTGGGTTGCTGCGAATCATCTTTTGCATTTCGACCGGGTACCCGGCCAAAATAACAACCAGACGGTCGCGTTGATCTTCCATTCGCTTCAACAGCGTCTGCACGGCTTCGCGGCCGTATTGGTCTCGGCCATTCTCGTCGATCAACGTGTAGGCTTCGTCGATAAACAGCACTCCATCAAGAGCCTCGTCAACCTTGGCATTTGTCTTCGGTCCGGTTTGGCCAGCGTACTCGGCAACCAGTCCGCTGCGATCCGTTTCGACGAGGTGGCCTTTTTCTAAAATGCCAAGCGCACCGTAAATATCGGCTACGATGCGAGCAACCGTGGTCTTACCGGTCCCCGGATTACCGACAAACGACATGTGCAAGCTTGGCCGTGTAGTGGGCAAACCTTGTTCTTCACGCAGACGTTCCATCTTCAGGAAATTCGTCAGCGTTTCGATCTGGTCCTTGATGCCATCAAGCCCAACCAATCGATTCAGTTTTGCGCGGGCCTCGGCCAACCGGTCCGCGGGCGTTCGATCATCGGGCGGTTCGGTCGCCTTCGTCGCCACCGGCGGCGCAGCCTTACTGTCACCATCGGATCCGCGACTGCCGGACCCGCCGGGGCCCGCCATCGGCGTTGGCTTTTCCGCCGCGGTCACGCTAACGCCATCGCGAAGTCGTTTTGCTTCATCCCGCAGCCAACTGATCGCGTCGCGAGCGTTATTTGTATCCACTTCGTTGGCAAGCGTTTCCGGTGCAGCGCCTTGCATCGTGTCGAACTGGTTCTGCAACTCGGTGATGCTTTCGTTTTCAACCAAGCTAATGCTGCCATCAACTGACGCCAACAAATTGGCTTGCCGCATTGCCAGAGTTTCCAATTCACCCCACCGATCGCGGATCGCGGGAATTTCAGCAAACGGGCGGACCAGATCGGACCAGCGAAAATCCTTCGATGCTTCCAGCAACCAGTCCACCGCTTCGTGCAATTGATTGCCCATCACCGACTTACCCCAAATGTGTTCCAACAGAACACGGCCAAGTTGGCGTTGTTCCATGGTCCGTCCGCTGGCGCCGGGAACGACACCGGCAAATACTTTCATCAGGAATCCCTGGTGCAGATCATCCATTTGGCTAGCGATGGAATCCGCATCCGCATCTTCGCCGCCAGATAGCCAGCCGTAAGAACCGCGGATCAGTTGGCCGCTTTCGATATACAAAGATTGGGTTTGCTTTAACGAATCGCGGTACAGACGGATCGATTCAATGATTTGGTCGTCGGGAAGTCGCGGCATGAGAAAGATGACTCGTGGCAAAAAGTTGACGTCAGAGAGTGGTTCGATGCCCAGATCATGGAAGTTCGATGGGATATCGGGGCCGGATAACCGTCGCAGAAGTTCTCAGGATAACGTTTTGGCCGGATCCCACTAGCGTTTGACGATCTGTTTGGTGATCGCAGATCGGTTCGTTAAACTAGGATGACCGAAGGCGTATCTTCCCTTACGCCTTTCCTGCCTCCCGACGTCCACTCCTTCCTCCGTTTCGCGCAGTTGATGTTTATGCTCGCTCGATACCTATGCGCGGCGATTTCCGCGGTTGCTTTGACCGTTTCATCGGCCAGCGCGACCGAAGTCGATTTTGGCCGCGACATTCGACCTATTTTGTCGGATCACTGCTTTGCGTGCCACGGTCCCGACGAAGCCGAGCGTGCGGCCGACCTGCGACTCGATACCGCCGATGGACTTGCCGCCGTCGTTGACGCCGACGATGTCGAAGCCAGCGCCCTGGTGATGCGAATCACATCAAGCGACGTCGATGAAATGATGCCGCCGCCAGACTTTCACAAACCACTAACCGATGGTCAAAAGTCGAAACTGCGCGAGTGGATTGAAGGAGGCGGAAAATTCCAATCGCACTGGGCGTTCGTCACGCCGGAAATTCCAGAGATCGACTTGGATGATCGAGAATCCGAAAACCCCACCGAGCCTCATCAGCAGATCGACGGGTTCATCGATCAAGGCGCGATCGATGCGGGCCTAACCCTAAACACCCGCGCCGATCGGCGAACGTTGTTGCGGCGAGTCTGTTTAGATCTTGTCGGATTACCGCCGACGCGAGAACAAATAGCGGCGTTCGAGAACGACACCGCACCCGGCGCCTATTCACGGCTTGTCGATCGCCTGCTGCAATCGCATCACTTCGGCCAACATGTCGGTCGCTATTGGCTGGACTTGGTCCGGTATGCCGACACGCATGGATTGCACTTGGATAATTATCGCGAGATGTGGCCGTATCGTGATTGGGTGATCAGTGCCTTTAACGAAAACATGCCCTTTGATGAATTCATCACGCGACAATTGGCCGGCGACTTACTGCCCGATGCGACCGACCAAGATCGTATCGCCAGCGGGTTTAACCGTCTGAACGTTTCCACCAACGAAGGTGGTTCCATCTATGACGAAGTGTTCGCCCGTAACTGCATCGACCGCACCGACGCCTTTGGCACTATTTTTCTAGGACTAACGACAGGCTGCGCGGTTTGCCACGATCACAAATTCGATCCTATCTCTCAGCGTGACTATTACTCACTGCTTGCGTACTTCAACAGCCTTGATGGCCGAGCCATGGACGGTAACGTCAAGGACCATGCGCCAGTGATTCGCGTCCCCAGCGACGAACAAACGGCGATGCTTTCCGAGTTCTCGTCGTTGCTGGTCAGTTTGGCCGCAGAGAAAGAAGGACCGATCGCAAGTGTCGACGCTGCCCAACAAGCCTGGGAACTTTCGCTTGGCGACGATTCCGAACCGCGTTTCCAAGCATTGCACCCGAGCGAAGTAACGTCCGACGCAAAGGCTTCGATGAAGGTACACGACGACGGCGCGATTGAGTTGGTCGGCGACGCCGCGAACAAGGACGTGACCACGGTCACCGCGTCCATCCCAAGTGGTATCCAGTGGCAAACGCTTTACTTAGAAGCATTGGCCGACAATCCCAAGAATCGCGTCGGAGCCTCGTCAAACGGCAACGTCGTGCTGTCCGAAATCACCATCGAAACGACCGATTCCAGCACGCCCGGGCAATGGATGGAAGTTCCCATCGCCGGCGGATTCGCCGACATCGAACAATCGGGCGATCAATTCGCGATTGGCAACGCATTCGATGGCAAGGTTGACGAAGCCACGGGATGGGCCGCAGCAGGCCACGAACAAGTCGGCGGTCGATCTGCATGGTTCAGCATTCCGTCGTTCGTCGCCGAGGGCGAGGACGCGAAAATTCGCATTCACTTGAAATACCAATCGACTTACGCTGGCCACCAGTTTCGCAAAATCCGATTGTCGGTTAGCGATTCGGTCGCAGCGGTTCCCAAGGACCAACAAGTCCGACTTGGCGATGTCCATACCGCCGGGCCTTTCGCCATCGACAATCCGAACCCTGGCTACAACAAGAGTTTCGCTTCGCAGCAGAAAGAATTCAAAGCGGACGAAGTCTTTGATCACGACGGTCGGCGCTATGGCTGGCAACATCGCGGTGACTTGGCACCGGTCGAAGTCAACAAGCTTTCGTCGGTCACCGATCGGTCATCCGTTTTGGTCATGCACCAAGCTATCGATGCACCGGGTGACCAAAACGTCACGCTGTTGCTGGGTGCTGATGATGGGCACATCGTTTATCTCGGTAAAACAGAAATCGGTCGACACAAGGGCGACGGCAAACTGAATCCGCTGCAATACGAATACGACCTGCCGCTGAAGAAAGGCGGCAACGACCTGTACATCAAACTGATCAACCATTCGGGCGAGTCAGCATTGACGTACGCATTCCGCTCACCCGCAATCGACGTTCCCGAAAAATTACGTCAATTGGTTAAGACGCCAACTGATTCACGAAGTGACGACATCAAGGCTTCGCTGCAAAAGTACTTTCGCAAAGTCTACTGTTTGCACCCCGATTGGTTAGCACTGATTGACCAGGAAAAGGGAACACGAGTTGCCAAAGAAAAGCTGGATGCGGAAATCCCCACGACCTTGGTTTGGAAAGAACTTGCCGAGCCTCGACAGGCGCACCTTCTAAAACGCGGCCAGTACGACCAACCCGGCGATGTGGTCGAGCGAGCGACACCTTCGTTCTTGCCACCGCTGCCCAAGGATGCTCCCAATGACCGTCTAGGTTTGGCGATGTGGTTGACCGCGCCGAATCATCCGCTGACCGCTCGCGTTGCCGTGAATCGTTTTTGGCAACAAGTCTTTGGTACCGGATTGGTGAAAACAAGCGAAGACTTTGGTAGTCAAGGACAACCGCCAAGTCATCCAGAATTGTTGAATTGGCTGGCCGCCGATTTCCAGTCGCACGGCTGGGACGTCAAGCGATTGATGAAGTCATTGGTGATGAGCAACGCCTACCAACGTTCGGCAAAGGTCGATGGTGACATGCTGCGGATTGATCCGAACAACCGGTTGCTGGCACGCGGCCCGCGCCACCGCTTGGATGCGGAAGTGTTACGTGACCAATCGCTCGCATTGGCCGGCGTGCTGATCGATTCCCAAGGCGGCCCCAGCGTAAAACCACCGCAACCGGCCGGGCTATGGCAAGCAGTCGGATATTCCGGCAGCAACACCGTCAAGTTCGTCGCCGATAAGGGCGACAAAATTTACCGCCGCAGTGTCTATATGTTCTGGAAGCGAACCAGTGCACCGCCACAGATGGCGACTCTGGACGCACCGAGCCGCGAATCTTGCACGGCACGCCGCGAGCGAACCAATACGCCGCTGCAGGCACTGCTATTGATGAACGAAGTTCAAT